>CAYXUZ010000003.1:42959-72449 GCA_964467705.1 uncultured Ardenticatenaceae bacterium | reverse complement strand
ACAGGGACGGCGCAGCCAGGGCTACCGGCAACTGATTATACGCCCCCCACAGGTAATTGGCGTAACGGGCAGCATTGTCCGACGTGCCCCGTGCGGCCACAAAAGCGTAATGAATCTGGCGCTGACGCAATTCCTGGGCAATGGTTTGCACGGCCGTCACGTTCTGTTCATAGCTGTGTTGCAAAACATCTGGTTGGGAGTGGATTTCTTCGTAAAGAGACATGGGTTTTTGTGATGCGTGATGCGTGACCTGTCACTCACGTATCACGTTATAGACCACGTTACCTTGAACAATGGTCATCGCTACCTGTAAATCAGGTGTCAATAATACCAGATCGGCGTCGTAGCCGGGAGCGATGCGCCCTTTTTGTTGTCCCAGACCCAGCAAATCGGCGGGCACGGCCGTAACCGCAGCCACCGCTTCGGCCAGGGTACAGCCGGTGTAGGTGATGAGATTGCGCACGGCCGTATCCATACCCAAGATACTGCCCGCCAATGTACCATCCGGCAGGCGGCAGGTCACCTCATCTACCGTCACCTGGAAATCACCCAGGTCATATGCGCCGGGTGGCATTCCCAATGCGGCCATCGCATCCGTGACCACATTCAGCCGCGCCCCGGCGGCCTGCCAGACCATTTTCAACAGCGCCGGATGCACATGGATACCATCAGGAATAATGCCCATGACCACCCGCTCATCCTCTAGCAGAGCGCCAATCAGCCCCGGCTCGCGGTGGTGCAGACCGGGCATGGCATTAAACAGGTGGGTGCCGTAACGCACCCCGGCAGCAAACCCGGCTTTGGCCTCAGCAAAGGTCGCCATGCTGTGGCCGGCGCTGACGATGACGCCGCGTTCGGCCAGTGCCGCAATGACGGGTAGCGCGCCGGGCAGTTCGGGGGCCAACGTTACCAACCGTACCAACGTTTCCGGCGACCAATCGGCCACTGCTGCCAGGGTGGGCAGTTGCATGTATTGGGGATTGTGTGCCCCCTTTTTCAGCGGATTGAGAAATGGCCCTTCCAGATGCAGCCCTAATGGTTCTGCGCCAGAAAAGGCGGACGGCCGTTGCCCCAAAACCGCCTGTGCCTTTTGCACCGTTGCCAGCGGCGAGGTGATCACCGTTGGTAAAAAGCCGGTCACGCCGTACTGTGGCAGCCGCGCCGCCACCTCCCAAATCGTCTCCGGCTGCTGCGTAAAATCCAGCCCAAACGCGCCGTTGAATTGCAAGTCTATAAAACCGGGCGCAAGAAAATGACCGGGCGCATGGATGGTTGGCGGTGCGGGGGATGTGGGGGATACGGCCGTGACACGGCCACCTTCCACCACCACCACACTATCTTGAAGCACTCCATCAGGAGTCAACACGTTTGCCTGAATAATTAACATAAATGTGGGATGCGAACAATAATTAAGTTGCTGATAATCATGGCCGGTCAGCTGTTAAATGCTCCATTCAGTATTCTTGGCTTTCACATCTTGCTGTCATTCCGAGCGGAGTCTGATGTCAACGTTTTACTCAATTACCTCTGGGATCCGCACCGGCAGTTTACCCTGAAACGCAATTTCTCCCCACAATGCCGCCGCCAGGGCGTGCATGGCCGGTTGTTGGATACTGTAGGTGCAAAGGTGGGTGCGGGCGCGGGGGTAAGCCATCAGGTCGTAGGGGGTGCGCAGGGCGATGGTGATCAAGGGCACGGCCGTATCCAACAGCCTATTCACCAGTTCCGCCTGCCCCGGCTGGCGCGTCGCTTCAATGGTGCCCACGATGACCAGATCATAGTGTGCCGCCCGCTCGCGGAAGATGCTAATGGTGGATTCGTCCGGCTGCTGCGGGATCACATATTCATCCACATATGGGTGATACTGGCGCAGCGCCACCCCTAACGTCTGCTTTTCGGAAGCGGAGGTGTCGGCGGGGGTCAGATTTTGGAAGGTGGGCAGGATGAGCATGACACGGCCGTCCACCGGCAGGCGCAGCGGCAGCAATCCGGCCTCGTCCCGCACCAACGTCACCGCACGGTTGGCGACTTCTTGCGCCAGGCGGCGGTGTTCTTCGCAGCCAATGACCGCCAGTTCCGGCTGCCTTTGCCCGGCTATCCATTGTTTGAGGGCCAGAATACGCTGCACAGAATGGTTCATGGCCGTCGGGCTGATAACGCCAGTTTCCAGACCATCCACCAGGGCGTGATAGGCACTCTCTTGCGCCGTTGGGTCATCGGTCATCAACAGCATATCCACGCCAGCCTGGGCAGCCCGGAGCACATCGTCTGCCAGCCCCGCACCTTGCGTGATGGCGGCCATGTCCATCGCGTCGCTGACGATCACGCCCTGAAAAGCCAGCTTCTGGCGCAGCAGCCCTTGTAAGATGGTGGGGGAGAGGGTGGCGGGCAGCACACGGCCGTCGTGCAGTGCCGGTAGTCCCACATGGGAAGTCATTACCATACGCACGCCTGCTTCAATGACGGTGCGGAACGGCCGTAGCTCCACCTGCCACAGCCGTTTTTCCTCATGTGGCACCACCGGGGTGCCATGATGCGAATCGGAAACGGTATCGCCATGCCCCGGAAAATGTTTGGCGGCGCTGACCACACCCGCTGCTTGAATGCCTTGCGCCATCGCTGCCGCCAATTCGCCCACCAGTTTGGGGTTTTCACCGAAGGAGCGCACACCAATGACCGGGTTTTGTGGATTGCTGTTCACATCGCAGCTGGGAGCATAATTGACATTAACGCCCAAAGCGGCACATTCCCGCCCCAATGCCAACCCCACACGAAAGGCCAGGTCAGGGTCGCCCACCGCGCCCAGCGCCATGTTACCGGGGAAGGGGGTCATGGCCGGCCCCAGGGCATTTAGCTGCCCGCCTTCCTGGTCAGCGCCAATGAGCAAGGGTGGATACCCGGCTGCCTGGGCCGCTTGTTGCAAAGTTGTGGTCAACTGCCGCACCTGGCAGGGATTTTCTACGTTCCGATAACGAAAGAGGGTAAAGCCGCCCAACGGCCGTGCTGCCAACCAGCGCAAAATGTGCGGTGGTGGTTCCGTGCCCACGAAGCCTAACAACAATTTGTGGCCCACATGTGCAGTTGTAGTGGTTACGATACTGTTTCTGTCCTCAATCATATTCGTTACAAAATTGTCTGTTGTGGTTGTTTTGTCCCAGATTGCAATCATATCACCCTTTCTCCCGTTACAAATAAACCATGATTCCTAAAAGGGGTTGCCTCACCCCTGCCTCATACAAACTGGGCAGGGGTGAGGGAGGTTCCAATACGTGTACGGTTATGGTTTTTTATCAATTGCCTAATCCGTTACGCACGGCCGTCATCAATGTACCATTGGCATCGTCTCCGTCCAACGACCAGACCATTGCCCCGCGCAGCCCATAACTGTTGACATAATTCATCTTGTTGGCTATGGAAACAGGATCATCATAGCTCCAGAAAACGGAGCCGTTGAAAATCCAGAAAGCGCCGGTAATGGGATCACGGTACTGAGGATAGGTCAAGTTTTTCAACACTTTGTAATCGTCAACGCCAGCCTCATAGGTACCGGGAGCCGGGCCGCTGGCCGGTTGATAGAGGCCGTTGTTAGTATTGTTCACCCCTTGCCAGCCACGGCCGTAAAAGGGCACCCCAACGATGATCTTATTAGCCGGTATGCCCGCGGCCAGGTAGGCTTGCACGGCCGTGTTTATGGAATACGTGTTAGCCGGATAAACAGAGGGGTCTTGAGGCGACGGGTACACCGGGGCATGGAAATTGGTTACATTCTCCCAACCGCCGTGCATGTCATAGGTCATAATGTTGATCCAATCCAGGTATTGGTGAATTTGGTCCAATTCAATCTTTTCATACTTGTCCACCCCGGCCGGCGAGGCAATGGTCAGCAGCAAATTGGGATCAATGGCATCTAATTGGGTGCGGAACTCTTGCAACAGCAGCGTGAAATTTTCTGTATCTTCGGGGCGGTAAGGCGTGCCGGGGTCCCCTGGCATTGCCGGATATTCCCAATCAATATCAATGCCATCAAACACACCGGCAGCTGCGCCTGGCCCACCGGCATTATCCTGTACCGGCAAATTGCCGTGAATGTAAATGTCAATGCACGATTCCACCACCTGCTGTCGGGACTGCGGCGTCAGCGCCGCATCGGAAAAGCCCTTTGACCAGGTCCAACCGCCGATGGAAATGAGTATCTTGATGTGCGGATACATCTGTTTCAGTTTTCTTAGCTGGTTAAAGTTGCCGCGCAGCGGTTGATCCCAGGTATCGGCGACGCCGTCCACACTGTCGGCGGCGCTGTAGCTTTTTTGGTAGTCGGCATAGGCGTCCATTACACCAGGGGCTGTGGTCATAATACATTCCCCGTTGACGATGTTGGCAAAGGCATAGTTGATGACGGTGATGTCCTCGGCAGAGCCGCTGGTGACGATATTCTTGACATGATAGTTACGGCCGTAGATACCCCACTGGGTAAAATAAGCCACCACTTCTTTATCCCCGCCACAATCGGGGCAAGGCGTGGGTGACGGGCCAGGGGTATTGGTCGGTAAGGGCGTGTTGGTTGGCCCCGGCGTACTCGTAGGCACAATGGTGCAGGGGCCTAAATCTGTCCATACACCCCACTGCCCGGTCGTGCCCGGCTCTTCGCCCTGTGTCCACCATTTCGCCTGCCATTGACGGCCGTTGTGTGAAACCTGGTGCCCATTAGTGTAAATGGCCGATGGTTGCCAGGCCGGCGCCGTACAACCGCCGCTGCCTGGGGTTGGAGTGGGGGGCACGGCCGTAGGCGGCACACCTGTTGGCGTGGCCGTGTTCCCTGGTGAGGTAGCGGTGGGTGGCAGGGAAGTGGCTGTTGCCGTCGGTGGCGGCGCGGTCACGGTAGGGTTGCCAGATACCGGCTGCCATAAAGCCGGGACATTTGGCGGTTCCCAACCGGGCAAGGTTGTATGCCCTTGCAGACAACGGTACGTCACGCCCTGGTAACTCACCAGGCTGTTCGTCGCATAAGCTGTGTATGGTTGCCACTGAGGCGCACTTTGGGCCTGCACCCGGCTCAAATTGAGCAGTAAAAATAGCGCCGCAAACATAAAAATCATCATGACGGTAGCGGAGAATTTGCTTTTCATGTGAACCTCCTCTACGGGCGATGCTTACTTCAACCCGCTGCTATGCTGCTCCGTACACGAACAAAATTAGCTGTCTATCAATTGTCAATGTGCTGGATCGTTTTCAGTTCATTGCCATTGGCGGCTCCTTTGGCGTCACCAACCGGGGCGACGTTAAATGACGCCCAACTGCTGCTTCAATACCAGGGCTGACGCGCCCATCAACACGACATCATCCCCCAATGTGGTGTAACTGATTTGGGTACCAGCGGCCATCGCCGGCAGCACACGTTGGTTCACGGCCGTTTGTAGACCCACCAAAAATGGTGTACCGGCGCGAACCATTTGCCCGGCAATCACAATCTGGCGCACGTTGAGGATGCTGATCAGGTAGGCAACGGCCGTGCCCATGTGTGCCCCTGCCTGCTGCAAAACGGCCTGGGCCACACTGTCACCCTGTTGCACGGCCGTCAGCACCTCTTCCCACGTGGGAGCAGGTTGGCCTGTGTAGGTGGCCATTTGCTGCAAAATGCCGCGAATGCTGGCCACCGTTTCCAGACAGCCGCAATTCCCACAACTGCACAACTCCCCATTTTCTACTACCCTTACATGCCCAATCTCACCCGCACCGAAGCCATCGCCCACATACAACTGCCCACCTAACACAATGCCCGCGCCAATGCCACGCCCGGCTTTGATCAACACCAGATTGTCCGTTTCATGGGGGTCAAAGGAGTAAGAGGCCAGCGCGGCCACATGGCTGTCATTGCCCACGTAGACGGGCAGGCCATATTGCGCTTCCAGCAAAGTGCGCAGCGGTAACTCATGCCAGCCCAGGTTCACCGCATCCAGAACAATGCCGCCAGTGGCGTCCACCAGGCCAGGCGTGCCGATGCCAATGCCCAAAATGGGGGCGTTGGTTTGGGCCAGTAGTTGGCCGAGCAGGTCGTGGACTAAGGCGAGGGCGGCGGTGGCGGTACGGCCGTCTACAGCCACATCCACCCGCCGCACAATCTCTCCCCGCAAATTGACCAGCGCCCCCCGGAAATAGCTGGCGCTCAAATCCAGACAGAGCAACTGCCGCGCCCCCTCCGCCAGCCGCAGTAAACGCGGTGGTTTGCCGCCAATCGAGGGGCCATGGCCGGTTTCCAGTACCAACCCCTCGTCCATCAAATCGGCCACAATGCTGGAAACGGTCGTGCGCGTCAGGCTCGTCTCGCGGGCAATATCCGCCCGGCTAATCTCTTGCTGGTTATAAATCATCTTCAAAATGAGACGAGAGTTATGTTGTTTGGTCAGTTGGTGGGTGGCTTTTTCCATCGGTTTGCCCGCTCACTTATCTTTGTAAGTTTATTAAACTTACTAAGGAGTTTAGCAGGCAAGCCAAAACATGTCAATGAAACGATACGGCCGTTACCGCCGCCCCCACAATCCCCGCCTCGTTCCGCAGTTCTGCCGGCACTATTTTGGCCCGTGTTTTGATGTACTTCAGGAACTTGTCGTGTTTTTTGCTCACCCCGCCACCAATGATGATCAGTTCTGGCGAAAAGAGGAATTCAATGTGCCGGAAATAGACATCCAGCCGTTCACCCCACTTTTTCCAGTTTAATTTTCGTTCGGCGCGGATGCGGTCAGAGGTGTAATTTTCGGCGTCCATTTTCATGCTGCGCAGGTAGAGGTGGCCCAGTTCCAGGTTGGGGACGAGACGGCCGTCCACAAACATCGCCGAGCCAATCCCCGTGCCTAACGTGAACATCATCACCACCCCCGGCTGGTTGTGCCCCGCGCCAAAATGGTGTTCGGCTACGGCCGCCACGTCGGCGTCGTTATGGACAACGGCCGTGCAGCCCGTCTCCCGCGCAATCGCTTCCTGCGCATTGAACCCAATCCACCCCTTATCAATGTTCGCGGCACTGTACAGCACCCCATGGATGGCAATACCCGGACTGCCCACCCCCATCGGCCCGCGATAATTAAGCGTCTCCGTGATCTGGCGAATGACCTGAATACACGCCGCCGGTGTAGACGGATTGGGTGTATCCATACGGATGCGCTCGCTAACCAATTCACCCGTCTCCGTATCCACCAGCGCCCCCTTAATGCCCGACCCGCCAATGTCTATGCCCAGTGCGATCATCTCTGCCTCCTCTTGTCTGCATTTCGCTTACACTTTGGTATAAATTGACTTGCCATCTGTCTGCTAGTAAGATGGGTTTGCCTGATCATTCAAATGAGGTAAGGATATGACAACTCTAACATTAAGCGATATTTTGGAAGACCTGCAAGTTGCTGAACAGGGTTTGCATAAATTTGAACGCCGTTACTGGCTCAGTTCAGCGCATTTCTATGAATTATACAGTCACGGGTTACTGGATGATGGCGAACATGGTGAAGAATTCGCTGAATGGGCCGGTCATTATAAACTGTGGTCCAAGCGACAATCCGCTCTAAAACAGATTTCTGATGAACGAGTAACTGCCTTAAAGCAACAAAATGGTTCCCTGTTACGCTTACGTCCGGCCGAGCCTTTCTTGACTGTGAATTCATGACCACCTTTTCCGCTGCTGATTATGAAAAATTGCTCTATTCATTAGCAGAGCAACATCCTGAAATATCGCACTCAACCGTACATTTGTATACCAACAGCGCCCAAACAGCCTTCATTCGGGGCAGCGTCTATTTCCTTAATGGCCTCGAACTGCGGATATTTGAATATCTCGACCTGAGTGATGGTGAAATCCTGGACTACAGCTATGCTGTGTATGCTGAGGGCGAAAAAATCCGCTGGTATGACGCCCAGCCTCACCCAGAAAATCCGAAATTAGCCACAACATTTCCACACCATTACCACGAGGCCCCTCATATTAAACACAATCGTCTGCCTGCGCCGGGTATCACCTTTACCGCCCCCAATTTGCCTGCCTTGATTGCGGACTGCATCTCTCTCAACCGCAATTTGTAATGCCCAACCAAATGCTGATGAGCGATTACCGTTTACCGATAACCTCTTGTAACACGTGCTCAACCTGCCACACGGCCGTGCGCCCCGCCGATACGCCTTCCTGCCAGCGATGAAAATCGAACAGACCAATGGTGCCAATTTCCGGTTGCAGGAGCAGGTCGGGTGGGTTTTCGGCCAGGTGTTTTTCCATCGTTTGGGCGGTGATCACATCCAGTGTGGCCGCCAGCACCCACCATAGTTCATTGCGCTGCACCAGTTCCGCCGCTTTGGTGAGTGGCCCGGTACGGCCGTAGCGTCGCTGCATCGGCGCATAAGGTTCCGTGTTCGTCAGGTCTACGGCCAATACATACTCCGCCCCCAACTGCCGCGCCACATTAAACGGGGTGTTGTTTTTCACGCCGCCATCCACCAACACCATGTCGCCCATCTCCACCGGGGGCAGGGCGACGGGGATGGCAATGGTGGCCAGCACGGCCGTAATCACGTCCCCTTCCTTCAACACTACCTCCTGGCGCGAAACCAGGTCGGTAGCCACCACCGCCAGGGGGATTTTCAGGTCGGCAAAAGTGGGGCGGCCAATCGTCTGCTCCAGCCGTTTTTCCACGCGCCGGTTGCTGACCAATGCTGGAATGCGCAAATCGGCGGGGCGGTATAGCTGTTCCAGATTAAATTGTTGGAAAAAGTCCAGCATCTGCTCGGCCGACTGCCCGGCGGCCAGCAGCGCCCCCAGCAGACCGCCTATGCTCGTGCCCACTACCAGGTCTGGCTGCACCCCCAGCCGCGCCAATTCCAGCAGTACGCCAATATGCGCCGCGCCTCTGGCCCCGCCCCCACCAAGTACCAAGCCGAGTTTCATAGTGTTTGTGTGATTTAGTGTTTGTGTGATTAAGAAACTTAAGCACAAAGACACAAAAACACTAGATCACGAATAAAAGTGGGGCAACGGCCGTACCTCACCCTCTGCCCACTGAATTGCTGCCAATAATTCCTGCCGTGCATGGGCCAGCTTGTCCGCATCGTTGGCATGAATTTCGCCCAGAGACTCGCCCGCTTCAAACTGGTCGCCCACTTTGGCGCGCAGGATGAAACCCACCGCATGGTCAATCTGGTCGCTTTTAACCAACCGGCCACCACCCAGATGCACGGCCGCCCACCCGACAGCCGCCGTATCAATGGCCGCCACCGTGCCTGTTTGGGGTGCAAGAATAGGCTCCACCAGTCGCGCTTTGGGCAGCAAATCGGGGTTATCTACCTGACGGCCGTCGCCCCCCTGCAACGTCACCATGTCGCGGAATTTTTGCAGGGCACGGCCGTTATTGCGCACTTTCGTGACCAATTCTTTAGCTGTATCCAGGTTATCTGCCTTCCCGGCCAGCAGCAGCATATGGGCCGCCACTTCCAGGCAGTGCGCCCAAAAATCGGCCGGGCCATCCCCTTGCAGCGTGGCAATGGCCTCTTTCACTTCCAGCGCATTGCCGATGGCGTGGCCAAGCGGCTGGTTCATGTCGGAAATAAGCGCGACGGTTTTGCGGCCAGCGTCCGCACCAATATCCACCATAATCCGCGCCAGTTCACGGGCACTTTCCACCGTGGGCATAAACGCGCCGCTGCCCATTTTTACATCCAGCACAATGGCGTCGGCCCCCGCCGCCAGCTTTTTGGACATGATGGAGGCGGCAATGAGCGGTGTGCTGGCGACCGTACCGGTGACATCCCGCAGAGCGTACAATTTGCCGTCAGCCGGGGCGAGCACGGCCGTTTGCCCGGCCAGCACCAGCCCAATCTCCGCCAACTGCCGTTTGAACTGCGCCAGCGGCATCGCCGACGACCAGCCGCTAAACGATTCCATCTTGTCCAACGTGCCGCCGCTGGAACCCAGGCCGCGTCCACTCATCTTGCCCACCGGCACACCACAGGCGGCCACCAACGGCTGCACCACCAGCGTCGTCTTGTCACCTACACCGCCGGAGGAATGTTTGTCTACCACAAAGGGAGCCACATCGTGCAGGTCTAGCTGGTCGCCGGAGCGGGCCATCGCCAGCGTCAGGTCAACCGTTTCCCGGCGGCTCATGCCCTGCAAATAAATTGCCATCAGCAGCGCCGCCGTCTGGTAATCGGGGACGCGGTCGGCCGTCAGTTCGTGAATGAACCAGGTGATTTCGTCGGTGGTCAGGTCACGGCCGTCGCGTTTTTTCTCGATAATGTCTACCATGCGCATGGAGTTGATCCTTGTTGCAAGTGGCAGGTGGCATGTTGCAGGTAATCACGTGCCACTTGCTACCTGCCACTTGCACCTTTTCCCGATTATAACAGGATTCCGCTATAATCCAGCCGAAAGGAGATGCCTCATGTCAGAACAAAATGAAATCACCATCAAACTGAACAACATGGAAGAGTTTTTCGCCGAACCGGCGGCCAACCCGTTTGACCCGGACAGCCGCTATTGGTCTGGCATTGATGAAGTGACCCACCGCCTGCGCCTGGTGCCGCATGAGTTAGGCGATCCCACCCGGTTACGGATTCAACTGCCAGCAACGGCCGTGACCCCGGACACCCAACCCACGCTCAAAGCAGCATTAGACCGCTATTGTGCCGCCCAAATTGTCGAAAACCAACAGGTCATTGATGAACTGCGCGTGGGTAGCTACCGCGAAACGATTAGCGCCATTGTGATTGCGGTCGTATTGATCCTCTTCACCATTCTCCTGGTAAATGTCATACCTGAGTTAGAACAGGTCAGCGGCGCGCTGGCCGGGTTTGTGGGTATCGCCGTGTGGGTCATCTTTTGGGACCCCATTTACAACTACGTCTACGCCTGGCGGCCCAACCGTCTGGACATTAAAGTATTCGAGAACCTCTGCAAGGCCGATCTGGTGGTGGAAGGGTTGTAGTTGGAGATTTATCACTTAACAGTTACGACTTGTCTAGGAGTGAGCCACACCAGAGTGGTGTGAAGATCAGCCTGATCTCAAGGCACAGGATATGAAATATTGTGGGAACTTCATTCACAAGTTTTAGGAACCAAGAGTTCTGGACATCTGATGGCCTCTTAGAAGTATGGCTATATTTGCTCGTTCGAGAAATTGACAAATACCCTGATCCGAACTCCTGGTTAATGAACCTGAGAGACCATTGGTTGTTTGAAGCAACCCACGGCGGTAGCGGAATCGTTTATCCAAGACTAGATGATTACTTGAGGGAAGATAAGCAAGTGGCTCTGGTAGCAACATTTTCGCAACAAGCTCTTGAATGGTTAGAAGAGCAAGGTGCTACCCTTAGTAAAGAAATGCTAAATGAATGGGATCTGGGTGGCGACAGTTATTTTACCAAAGATGTTGAAACAGAACTTTTTGCAAAAGTAGGGCAAACCTTTGTGCAATTGTTGCACGGTGCGCTAAAAACAGACCCATCATCAACGATTGTGTAATTTATTATAGTAAACGGACGGATTTGAGAAATTAGTAATGAAAGACATGACAGTGGATGAGGCTCGTGTTTTTTTGTCACAAGGGGCGCGCACGGGGAAGCTGGCGACGGTGCGGGCCGACGGCCGTCCCCATGTTGTGCCCATCTGGTTTTTGCTGGACGGCGATGAACTGGTTTTCACCACCTGGCATAAGTCGGCTAAAGCCGCCTGGCTGCAACGCGACGGCCGTATCGCCCTCTGCGTGGATAATGAAAACCCGCCCTATGACTTTGTGCTGGTGGAAGGGACAGCGACCATTGACGAAGATTTGTACAACCTGTTGACCTGGGCCACCAAAATTGCCGCCCGTTATATGGGCGAGGCACGGGCAGAGGAGTACGGCCGTCGCAACGGTGTCCCCGGTGAATGGCTCATTCGTGCCAAGATCACCAGGATCATCGGCCAGAAGGGGGTTGCTGATTGACACAAGGAGAAAGCTGATGACTGAAAAAGTTGACGTGTTACTGTTGGGCGGCACGGCCGTGACCATGAACCCCGCTTACGACATTTTCCCCAACGCGGGTATCGCCATTCGTGGCGATTCCATTGTGGCAATTGGGTCGATGGCGCAGATACAGGCGGCGTACACGGCCGTCGAAACCGTAGATTGCACCGGGCAAGTCATCATCCCCGGCCTGGTGAACGCCCACACCCACATCCCCATGACCCTGCTGCGTGGCCTGAACGACGACCTGCGTTTGGACGTGTGGCTGGGCTACCTGATGCCCCTGGAACGGGAATTTGTCACCCCCGAATTTGTGAAACTGGGTACCCAAATCGCCTGCGCGGAGATGATTCGCTCCGGCGTGACGGCCTTTGCCGATATGTACTATTTTGAGGACGACATTGCGGCGGAAACGGCCGTGATCGGCATGAGAGCCTTATTAGGCCAGACCGTGCTCGTCTTCCCCGCTCCCGACGCGGCCACGTATGAAGACGCACTGGTATTGTGCCGCCGCTTCATCGAACGGTGGAACGGCCATCCGCTCATCCAACCGGCCGTCGCCCCTCATGCCTGGTACACCGGCACGCCAGAGATGGACCGCGCCTGCGCCGACCTGGCCCGTGCCTACAACGTGCCCATCCACACGCACGTCGCCGAAACGGCCCTGGAAGCGGAAAACAGCCGCACCCAAAACCAGATGTCGGTGGTGGAATGGATTGCCAGCCAGGGACTTCTGGAAACGAAATTATTAGCCGCCCATTGTGTCCATCTGGATCAGAGCGAGATGTACGCCCTGAAAAAAGCCAATGCGGGCGTGGCTCACTGCCCCACCAGCAATCTGAAGCTGGCCTCCGGCATTGCCCAGGTGAGTGAGATGCTGGACATGGGGCTGAATGTGGGCGTAGGTACGGACGGCCCGGCCAGCAACAATGACCTGGATATGTTTGAGGAAATGCGACTGGCGGCGCTGCTGGCCAAGACCAAGAGCAATGACCCGACGGTGTTGCCGGCGCGGCAGGCATTGATGCTGGCCACGATTGGTGGGGCGCGGGCGCTGCATATGGGGCATATCACCGGCAGTCTGGAGGTGGGCAAACGGGCCGACCTGGCGATTGTGAATATGGATGGGGTACATAACCGGCCCCATTTTGCCAATAACCCGGACGCCATCTATTCGCGGCTGATTTATGCGGCGAAGGCGGGGGATGTGCAAGATGTGATGTGTAACGGCCGTTGGCTGCTGCGTGACCAACAACTGTTAACTGTAGACGAAGCGGCCGCGCTGGAAGCGGCGACGGCCGTTGCCAAAAAGATTGATGCTTTTGTGCTGGAACGGGAATCCAGCCCCTACAACAAACTGGTCTTGCTCTCCGGCGTCAAGCGGCAGCAAAGTTTTGAGGTACAGGTGAAGGTGCCGGATGTGGACCGGACGGCCGTGCTCACCTTCTTGCACAGCGACCAATGCAAAATCACCCGCCACGCCCATTACAAACAGTATGACCACTACTTCATCTTTGCGGGCGAAGACCCGGACGCCGCCCGCCTGCGCCACCGCGAAGACGAATTCATCGGCGACGACGACCTGGTGTACCAGACCCGCTCCCGGCTCACCCTTACCAGCCAGGCGGAGCGGCAGGAATTCCCCAACGCCGTCATGCTCTCCCGCTCCCGCTACCTGGCCGAAGCCGACCGCAGCCTGCGTTTTTACCGTGAATACTTTGCCCCCGCCCAGGAATTAGAGGTGTGCAAAGACCGGCTGCGCTGGCACATTTTGTATCAGGACACCGATTTTGCCGTTAATCTGGACAAGGTGCTCAAACCAGACCTGCCCGGCCACTTTTTAGAAATCAAATCCCGCACCTGGTCACGCACTGACGCGGAACGCAAGGCCGGTCTGATTGCCGCGATGTTATCGCAAATGGGGGTGCCGCTGGACACGGCCGAACGGCAGGAATACGCCGAAATCGCCATGAACGCTGTTTCTTAGACATACGATTTCTTTGAGAAATCGTATGTCTAAACCAGGTATAAAAAAGCCCGCTCTCAGAGCGGGCTTTTTGTTCTCACATAATAGATTGCAGCTTCATCACCGTGTTCAGGTCGCCTTCGACCTTGATTTTGCCGGACATGAAGGCCATCATCGGGTTCAGACTGCCGCTGGTCATAGCCACGTAATCAG
This sequence comes from uncultured Ardenticatenaceae bacterium, assembly GCA_964467705.1. Lineage (GTDB taxonomy): Bacteria > Chloroflexota > Anaerolineae > Promineifilales > Promineifilaceae > CAADGU01. The sequence continues at coordinate 58,292 of CAYXUZ010000003.1, read as the reverse complement.
CGTCGGTCATTTTGATGGTGGCAGATGCGCCGGGATCAGCGCCATCGGTGACGTTGGCGGCGCCATCGGCAACTTTTAGCGTCCATTTACCGCCGTTGTCCCCGGAGAGGTCAAAAACGACGGTAGCGTTCATACCCGCCAGTTTGGCCGGGTCTACCGTAGAAGGAAGTTTGTTCAGAATTTCAGCAGGTGTTGTCATTTGTGTCTCCTAAATTTGTTCTTGTGCCAGAAGGCCGGGAATTGGATTGACGCGGAGAGTATAACAACGGCCGTGCCCCGGCGCAATTGGCACTGGGCTGTGATGTAATGCGATTTGGCAAATCGCATTACATCACAGCCCAATCTCTCAACGCCCCCCGCAGCACTTCCGCCGGGTGCAGCGCCATCCGCCCACTGCCCTGCCAGATTTGCTGGCGGCAGCTTACACCGGTAGCCACGATCAACGTCTCCGGGACGGCGGCGCGGGCGGCGGGCAGCAAGCGGCGCTCCGCCATTTGCCAGGAGATGCCGACGTGTTCGGCTTCATAACCAAACGACCCGGCCATGCCGCAGCAGCTTGTGTCCAGTTCAGTGATGGCATAACCGGGTGGCAGACTGAGGAAACGGCGGGTCACGGCCGTACCCGTGATCGCCTTTTGGTGGCAGTGCCCATGTAAAATCACCGGCCGCGTTTCCTCTGTAAACGTGAGATTGAGTTCGCCCGCATCCGCCAATTCCACGATGAATTGTTCCAGGCTGCGGCAGTGGGCGGCGACGGCGGGCAATCGCTCATCGTCCGGCAGCAGCGCGGCGTAATCATCCAGCAGCATGGAGAGGTCGCCCGGTTCCAGGAAGAGGATGGGCAGCCCTTGTGCGGCAAAAGGGGCCAGGATATTCAAGACGGTTACGGCCGTGTTCCGCGCTACGTCCACCATCCCTTTGCTAAACGCCGGGCGGCCGCTGTCCAGTACGCCGGGCACGATGACCCGGCAGCCCGCCGCCGTCAGCAGTTCGGTGGCGGCAATGGAAACGTGTGGGTAGTTGTAGCCGGAGAGGGTGTCTACGAATAGGACAACGGGACGGCCGTTCCCAGGCGCGTGTTGTTTGAACCAGGTGGGAAAGGGGTGGCGGGCAAAGGGCGGCAACGGCCGTGCGGACGCAATCCTCAACCATCGTTCCATGCCCCGGCGAATCAGCCCGTTGCGTAACAGCCCATTCACCAGCGGCGCTCGCCAACCACCGCTGAGGCGGCCGAGGGTGTGTACGTGCGCAAAAAGGTAGTCGCGGCGGGGGCGGCGATGCACAGCGTAATAGTGCGCCAGAAACTCCGTCTTGATCTTGGCCATATCTACGGCCGAAGGACATTCCGCCCGACACGCTTTGCAAGATACACATAGTTCCATCACCTCATACATACGTGGGCTGGTCAATTCTTCCGGTGGCAATAGGCCAGATAGGGCGGCGCGTAGGGCATTGGCCCGGCCGCGGGTGCTGTCTTCCTCGTCGCGGGTGGCCATGAAGCTGGGGCACATCGCGCCCGTCGTCCGTTTGCGGCAAACGGCCGCACCGTTGCACATCTCCACCGCCCGGTGAAAACCGCCGTCAGTGCGGAAATCGAGATGCGTGGTGAGCGGGATGACTTCATAGGTTGGCCCTAGGCGCAGATTTTCGGTCATGGGTGGGGCATTCACGATGTTGCCGGGATTGAACAGGTTGTGCGGATCAAAAATCTGTTTCACCTGCCGGTAGAGGCTGTACAATTCGGGGCCAAAGAAGGCTTCGTTGAGCCAGGAGCGGCAACGGCCGTCGCCATGTTCACTGCTCCACGCCCCGTCATACCCACGCAAGAGTTCCACCGCAAATTGAGCGATTTGCGGCATTTTGGCAACCTCGGCGGCCATCTTGGTGTTGATGAGTGGCCGAATGTGCAGGCAGCCGGCGCTGGCGTGGGCGTAGGCGGAAAGTTCTGTGCCCAAATCGGCGCAGAAGGCGGTTAGTTTGTCTACGTAGTCGGCCAGATGTTCGACGGGCACGGCCGTGTCCTCGATAAACGGGATCGGTTTGGTGTCGCCGCGCTGGCTCATCAGCAGCCCCAGGCCGCCTTTGCGCACGGCCCAGACGTTGGCCTGCTGCTGGGGATGTAGAAGGGGGATAACGGCCGTTGCCGCCACCCCTTGCTGTTTCACAAACCTTGCTAACCCGTCTAGCCGCGCCCGCAATTCCGTTTCACTCTCACCGTTCAATTCCATGATAAGTAGACAAAACGGGTCGCCGGTGATAAAGCTGGCAAGCTGGCGGCTGAGGCCAGGATGTTGGCGACACAACTGCAACTGGCGGTTATCCAGCAGTTCGATGGCCGCAGGGTTGCTTTCCAGCAGGGTGGGCACGGCCGTGAGTGCCTCCCGCATGGTGGCAAAAGAGAGGACGGCGACGGCCGTTTGTTTGGGGCGGGGCACCAGATTCAGTTTGAGTTCGGTAAGGACGCCCAATGTGCCTTCCGCGCCACAAAAGAGGGCGGCCAGATTAAAACCGGGTGGGAGCGGTTGGTGGTAGGTGGCTGTGCCGGGAATCAGCCGATCCAGGTTGTAGCCGCCGCAGCGACGCCAGTGACGGGGCGTGTGCGCCCGCACAATCCCCTGGTTAGTTGGGTCTTGAATGAGTGTGTGCAGAGCGGTGGCGATTTCGGCCAGACGGCCGTTGCCGCTCATCCTCTGCCGCACTTCCCCCTCATCCCAGTCGGCGAGGTAGGCCGACGAACCGTCGTTCAGCAGCACGTTCGCCGCCAGCAGGTGGTCAGCCGTCATGCCGTAAAGGATGGAGTGCGCTCCGGTGGAATTGTTGGAGACGATGCCACCCAGGCAGGCGCGGCTACTGCTGGCCGGGTCGGGGCCAAATTGCAGACCATATGGTTGGAGGTGCAGATTGAGTTCATCCAACACCACACCCGGTTGGACGCGCACCCAACGTTCAGCGGCGTTCACTTCCAGAATGGCATCCAGGTGGCGGCTGAAGTCCAGCACTAGGGCACTGTTGACGGCCTGCCCGGCCAGACTGCTGCCACCGGCGCGGGGCAGCAAGGGAATCTGGTATTGAGCAGCGAGGGTGACGGCCGTTTGCACTTCTTCTACCGTCTGCGGAATGAACACGGCCAGGGGCATGACCTGGTAGATGGAGGCGTCGGTGCTGTAGAGGGTACGGCCGTAGTTATCCGTGCGCAGGTGGCCTTTTACCTCTTTTTGCAGTGTTTGTAGGAAATCGTTCAGTTGAGCAGAATCGTAATTAAACATAATACTTGACGCAACTTTATGTTATGGTAAGATACTCGCAGCAGAGGGGATGTACATAATGTTATATGTTGCATCCCATCAGGGGGCAATAACAAGGTAGGTGCCGCATGGATTTTATAAGAAAGTATCTTCTCGTGATTGTGGCGTTTTTTGCGGGATTGGGATTGGGGTTGCTTTATGCCTGGGTGATAAATCCAGTGGACTATGTATGGGAAGCCAATGCCTCGCCTGATGATTTATCGTCCACATATACAGACCGATATGTGAACGCCATTGCTTTTTCGTTTGGGCAAACAGGCAACCCGCAGATTGTAACCCAGGCGTTCAGCGTTTTTAGCGACCCGTATGCCGTCATTTGTGCGGCCGTGCCCTCCGCGCCAGATCAGGCCACCATGAACACGTACAATGAGATGGCACGGGTTGTCAGTGGCGGGCAGGATTGTACTGGAGCGGCCGTAGCGACGCCCGTTCCGGGCACCGAGGGGCAACCAACCACCCCGCCAGCCGAAGAAGGTGGCGGCAATGGGCTGATTATCCTGTTGATCATCGTCCTGATTGTGTTGGCGGTCGGTATCATTCTGGTGCTGCGGATGCGGCGGTCGGTGGGGGATGACGAAGGCCCCAGTACGTATTATGACATGCCGGAGGCCGGGCCAATCAGTACCGAAGAAGTGAATGCGATCCCGTTGGCCCGTTTCCCCAGCAATTATACCTACGGCCGTGACAATTTCGACGACTCGCACAGCATTGAAAACACCAACGGTGATTTCCTGGGTGAATGTGGTGTGGGTATTGCCGAATCCATCGGCACTGATTCACCCAAGAATGTGACCGCGTTTGAGGTGTGGCTCTTTGACAAGAACGATATTCGTACCGTGACCAAAGTGATTATGAGTGACCATGCCTTCTATGATGATGCCATCAAAGCCAAACTTGCCCCCAAAGGGGAACCCATTCTGGCGGGTGAAGGTGAGGTGATTGTGCTGGAAACGGCCGCGCTGATCATCAATGCGGAAATTAAAGAACTGCGCTACGGCGAAGGGGGCAACCTGCCGCCGCAAAGCTATTTTGAGACCTTTACTATTGAACTTTCGGCTTGGGCCAAAAGCAGTGATGCCGGGGCAACGGCGAATGTTCAAGTGGAAGGTGACGATCTGCTGGAATACTAGACGGCAGCGTCCTGTTAAGGAGGGAAAGGCCGCAGTCAAGCACTGCGGTCTTTTTTTGTCAGGTCTCTGTCTCGGATCACTCGTCAAAATCCTCAAAATCCAGCGAATCTACAAAGTCCGAAAAGACATCCAAGACTTCACCTTCAGCCCCTTCGCCTTCCTCTTCCAAAATATCCGGCTCTGGTAAAACGCCCACCTCATCCATCACCGCTTCATTCACAAAAATGGGCACTTTCACCCGCACTGCCAGGGCAATGGCATCGGAGGAGCGGCTGTCAATCTCCTTCAATTCACTGTTCATATCTACAAACAGGCTGGCATAAAAAACGCCATCATGCAGTGCCTTAATCAACACGTGCGACACCTTGCCGCCCAACGCCGCAATCACATTTTTGAGTAAGTCATGTGTTACCGGGCGGGAAACTTCCACGTCTTGTAGTTCAATAGTAATGGCATCTGCTTCGTAGGGGCCGATCCAGATGGGTAACTGGCGCTCGCTGTCCACTTCCCGCAACACCACAATGCGGTGCTGCGAGACCAGACTGATACGGATGCTGTCTACTACCACTTCAATCATGAGATTCCTCTTCTACACTTTTTCGCCAATTGGTCAATCCCACTATAAGCGGCATTGTAGCATAAATACCAAAATGATCCATCTTGCGAGCGTGGCGCGGCAGGCATGGCTTCGCTGCTTTATTGCGACAATATCCAGTTATCCCCGGAAAGGAGGACGGTTAGATTGAGCAGGTTGATGTCATTGGTAGGAGTGGCTATAACCGCCGCTCGATTACCGTTCAGGGCGACTTGCTGTACTTCAAAGCCGGCTTTGTTGGCCACGCGCACCACCTCCAGATAGTTGCGGGCCAGGGGGTCTATAAATTCGCCGCTGGTCAACACCCGCTCGATGCTGTCAAGCAAGATGTTGGCCTGCTGGTAATTGCCGGTGCGCACGGCCGTGTCTGCCGCCTGCAACATCACTTCCAATGTCACGTTCACTTCATCCTGGGGGTGCCGGGTCAGGTCAGCCGGGTTGCCTTCCCGTTCCAACGTCTCTGGGTGTGGCAGCCAGGCTGTCAGGAAATAGGCGGTGGGGTCATACAACTGCTGGTAGCGGCGCATGATGTTATAAAAGCGGATAGTAGCTTCCAGATCGGCCACCGTGGCCGGGTCGGGTGGTTGTTGTGCCAAAAAAGCCAGCCATTGGCTCTCGGCTTCGGCCAGCGTCAGGCTAAAGTGCTGCTGCAAATTGGCGTCCACCGCGCCAGACAGGGTACTGGCATCATCGGCCGACACGCTGCTATAAAAGTCGCGGAAACGCCGCCAGCCGTAATTATCAATCAGGAACTTGACGAACCCGGCCGATTCCAGGTAGCCAATTTCGTGCTGGACGGGGTAGAAATTGTCAAAAAGCTGCGCCAGGGGCACATATTGCCCAATGGTCACTAAGGCGGCTGCCCGCCGGTCTATGTTTTCCGGCTTGTAATGGCCGTCACTGGCCCAGACTGCTACTCCTTCGGCCAGTGAATTGATACGCTCCGGGGCAAACTGGCGGTCGAGGATGTGGGCCGCTTCATGGGTCATAATCTGGTGAAAGCCATTGTTGGCGTAGCTGCGATCCAGATAGGAGATGACCACTGAGTAACCGGCATATCCACCCTGGCCAATGACGCGGTCTATCAGGTAGATGTCCAGTTTGCGGGCGGGTTGCTCACCCAGGCGGGCGACGGCTTGCTGCACGGCCGTTTCCACCGCCGTCATCAATTGGTTCAAATCCCGGTGGGCGGCTGTGCCTTCAACCACATGCAAGACGCAGCAGCTTGTTTCGGCCGTTACCCAGGCGGCGCTATGCTGCGGGTGTGACAATGTTGCCGGGTCTTGCACCGTCACTTCCAGCACGGCCTGATTGTTGTCCCGGTTCTCATCGCCAGTCTGAATGGTGTCATACCGGTCTAAAATCACATGGATTAGATGATCCCCGGCGGCGTTGGAGGTGTCCCAGGCCCACTCAAACAACCCCACGCCGCTGCCCTGCAAGTTGGAGGCGTTGAGTGTGCCGCTGACTACATCCTGATAATTGACCAGCAAATGTACGGTGACATCTCTGGGATTTACGTTGTCTGGCACGTGTGCCAGGATTTGAAAGGTCACTTTTTCACCGGCGTAAATGTCCGGCACGGGATAAAGGCGTACCTCTTCGGGGCTGATGGAAAGGTCGGGGGGAAATGGGGTGGGGGTGATGGTGGGCACACTTGTGCTGAGCAAAGTCGAAGTAGCCGTGTCTGTGGGCGCAATGGTTGGCGCTGATGTGGGTGTGGGTGGAATGGGGGTGATGAGGGCAACGGCCGTTGGCGATGCTGGCGGCGTTTCATTGATCAATGTACAGGCAGAAAAGGACAACAAAAACAGACTGATTAACAGTAATCGAACCATGCGTTTTTCTATTTGAGGCGCTTCTCACTCCATAAAAATTAACCAACGAGTGGTATGGACCGTATTGTATACCAGGCAAAAGAGGGGGATTGGCTCTAACCCGTACCTATTCAGGAACTGCTTAAGAAGAAGGTAATTGAGTAATTGGGTAACTGGCAATGCAATTACCCAATTACCAACAAAAACAGCATCAACAAAAAGGAGATCAGCGGCAGCAGAGACGGCCGTTTGCACAAATACCACACACGCGGCGGGCCAAACAGCAGCAGCAGAGCGGGCAGCAGCAAGTACCAGGGGAGAAGGAGGGATTGGAACACGGCCGTGAGCAACAACATCATCCCATTCACCCCCGCCAACCCCAACAGCGCCAACGGCACATAGCGGCGGCTACCCACCAAAATCGTCTCCCGCGTCGGCGCACTCAACACCAAAATATAAAAAAGCGAAGCTGCCAGAAAGGCACCCGGCGCATACACAAAAAACGCCGACGATTCCCCCGCCCCCAACCGCCGGTCATCCACCAGCAGCACCGACTCCCAATACCCCAACAGTTGCAGCAGCAGCACCGCCAGCGTCAGGCCAAAAATCACGGCCAATATGGTCATGGTTAATCGTGTGGTCAACCAGGCGGGAACATGTACTTTCGCTTCTGCCGCCGCTAGCTGCGGCTCCAGCTTGCGAATGAGATACACGGCTACACAAAATACAAAATAAACCAGCGTCAGGGCGGCTACGTTCGTTGCCCGCCGCTCCGCAAACCCGGCGCTCATATCCGCCAGAAAGAAAAAACCAAGCAACACGGCCGTTCCATCCACCACCGGCGCCAATGCGCCTAAAATCACTTGTGATTGTTTCAACAATCCATCTCCTTGAGAATTATGAATTATGAATTTTATCCTTTATGGAGTAAGCTCCACAATCTTGAATCCATTGTACGTCAGGTCAGAAAAGGTGGCAGGTGATTGATTGATGATTCGCCCTTATACACCCACTGATGCGGCCGCACTCACGGCCGTCCACAACACCCTCTTTCCCCACCAGCCTCACACAAGCCAGAGTTGGGGGGCGCATGTGGAGGGGATTTTGCGGGCCAACGGCCGTGCCTGGACGCTGACCCTCGACAATACCCCCATCGCCTACGCCGCCATCCTGCCCGTGCCCGGCCTGCCCGGCCTGGTAGAACTGCAAGGATTCGTGGCCCCCGCCCACCAGCGGCAGGGTTATGGCACACATTTGCTGGCGCACATCAAGGCGGAATTGATGGGCACGGCCGTTACCCAACTCTCCTACCCCGTCCCCCACCTGCACACCCCCGCCGCCCACTTTCTATTCAAAAACAACTTCTTCATCGAATACGAAGAACAAATGATGGAATTGGTAATGGTCAATGGTCAATGGTCAATGGTCAATGGTCACTTGCCACTTGAAACTTGCCACCTGCCACTTCCCACCGCCATCCCCCTCTTCTGCCAGCTATACACCGCCTGCTTCACCGGCCTGCCCTGGAACCAGCCATTTACCGCAGCCGAAGTAGCGGCCACGCTGCAAAATAGGGAAGACCTGCTCTTTTTGATGGAAGATGATACCCCTGTCGGTTTTGTCTGGTTACGGCCGCAGCCCGACCAGACCGTGCAGCTAGAACCCATTGGCATCATCCCGGAAAAACAGGGGCATGGCTACGGCCGTGCCCTCCTCCATCTGGTCTTGTCTCAATTAGCCGAAAAGGGGGTCACGGCCGTCAGTCTCGGCGTCTGGGCAGACAACATTCCCGCCCTTCACCTCTACCAAAGCCTCGGCTTCCGCCAGACGGAAAGTGTTATCTATCTGGCCTATGACCTGGAGAGAGATTAAGAGACTGGGAGATTGGGAGTCTGTGAGTCTCTCAATCTCCCAGTCTCCCAATCCCATTCTTCCCCCTTGCCTTTCCCGTTTTCCGTTCTACAATCAACCACAAGTCTGGCGACTTCCCACCTTACTGAACGAAGGTCTAGGGTGACAAATGGGGTACGGCCGTTACAATAACTGCCTGAGTCCGCCCTAGAAAACCTTCGCAAGCTTCGCGAACTTCGCGGACAAAATGGAGAAACACGCATGTTTAAAAATATAGATGATGTCAGACAGCAGTTAGGCCGCCAGCAGTACATCGCCTCCGCCGAAATAGGCACCGTCGTCTACCTGGCGCACGCCCTCTGCAAACCCGTTCTGGCCGAAGGCCCGGCTGGCGTCGGCAAGACCGAACTTGCCAAATCCTGGGCCGCCGCCCTGGATATGCCCCTTATTCGCCTGCAATGTTACGAAGGGCTAGACGAGAGCAAAGCCCTCTACGAATGGGAATACGCCAAACAAATGCTGTATACCCAACTGCTGCGCGACACCCTGCGCAACGTCCTGGGCGACGTACAAAGCCTGGCCGAAGCCGCCAGCCGCCTGGCCCAGGAAGAAGACGTCTTCTTCTCCGAAAACTTCCTCCTCCCCCGCCCCCTGCTCACCGCCCTCACCTCCGACCGCCCCGTCGTCCTGCTCATTGATGAAATTGACCGCGCCGACGTGGAATTTGAAGCCTTCCTGCTGGAAGTCCTCAGCGACTTTCAGGTGAGTGTGCCCGAACTGGGCACCATTTCCGCCAAACACCAACCGATGGTGCTGCTCACCAGCAACAACACCCGCGAACTCAGCGAGGCGCTCAAACGGCGCTGCCTCTACCTCTATGTAGATTACCCCACCCAGGACGCCGAACTGGAGATTGTGCGCCTGAAAGTGCCCAACTTGCGCCCTGAACTGGCCAAGCAGGCCGTCGCCGTTGTGCATCAACTACGGCAAATGGATTTACGCAAAACCCCCAGCATCAGCGAAACGCTGGACTGGGCGCGGGCACTGGTCGCCCTCAACGCCGAACACATTGACGAACAAACCCTCACCAACACCCTCACCGTCTTGCTGAAATATGAAGCCGACGTACAAAAAGCCCGCCGCATGATGGGCGGCGGCGGCAGTGATACGGCGCGGCGGGGACGGTATAACCGGTAGTCCGTAATCCGTGAACCGTAATCCGTAAACCGTCGGATTACGGATTACTGATTACGGAATACGGAGGCAAAGATGGACAAACGAGTCGTCGAATTCATACGGGGGCTGCGGGCGGCGGGGGTGCGTGTGTCGCTGGCGGAGTCGGTGGATGCGTTGCACGCCGTGGAGAGCCTGGGTATCACGGACAAGACACTCTTCCAGGCTTCGCTGCGGGCGACGTTGATCAAAGAGAAGGACGATTTTCAGGCGTTTGACGAACTATTCCCGCTCTATTTTGGCAGCGGCGGGCCACCCTTAATGAATGCCGCGGAAGACCTCAGCCCGGACGAGCAGGAAATGTTACAGCAGGCATTGGCGGGGATGAGCGGCCGTTTCCAGCAGCTACTCGATTGGCTCACCAGCGGCAACGGCCCCACCAAAGAAGAGTTAGAGGAGATGGCCAATCGGGCCGGGGCGCAGTGGGCCAACGACCCCCGCGAAGCACGTTGGGTGACGCGGCGCATGTTGCAGAAAATGGGCATGAGCCAGGAATCCATTCAAAAGCTGTTAGGGATTGTGGAAGCTAATCGGGAGGCGTTGGAACAGCAGGTGGCGCAGCAGGTGGGGCAGCAAATTGCCGAACAACGCGCCAACCGCCCCAATGACGAGCTATTCGGCTCTGACCTGATGCACAAACCGCTGCAATCGTTGACGGAGGAAGAAGCCAACGCCCTGCGCAAAGAAGTGCAACGGCTGATTACGCAGTTGCGCAGCCGGGCGGCCTTGCGGCGCAAAAAAGGGACGAAAGGACGTTTTGATTCCAAAACGACCATTCGGGCCAACCAGCGGTATGGTGGTGTGCCTATGGAACTGCGCTGGAAGAAGAACAAGCTCAAGCCCAGCCTGGTGCTGATTTGTGATGTCTCTACCTCCATGCGTTCGGTGGCGGAATTTATGCTGCGGCTGACGTATGAATTGCAAGACCAGGTGGCAAAGGCGCGCAGTTTTGCCTTTAATTCGGACATGCACGAGATTAGCGTGACGCTGGCGGGGGCACGGGCGGCCGAAGCGGTGACACAGGTGTTGTATAACATTCCGCCCGGTTATTACGCCACGGATTTTGGCAACAGTCTGGATACGTTTTACCATAACTGGCTGGATTCGGTTGACGGCCGTACCACTGTCGTTGTCCTGGGTGATGCCCGCAACAACTACAACTCACCGCGCATTGACTTGATGAAGGATTTGCAGCGCCGCGCCCGCCGCCTCGTCTGGCTGAACCCGGAAAACCAGCAGCAGTGGGGCACCGGTGACAGCGATATGTGGGATTATGTGCCGGTGTGTGACGAGGTGTTTGTCGTACGAAACCTGGCGCAGTTGGCAACGGCCGTAGACAAACTCCTCACGAACAGTTGATCCACAAAGAACGCATTGTCTCTCTTGCGTCATTATGGTGGTGGGCATACGGCCGTATCTTTTGCCTGTAGTTATTTCGTGACGAATGATGGAAACGGCCGTTTCTTTTCGTTATACTCTACTTATGACAACGCTGATCAAAACACACCTGACGGCCAACGATCTCTACAACATGCCCGATCATGGCGGTCGCAACGAGCTTGTAAAAGGGGAAATCCTGCCTATGTCACCCGCCAGTACCAAACATGGACAGATCACATTCCGCCTGGCGTTTAAGGTGGGCTTATTTGCAAATGAGCATAGCCTGGGTGAAGTCTATGCAGCGGAAACAGGATTTACCCTTTCCAAAAACCCAGATACCGTTCGCGCCCCAGATGTGGCTTTTATTGCCCGTGATCGTATTCCCGGCAAAGGGATACCTGATACGGGCTTTTGGGAAATTGCTCCCGATTTAATCGCTGAAATCGTCTCGCCCAATGACCGGATGAGTGATGTTCAAGATAAGATAACCGATTACTTGAATGCGGGCGTACGCCTGATATGGCTGGTTGATCCCAAAACGCGGACTGTTACTGTTTATCAATCACGCCAGCAAGTGGAAATTTTGATTGAAGGTGATGAGTTAACAGGAAAAGATGTTTTGCCGGGTTTTCAACTGGCCCTCGCAGAGCTTTTCTAAAACCTCGTGGGATTTTTCCTGTTTCGTTATTTGGGGAGTAGCAGAGGAACGGCAGTAGACAAACTCCTCACCAACGGTTGATCTGTGAACGCTTTTGCCAACAGCGTTAACGCTGGATCAGCGGCAAGTACGTTTTGAGTAGTGGCGGGGGGACATTTTCAAAGTAGTAGGCCACATGGTCACAGGTGATATTCCCTCCCTGGCGGATCAGGTCGCCAACGGCCGTTTGCAAATTCACCGACATTGTGGATTGTGGTATTTCCAACGCCGGTATGGCCGCAAAATTACTCACACAAGGCAAAATGGGCACATAATAATCATGTTCGTTGATGGTGGCTTTGCCGGTCAACATGACTTTGAGTTCCATCGGATCAATCGGGTCGGCAATGGGCTGCGTATGCGTGAATACCAGCGTATACGTCGCCGAAATGAGCGTGGTATCTGTCATGGCCCCGGTAACGGCCGTTGGCAATTCCAGAATATAAAACTCTGTACCCGGTTCGGCCATCACTTGCAGTCCCGGCGTAATGTAAAAACTCTCGCGGATGCTCATTTGTAAAGGTTCCGGCCCATTGCCCCTGTCATAGGTAGCGGTCACGGCCGTTGCATCGGTCGGCGCTTGCACGATCACCGGATCAATTAACACTCCTGTAATGCCATATTCGCCCAATAAATAAAGCGAGGACGTGAGGATCTCACCGTCCACAATGTAAGTGCATTCATAAAAGCCATAATCGGTATCCAGGCACACGGCCGCTGTGGAATCAGAAAAGACCGTCGTAATAATCTCATTCACCTCCTCGCCAATATCTTCCACAATGATCACGTTGCCAAACAAAGAACGCAAGACACACGCGCTCAAAACCAGGGGCAGCGCTAAAACCAGCATAACTCGTACAATCAAGTGAAACTTTCTTGCCATGTCACCCATCTCCTTGTGTATGCAGACCCCAAAGGTGATCGAGCCTTTGAGGTCTTGAAAACCTGGTCTGGGCATTGTCAGATTGGGGGAATGAAGTGATCGGGCAGCAACTACCAGGATGGTGTGTGCAAGATACTAAATGGGGGTGAATGCCATGTCAAGTGAGCAATTTTCACAAAACTGAAAATTGCCTGTTATAAATGTGAACAGGACGGCGACATAGCTGTAGACACAACGAAAAACGCTCGTCAAAAACTTCATGAAGCAGATAACAGCATTCGTTGCCTGCAAGACCGGATAGGTTGCAAAAACCTGCCCGGTCTGAAAGAACACTCTGGAGATCATGCATGAACACCAGCTCGCCGACAACGGCGTCCCAATCAATGCTCTGGCTGATAGCCGCCCTGGCTGACGCGCCGCCTATCCTGGCAGATGATACGGCGTTGGTCCGGCAGGCGCAGCAAGATTTACAAAAGTTTACCGAATTATATGAACGCTACGTGCCCCGTGTATACCGGTATCTGCTGGTGCGCGTCGGTAATGTGGCGGACGCGCAAGATTTAACGTCGCAAACGTTTATCGCCGCGATGGAGAACCTGGACAAATACAAAGGACAACGGCCGTTCCTGGCCTGGCTGTTTGGTATTGCGCACAACAAAGCGGCCGACTATTACCGCCGCAGCCGCCCGGAAACCGACCTGGAAGAGGCCGAAACCGTGCCCGACTCAGACGAACACCCGGATGACATCGTAGACCAACGGCTGAGTCTGGAACTGGTGGCGCGCAAGCTGCAAACCATTGCCCCCGACCGCGCCGAAGCCATTTCGCTGCGGCTGATTGCCGGGCTGGAAGTGGCCGAAGTGGCCCGGTTGATGGACAGAAATGAACCGGCGGTACGCATGTTACTCCATCGTGGTCTGCGCGATTTGCAAACGCAACTCTATCCGGCAGGGGAGATTGGTTTGGAGAATGGATCATGAACAACAAGACAGAACAACAGTTAGCCGATGAATTGGATCAGATGGTCACGGCCGTCATGCAAGGCAACGCGCTCCCGGCTGATGAAACGCCCACCAACGAGGCCCGCCTGGCTGCCAACCTGATTGATCTGTCTGCCCAGACCAACCCGGATCCCAGCTTTGTGGCGCAGTTGCAGCGGCGGCTCTCAGCCAGAGCCAACCAACTAAAAAAAAGTAGAGCGGCGCCAGAACAGGCATCATTCTGGCGCGACTTAACTCAGATGCTCAAGGAAGGATTTACCATGAAACGCACACTCGCGCTTGGCGCAGTACTTACACTCATACTCTTGTTCGGGGCAGTCGCCCTGGGACGCGGTTTTCTGCCCGGCGGCAACGAGCCGCAGGTGGCCGAAGTCACGCCCATCCCTGAAGAAACCTTAACAGAAACAGATAGTCCCACGGCAATACCAGAGGACACGGCCGTACCCACCCCTGCCGAAGAGCTGGCCCAACTGCCTCGCTTTGAAGCCCAGGCCCCCGGTATGGGTGGTGGTGGTGATGGCACGGCCGCAGCCGATGCGCCCATGCCCATTGAAGAGTTCGACCTGAAAATGATGGACCCGTTCTCCGGCACCACCTTCATCTTGAATGGAACATTACCAATTGAACCTGTCAGCGGTTTTGTGCAGCAGCGTCAGCCGGAAGTGATTTTAACCCCGGAACAGGCACGCGCCATTGCCGACCAATATGGTCTCACCGGCCCGCTGTACGTGGAAACGTATGGCTCGGATGTGTCGGCCGATATTCCGCCCGTTTACATTGTGTTTGATGGGCCGCGCAACCTGCGCATGGATTCCTGGGCGATCAACTATACGGACGAAACGGCCGTAGCCGCCTTCGACTACAACAACCCGAACCTGAACATTCGGCCGGAGATTATCCCCATCGCCGAGGCATTCCTGGCACAACGTGGGCAACTGAACTTCCCGTATGAGACGGAAGCGCAGATAGGTGACAGTGTGTTGTTCTACCGATTGGTAGACGGCCGTCGGGTCAACGAACCGGAAATCTCCGTCAGCATCAACCCGAACAACGAAGTGGCCTATGTTTGGGACAATACGGCGACAGAGTGGACGGCCGTAGGCAACTACCCGCTCATCACCGCCGAACAGGCCTGGCAGCGGGTGCTGGGTGGCGTGTTTGAAAACCACATCCAATTCCAAACCATCATGCCCGACCCTGGCGTGGTCGCCCCGGTGGAAGAATTGCCCGATTATCTGGCCGATTACCAATTCTGGGGGCGTGAATTTGCGCCCAACATCGAGACACACCTGTATGAATGGCCGGTCGTCTACCAGCCGGTAGATGGCGGCGCCCCGCTCCTGAAAATTCGTGGCTTCACCATTGCCGCCGATGACGCTACGCTCAATGCTCTGGCCGACGCCCGCGACCAGCAGTTGCATGTTGCGGACCGTGCTGAAGA
>CAYXUZ010000003.1:24169-42949 GCA_964467705.1 uncultured Ardenticatenaceae bacterium | reverse complement strand
CATGTCTGGGGTACGCTGAATGAGGACAAGACCCTGTTCCAACTGGCCGGTTGGGAAGCGTTGACCGAGTACACCCCCGTCTCGCAACCTGGTGTGGTGCGGTGGCAGGGTGAACAGTTGGTCTTCTATGGCGAAGATGGCAGCATCTACATCCTGCCAAATGCCCCGGCCGACATTGCTGATGGCTTGAAAGTGAACGTCTTTGGTTATGGTGTTCGCGATACCGGCCTGGAATATCCGGTGCTGGATTGGGAAAGTATTGACAAGTTCATTGAATATCCCGAACCGGAACTGCCCATTGAGGGCGAAGGCTACCCGGCCGATGGTGATGTGAGCATTCTGCCGATTGATGGCCCCTTTGCTCCCTTCCGTTACGGGCAGGTGCAGATTAACAGCGCGGAACTGGTTTACTTCATCACCTACGCCTTCCCAGAAGTAACCGAAGGTGAGGAAACGATGATGCGGACTGCGCCGACCATCTTCTTGCAGCCAGCCTGGGCCTTCACCGGCACGGCCGACAACGGCGATACGATCAAGTTGTTTGTGCAGGCAGTGGCGGATGAGTATTTGCAGCCCTAATCGGTAATCAGTGAACGGTAATTGGTAATCGGTAATCGGTGGTTGACCACCGGTTACCGATTACTGCTTTAAGGTAATGGCGTTTCTTGCCAGGGTACGGCCGTGCCCACACAAGCATAGGTAGGGTTGAATAATGCAATACAAACCATGTCTCCCTACAGAAACCATCGCCAGCTCCGTAAAACTCTCGTTTTTTCTAAAGGCACGTGACGAGGTACGGCCGTCCAGAAGGATAGTTGTTACGATCTTAAGCATAGGCATTTTTCGTGAAAATGCGTTATCATTGAAGCAGTCAAGTAGACATAGTATAATTTTCCCAGATAATCCATCTTGTTTTGATTATGTAAGATTTGTATAGGTGTACTATAATTGGTAGGCTCTTGCTAAAATTGAAGAAGACCCTTATTGTTTTTTGAAACCTTTCAGGTTTAAATCCACAAAGGAACAACATTCCAGGTTACTCGGTTGTTGGAGGTAAAGATGAGTTCAGGCACACAAAATGAAAATTGTTTCTACCCAAACAGGTGGATGCGTATCCTCTTAATCTCAACAGAGGAGATCATTGGCAAAAACGGCGTCAACTCGCTGCTAAACCTGGCTGGACTCCCAGAGTACATTGGCAATTATCCTCCTGACAATATGAAGAAGGAATTTCCCTTTGAGCATGTAGGCAAGTTACAGCAAGCGTATTGGGATATGTATGGGCCAAGAGGGGCGCGGGCTTTTGCTACCCGCGCCGGTAAAAAGACGCTGAATGATGGTATTGAGCATTTTGGTCAAATTGCCAAAGCGGCCCGCGCAGCCATGAAAATTGGCTCTTTTGAACGGCGGGTGTCGTTGGGTTTGGCGTTTTTTGCCAAGTTTTTTAACCAGGTCAGCGACCAAAATGTAAGCGTGGAAGAGGATGACAATGCCTGGTATTGGAATATCCATGTGTGCCCTATGTGTACCGGGCGCACATCTGATTCACCGGTTTGTTATCTGGCGGTGGGGGTTTTGCAAGGGGCGTTGGAAAACTTTGCGGATGCGGATAAACGGTACAATGTCACGCCTACCCATTGTATTGCCAAAGGAGATGAGGTGGGGGTGATTGTTATTGAAAAGAACCCGATGTAGTTCATCTCGAATGTTGCTTTGCAGGTGAAGCCCATTGGCTGAGTTAACAGTCAATGGGCTTTTTTGTTGTACCGGTCAGTAGCGGATGACTTTTACATAACGAATGAATGTTCTATAGAAGATGACATAATCTTGTTGTATAATGCGGCTATGGTGCATGAGGGGTATGGTTGGTTAAAAAGCACTTTAGTCAAGCTGATTAAATTTGCCTGCAATAGTTGACCCGCCCGGGTGAACCAACGGCCGTACTCCATTTTTATTGAACAACTGTATAAGGAGGTTTGTATGTCCAATCATATTGTTCAGGGGAGTTCGTTGGCGACCGGTAACGTAAAGGGAGCCAGACACGGCCGTTCCATCTGGCGCTTGTTGGGAATGGTCATGTTTATCCTTTCCCTCTTCCTGCTGCTGGGGGCCAGCACCACCAGCGCCGCCAGCCAGACTATCCCCACCATTTCCATTGTCAGCGTGGTACCCGACCAGACCGTAACCATTCAGACCCACAACTATCCTCGGTCCCAGATATTCACTGTGCGTATGAACTATATGGGCACAGCCGGTATTGGTGGCGAAGTGGTGGGCACATTTGATTCCAGCCGGGGTGATTCTACGGCTACCTATGCCATCCCCAACTTCTTAAAAGGGCAGCAGCAAATTGCCATCCGGCTGGATAGTGCTCAGGGGTATTACAGCTTCAACTGGTTCTGGAATAATACCGGTGGCACCTCTGGCGGCAGTGGCGGTCAACCAGTGCCCCCACCCAGCTATGTAGGCATTCCCACCTTTAGCATCGTCAGCGTGGCGACAGATACCAGTGTGACCATATTGACCAACAATTTCCCGCCCAACCAGCTTTTTGATGTGACCATGGGGCTGATGTTCACGCAGGGTATTGGTGGTATTAAGGTGGGTGAGATTGGCTCCGGTAATGGCGGCGCTATCCAGCAGACGTTCAACATTCCGGCGGAACTGCGCGGGCAAACGCGCATTGCCATTCGCGCCCAAACGCGCCATGCGAACCCGTTTTATGCGTATAACTGGTTCTGGAACAATACATCTGGTGGTAGCAATGGTGGTACGGGCGGCCAGCCGCCGGTTACGCCGCCGGTTACGGGTATACCGACCATCAAGATTTGCCAGGTGGTGCGGGATGGCTCTGTGCAGTTCCAGACGACCAATTATCCGGCGAATATGAACTTTACGGTGACGATGGGGCCGATGGGAACGCAAGGGATATTGGGCTTCCCGGCGGGCACGTTTAATTCCGGGAGTGGTGGCTCGGCTCGCTTTACCATGACGATTCCTGATGGTGTGAGAGGTCTGAGCCAGATTGCGATTCGGACGCAGGGTTCGCCTTATTTTAGCTATAACTGGTTCTGGAATACGACGACGACGGCTGATTTTTGTACGGGTTAGTTCGCAGGAGACCTCCGATTTTGGCAACCAGGGTTGCTTGAAAAATCGGGGGTCTTTTTTTATTGTTGTGTAATGTTTAGCCAGTAGTTGGCTTCATTTTGGGCAAAGGGGGTTTGCGGCATGATCATGAGTACCGCGCCCCCTTTGCCGATGTCTAGTACCCACTGCCCCTGATTGAGATCGTTCAGAGTGAGGGGGGTGATGCGGGGGCCGGGTTCTCCTTCTATTTTTTCTTCAATTAAGAGAAGCGACCATTTTTGGGGCAGCCAGCCACCGGTGAGGACGAAGCCTTCGGCTTGCCAGTTTTCGGGGCCATCGGCGAAGGAGGCTAACTGGTGGCCGGTGATGTGAATGTCGTCTATGGCGAAGCCCTGGCCGGTGATACCGGAATCGGTGATGACGTCAATACGCAGTTGGATAAGCCGGCCGGCGAAGTCGTTGAGGGATATGTTTTCTTTGAGCCAGCCGTTTTGGTCGTCGGGTTCGTCGGCGCTACGGCCGTTATACCCCGGCCCTAAGAATCCATTGCTGCTGTGTTCGGGAGTGAGCATTTGCCAGCTTTGGCCGCCGTCATCAGAGATGGAGAGGTAAGCGTAGTCATACTCTTCTTCCAGGTCATACCAGGTGGCGTAGGTGAGGGTGGCTTCACTGACGTTGCTGAGGTCATAGAGGCCGGTGAGGCGGGCGTTCATTTCGTCTTCGGCGGGGGCATACCAGAAGGAGTTGGTGGCGATGGGGTTGGTTTCTGTGAGAGTCTCCAGGAGGGGTTGTATGAGGGGCACGGCCGTGTCCCCCGCAAAGCTCATCGTCACCGGCCCGCGCAGTTCACGCAAATCAATATAGTGAACACCAAATTGGGGCAGGGTGTTCAGTTCGTCAAAAGATTGTGCGGGTTTGGCCTCACTGTGGAAGGTGGGGCGGCGCAGTGTCAGGTTTTGGTAATGATAACGGCCGTCTACGGCTGCCTCTGGGGGAATACTATTGTCCAGATAGTTGGCGGCAGCCCAATTGGCCATAAACTGTTCCAGCGAAATGTCGGGGGCGTACCCTTCCAGAATGGCATATACACCCGTCAGACCACTGGCGGGATGGCGGGCCAGTTCTTGCACGGCCGTCTCCCCCAACTGCTCCCACACGTACACCAGGAACAGGTAAGCGCCGGCGTAATGTGCATACACTTTGTCATCATCATAGACCCAGGTGTTTAGCTGCGTTTCTGGATTTTCCAGGTAATCAATCGTCTCGGCCGTATCGGTGAAGCCCAGATAGATTTCGGCTAATTGAGACAGACCCTCATTCATCCAGGCCGTTTCGCCGGGGTCTACATTCCATTGAATGAGATGCTGCACTTCATGTACCAACGTGGCATAGTAGAGGTCGTTGGCCAGTTCCAGTTCACCCATGTTCAGATAGATAATTTCTTGTTCATTGGAGAAGTCAAACAGGTCTTGGGGGTATTCATCTTCGCTGCGGAAGTAGCCCAATTCATCGGCAGCGGAACTGCTGATGTGCAAGACGGAAAAGCGGGGATCATTGTCTATGCCGGGATCCCAAACATTACCGAACAGGTCGGTGAGGGGTTCATAAAAGTCGGCTTCAAAGTGGTTGGCTACGGCCGTAACCTCTGCCTCTTCCAGATTCAGCCCATCTTCCACCCAAAAATAGGTATGTTCGGTGACGGCGACCAGGGTTGCCTCGATGGCGTCGGTGTCATTGTAAAAGGTCTGGCTGTCGCCGGGCTGATAAGCGGCGGCGGTGATGGTGCGGACGCCGTTGTGGTCGTTCAGGCGCACGGCCGTATCGTAATAATCATGCGCCGGATAATCAGTCTCGTAGAACCGGGCCAGATCAGACACCGCACGGGAAGGGATGGGAATTTGCACAATGTCGCCAGGTACAGGCAGGGAAAGGGTGGTGAGGGTAGCTGTGGGCGTGGCGCTGAGAGGCACAGTGGGCGCTGATGTGGGTGTGTCTGGTGGGATTTTGTCTATGCCGTCGAGTGTAGCGTCTGGTGGTGGGGTGGGCACGGCCGTGTCGCTGGCAGGCGTCGCAATGCTTTCGGTGATACGGCGGGCAATCTCTGTGGCATTAGCCTCGGCCGTGCTTTCAGCGCGGAACTGGGTATAAGCAAAATAACCGCCGCCAACACCGACAATACCCACACAGCCCACACACAGCAACAACATCAGACAGCCAGCCGCCAGCCACGGCAGCCAGCGCGGTTTATCTGGTTCAGGGTCAGAAGGAGCAGGGATACGGATTGGTTGGTTCATTATCCGGCTATTATCCCCACGCCCGGCAGATTGCGGAATAGTTCTTTAGGTAGATCACCTCAAACTTTAAGTAAATCACAGAATGTTTTCTGATTGCAATAAATGTGGCATGCTAAAAGGATGCCTAAACAAAATGACTACACCTTACCTGAATCAGAACTGTTAACTACTTAATCTCCAATCTCTGAAAGTCCAAACTTGTTTTGGGGCTAACTTTTAGGAACTAAGTCCACCTCTAACAAAGACAGAATGGCAGACACCCTAAAAGACGTTGTAACAGACTGCCCACTGCTATAGTTGAGTAGAATATGGTGATGAAACGCCCCACCAATTGGCACGGGTGTTTATCGCTTTGCTACCAAAGATGGCTGAGGCAGAAAATGGGCAGCAGGTAAATGAGGAGGTCTCACGGCCGTCCATTGACCCCCATACCCACTCCTTTGTGGTCAAAATCTGGCTGGAGGAAACGGCCAAAGAGACGGCCCATCCCGTCTGGCGTGGGCATATCACCCATGTTGCCAGTGGACAGAGGCGTTATGTCAATACTGTGGCTGGAATCAGCGGCTATGTAGCCCCCTTTCTGGCCGACTGGCATATCAAGCTGCCGCTGCGGGAACGGATTTGCCTATGGTGGAATCGGCGGAAGTAACTCCATTTCCTCATTCGCTGGCGCATATCCTGGCGGAACTCACCCGCCTGGATCTGTTGTTGCGCGTACAGGTGTGGCGAGCGCACCAGCTTCACCCGGACGCCGATGGCTTGCCTGCTTTTTACATCGCCGAAGAGGAAGTGGATGCCCTGCTGGACAAAGCTATCGGACAGCCTTTGTGGGCGGGGGTGCCCTTGCCCGAAGACACGGCCGTCACCATTCAACACACCCTCGATCAGCTAACGGCCGTGAGTCATCACCGCCAGACGCTCTCCGCCCAACAGGGCATTCGCCTGCGCCTGAATGAACTGGCTGCATTGTTTGAACTGAACCAGTGGGAACAGGACGCCGTGCTTATCTGCCTGGCCCCGGAAGTGGATGTAAGCTACGGCCGTCTCTACGCCTATCTGCAAGACGACATCACCCGCCCCCATCCCAGCCTCGATTTGCTGCTCAATCTGCTTTGCTCCGATGTAACCACCAAAATGGCCGCCCGCGCCCGATTTGCGCCAGACGCGCCGCTCATACGCCATCACCTGCTGGAACTGTTTAACGAGACCACCACCGCCCATCCCTTCTGGCCCAACCAATCGCTGCGGCTAGACGGCCGTATCCTCGCTTATTTGTTGGGCGGGGATGAGGTGCACGGCCGTCTCAAGCCTTACATTCGTGATCAGACATCCGATTTCGGCACCCAAAGGTTGCTGGAGAAATCGGATGTCTTTAGGCTTCAAGCAGATGACAACCTGATTTTGTATTTTCAGGGCAGTGAGGGGACAGGACGGCGGGACACGGCCGTCGCCCTCAGCCACCATCTCCACCGCCCGCTACTGGAAATTGATGGGATGCAGTTAGCCGCCAAAACGGACGAATTCCCCCTGCTGGCGCGATTGGCCGTGCGGGAAGCACAGTTGCAAATGGCCGTCCTCTACTGGTCTGGTTTTGATGCGCTTCTGGCTGATGACAAAAGCCCTCAGCGCGAAATTTTGCTAAAACTGCTGGCCGAATACAAAGGGGTGACGATATTGGCGGGCACGGCCGTGTGGGAACCCACTGCCCCGCTGTCCATCCCCTTCATTCGCCTCCCCTTTGCCCTGCCCACCGCCGACGAACGGCTGGCCTGCTGGCAAGAAGCCTTGCCCGATACCGCCCTGGATTTACGCGAGTTGGCGCATAAATTCCGCCTCGGCCGTACCCAAATTCGGGCCGCCGCCGCCACCGCCCGCAACCAGACGTGCTGGCGTCAGCCGGACAATCCCCAACCCACGCTGGCCGATCTCTACGCCGCCTGTCGGCTCCACTCTAACCAAAAACTGACGCAACTGGCCCAAAAAATCGAACCCCATTACACCTGGGCAGACATTGTGCTGCCGCCCGAACGGTTGGCCCAACTGCGTGAACTGTGCGACCAGGTGACGCATCGCACCCGGGTGTATGATGAATGGGGGTTCGGCCGTGAATTGGCGTTGGGCAAAGGGCTGCATGTCCTTTTTACCGGCCCGCCGGGCACCGGTAAAACAATGGCTGCCGACATCATCGCCGGCGAGTTGGGGCTGGAACTGTACAAAATTGACCTCTCCACCGTCGTCAGCAAATTCATTGGCGAGACCGAAAAAAACCTGGCGCACATCTTCGCCGAAGCCGAAACCAGCAACGCCATCCTCTTTTTCGACGAAGCCGATGCCCTTTTTGGCAAGCGCACCGAAGTGCATGACGCGCACGACCGCTACGCCAATCTGGAAATCAGCTACCTGTTGCAACGGATGGAGGCGTATGAAGGTGTGACCATTCTGGCGACGAACTTACGCAAAAATATGGATGAGGCATTTATGCGGCGGATGCACTTTATTATTGAATTCCCCTTCCCGGATGTGGTGCAGCGTCAGCAAATCTGGCGGCAAATGTGGCCGCCGGCCGTGCCCCAAAGTGCAGATGTTGATCTCCCTTTCCTGGCGGAACGGGTGCTGCTGGCGGGCGGCAACATCCGCAATATCGCCCTGGCTGCTTCCTTCCTGGCCGCCGCTGATGGTGGTACGGTGACGATGGATCACCTGCTGCACGCCGCCCAGCGAGAGTATCAGAAGATGGGGAAATTGGTGACGCCGGAGGAGTTTAAGAGGTAATCGGTAAACGGTTATCGGTAATCAGTGACCGATTACCGTCACAGGTGCAAAATGGCAAATCGAACTTATGAAGCGAATACAGAACAACAAAATGGGTTACAAACGGCCGTACCTGCCACTCACCAACCGGCCCCCCAGAACGCCCAGCCGGGATTAGGTCTGGGGGTGGCAGGGGATACGGCCGTGTTACAGCGGGTGACGGACGGCCGTCTCCCCTATGCTGGCAACTCCCTCCTGCAACTGCAACGCAGCCGGGGCAACGGCTATGTGCAGCGGCTGGTTATGCAGGCCAAAATGCGGCTTGGCCCCACCCATGATCCATATGAACAAGAAGCCGAGGCTCTGGCGCAGCAACTGGTTCATCGGGGGCAGGGACATCCGGTACGGCAGCGAGTGGCGGGGGCAGGGGGCACGGCCGTACCCGCCACCATTGAATCTGCCATCAGCCGCGCCAGAAAGGGGGGACGGCCGTTGCCCGGCCATTTGCAACAGCAAATGAGCCACGCTTTTAATGCTGACTTTCGACACGTTCGCGTCCACACGGATGCACAGGCCGACCAGCTGAACGACTCCTTACAAGCCACCGCCTTCACCGTTGGCCCTCACATCTTCTTTCGCCAGGGTGAATACAGCCCCACCTCGGCCGCCGGGCAGGAATTGCTGGCGCATGAACTCACCCACGTCGTCCAGCAAAACAGCGCCACCATCCGCCGCCACTCCTCCTTTGAACACCGCATGTTAGGCGATGTAGACCCCACCGACCTGGAAATCTTGGGCGCGAAAGGCAACCTCAACAAAATGGGCAAGGCGGTTGGCCCCCACAGTTCCATTCACGTGTCTGCCGGCCCCTTAAAAGGGCAGCAAATCAGCACAGAACACGTGTTACACGTCCTATACCAGGAAATTGCCCGCCTGGAGTACATGCGCGATCACGGCCCGCAGAAATTTGAGACGCAAGAAGAAGTGGCTGCCCGCATTAAAGATAAATTTGATAACAAGTGGCAGGTCAAACTGGTCACGATCCCCAACGATTCCACCATCAACCCGTTCTATCCACCCCTGATTGTCACCTATGGCGAATTGAACACCCTGGCCGATATTTATGGTTCTATAGAAGAAATGAAGAAAACTGACCCGGAAAATCGCTGGCAGATTGTACAGGGCATTCGCCAGCAAAGCCTGTTTTTGTTTTACGACATGGTCAACGAGATCAAAGGGAACAAGCTGGATGAGTTTTCTGGTAAATCGGGCCGCCGTACCGGGTTTGAAGGGGCGGTTGGCTCGACTGGCCGGGTGGGGGAACGGGGCAAACTGGGGCAGCGCGAATTAACCAAAGAAAAGTTTGCGGCCGATCATGCGGAAGATTACAAAGCTACTCTGGCCCGAAACGCCTGCCACTTTGCCCCGGAAAGCTGGCACACCTGGGCCGACTATCACCAAAAAGCGCGTGATCTGGCGCAGACGGCCGTTAACATGGCCGCCAAATCAAAAGATGGGTGGAACGACAGATCTGCCCGGGAGAAAATGAACGAAGCCTGGCTGACCAACGGTTTTGGTGACCATTTTCTGCAAGATTCCTACGCTTCCGGTCACCTGATCAACAAGACCCAGATTATGATGTGGCTGGTGAAATGGATTGATGTCAAGGGTAAAAAACACGGGGCGACGGACGAGGAATGGCGGCAAATTCGGGCCATCGCGGCCAATCAATCCGACCTGAACATTGACGACGATCGATATGACCTGGCTAATGTGGGCAAACTGTCCCCCAACGATATGCAATTTGCCGAAAATCTAAAAGGGCATTGGCTGGATCGTTTTGGGGCGTTAGGGTTGCGGCTGCCTGCTTCCGTGCGGCCAGACCCGGAGAGTGATAGCTGGCAATTCCTGGCCGAATGGCAGCTTTATGCTGCCCAAAAGGGCACAAGAGAGTTGCCGCCCACTCTGATAGATAAACTGGAAAATGACACCGGTTGGGATGATTTGATCCATCAATTGGTAGCCGATAATGCGGTACAGATTATGAACATTAAAGGCAATCCGGCCATTGATCCACTAAAACACAGCCACAAGGGAACGTGGAAGTATTATCGGCTGCACCCGGATTATGTGCCGCAGGATGCGGACGAGTTTGCCCAAATTATGGCCGACATCCAGGGGCCGGATGTGCTGGATCCGTCACTGCTTGCCGAAGAGAGCAAACGAGAGATTGAGTTAAAAAGGTTGAATGCGCAGGATGTCTACGGCCGTCGCGCGGCCGCCATCACCTATCAGGGCTTCCACAACTTCATGCGCAACGCCCGCCTGCAATACGCCACCAACGTGCTGCATAATAAATTCTGCGTGGAGGGGCTGCTGGTCAAAACTGGGGAAGGAACGGACATCGGCCGTATCTATGGCGACAATGCCATGCTCAATGCCAACAGCGGTAAGGGCGTCAAGTATTCGGCCGAAACCGCCCGCATGTCTATGCAGGCTATCCAGGATACTCTGGACGGCAAAAAACCCGCCCCGCTTACAGCCATCAGCAACCGTTTCCCGGCCCAGGTGGAAGTGAAAGGACAGTATGTCTCCCTGGCCGAATGGAACAAAGGGCTGAAGAAAGTGTGTGAAGATGGCGGCATTTTTGAAGAAGCTACTTCGGGAGCCGGTGGGTTATACACAGAGAAGTTCAACCTGGGTGACAAAATCTCCAAAGACGACATCAACCAGATACACAAAGGTGAAGCATTCTAAAAGACGCCCCAAAAGACGCCCCAAAAGACGCAGTAACAGATAATCAACGCCTATACTTGCCCAGATGTTCACCGGAGATTGGTTCAATCCAATAGATTGAACCAATCTAAACTTGAAGGGCGCATGTTCCAAGACCTGGATGACACGTTGGCGACGTTGCTGCGGCAAGAATTGGCGCTGAATCACATTGCCATCAGTTTTACCGCGCCAGATAGTTCGTTCCCGCCCATTGAAGTGACCCCACCGGCCATCAACCTGTTTCTCTACGACATTCGGGAAAATGTGAATTTGCGCAGTAATGAGTGGACGGATACCCGCCAGCCGAATGGAAATGTGTCCCGCCAACGGCCGTCCACCCGTGTAGATTGCTCATACCTCATCACCGCCTGGTCCAACGCCGCCGATGCCGTGCGCGACGAACATCGCCTGCTGGGCGAGGTGATGCGCGTCTTGCTGCGTTACCGCCGCCTGCCCGCCGAGGTGCTGCAAGGCTCCCTGGCCGGGCACGAACCGCCAGTGCGTGCCCTGGTAATGCGTGAAGGTTTTTTGCAAAGCCCCGGCGAATTCTGGCAGGCATTGGGTGGCAAACCCAAAGCCGCCCTGCATTACACCCTCACCCTGGCCGTCAACGTCTTCCCACCCGAAGACCTCGGCCCGGCCGTGACCGAGAAAGTGATCAAGTGGAAACAATTGGTAAACGGTGATCAGTAATCGGTGAACCCACCGATAACCGATAACCGATAACCAATTACCAAACAATGTCCGACTGGGAAACCACCCACCGCCAGATCGCTATTGCCGGGCAGGTAGCCGCCGCCGGAACGAACACGGCCGTACCCGACGCCTGTGTGCAAATTACGGCCGCGCCGCAAACGTTCACTGCCCAGGTTCACCGCCTGAGTAAATTGGCTGGCCGTCCACCCATTGTCCGGGTGAACAGCCGTGCCGACGGTTCATTTTTCTTTCTCGATCTGCCCGACGGCGATTACACGCTGACCGCCTGGATACCCGGTCGCCAGCCAGCCTTTGATCCCGTTGTAGTGGAAAGTCGGGTGGCGCGGGATACAGACGGCCGTATCCAACCCTCCCATCTACAAATCAGCCTGCCACCCCGTGCAGGCACGGCCGTACCCCCACCCGAACCTCTGCCCACCCCGACTCCGCCACCCGCCCGCGCTTCGGCCTTCAGCCCCACGCAACTGAGCGGTTGTGCCCTCTGGCTGGACGCCGCCACGTTAACCGGCATCACCGACGGCCGGGCCATAGCTGCCTGGCCCGATAACAGCGGCCGTAACTACGCCGCCGCCCAAACCAGCGCCGCCAACCAACCTGTTTACCGGAGAAGCGCGATTAACGGCCGTCCGGCCCTGCAATTCAACGGCGAAAACCAATACCTGGCCCTCTCTCTGGCCGAAAACGCTACCGAACACACCTTCTTCTTCGTCCTGGACAACACGCCCGGCGGCGGCCACAGCCACACGCTGTTTGACGCCCAAAGCGGACGGCTGGCGCTCAACGCTGCCGATACCTCTTCCCCGGCTAACGTTCGGTACAACGATGGCTCGTGGCGCACGGTAGGCATCGCCATCGCCGGGCCACAGCAAATAACCTGGCGATTTGGCGGGCAGACGGGGGCCTTGTTTCGCAATGGGGTGTTGGCGGGCACGGCCGTCTATGCCGCCCGCGCCCTCACCGGCCAGCTTGTCATTGGCGCCAACTACCAGGGCCGCAGCAGCTTTTTTACCGGCCTCATCGCCGAAATCATCTATTACAACCGCGCCCTGCCCGACCCAGACCGGCAGGCAGTGGAGAATTATTTACGCGGCCGTTACGCCATTTAACACGCAACTTGCAACCGGCAACTTGTTGCCGCCGCGACTTGCACAACCGTCTTGAACGGAAGGAGTGAATCTATGACCGTCTATCTTGCGCCCGGCGTTTATGTGGATGAAGTGCCCTCGGCCGTCAAGCCCATTGCCGGGGTGGGCACCAGCACCGCCGCCTTTGTTGGCCTCTCCGCCAACATCGCCAGCGACAATATGCCCGCCCGACCAGCCGGCGGTAATTACACCCAGGCGGCCGCCCTCGACCCAGAACCGCTCAACAGTTGGGACGAATTCAAACAAAAGTACGGTGATTTCCAGACCGCCAACCAATACCTGGCGCACGCCGTCTATGGCTTCTTCAACAATGGCGGCACCCGCTGTTGGGTCAACCGTGTCACCTCTCTGGACGATATGGACGACGCCATTGACCAGTTGGAAAGCATTGACGAAATCGCCATTGTCGCCGCCCCGCTGCCGCCGGACACCACCCAGACTGCGCTCAACGCCATTCAAGACAAACTGGTGAGCCACTGCCAGAACATGGAAGACCGCGTGGCTATTCTGGATTGCGCCCGCGACATTACCGGCGACAATCTGGTCATCAGCACCGACAGCACCGGCATCTGGCGGCCGGCCGCCAATCCCAAAGGGTACGGCGCGTTTTACTTCCCCTGGATTGAGGTGGCCGACCCGCTGCAACCGGCCGGGACGCGCATCAGTGTGCCGCCCAGCGGCCATCTGGCGGGCATCTATGCCCGCAGCGACGCCCAACGTGGCGTCCACAAAGCGCCGGCCAACGAGGTCATTTTGGGCGCGTTGGGTGTGCATTATCGCGTCAGCAAAATTTTGCAGGGTTCGCTCAATCCGCAGGGTGTGAACTGCATCCGCCCCTTTGACGGCACGGTGAAGGTGTGGGGCGCACGCTCGCTGGCCTCTGACCCGGCTGGCGACCCGGAATGGCAGTATGTGAATGTGCGCCGCCTGTTCAACTTCCTGCGCGAATCCATTGACCAGGGCACGCAGTGGGTGGTTTTTGAACCCAATTCACCCGAATTGTGGGCCAAAATCCGGCGCAATATCACCGCTTTTCTGACCACCGTCTGGGCCAGCGGCGCGCTGTTTGGCAACACGGCCGCCGAAGCCTTTTTTGTGCGCTGCGACGAAACCACCAATCCCCCCGAAGTCCGCGAACTGGGCCAGGTGGTGACGGAAATCGGCGTCGCCGTCGTCAAACCGGCCGAATTTGTCGTCTTCCGCATCAGCCAATGGGCGGGGCCGGGTGGATAAAGGAAGTGAGCGGTAAGCAGTGAACAGTGAGCAGTAATGGGTTGACTGCTTACTGCTCACCGCTTGCTGCTTACTAAAAAGCTATGCTCACCTACCAGGTTCCCGGCGTTTATCGGCAGGATGTGTACCCGCCACCGCCACCGATTTTTCTCACGGCCGTGCCCGTTTTCCTCGGTTTTGCGTTGGACGGGCTGATCAATGAGCCGGTGGCGCTCCGGTTGTGGTCGCAGTTTACGGCCGTTTATGGAAACCCATTCCCACAAGGTTTTCTGGCGTATGCGGTACGCGGCTTTTTTGAAAACGGCGGCCCTATCTGTTACGTTATTCGCCTGGACGACGCCTTGAATGATGACGCTGCCCTGCGCGCCGGGCTGACGGCCATGTCCAGCCTGGATGACGCCGATTTGTTGTGTGCGCCGGATGTGGTACGGCCGTCTAACCTGCCCGCCGCCCAACAGTTGGCTGCCATCGCCGCCCGCCAACAACTGCTGCTGGATACCTGCCGTCAACGTGGGGACTGTTTTACCATTCTGGACGCGCCAGATTTAGCTGCAACTGAAACCCTGCTTACCCACCGGCAGCAGCTCAACAGCGACTTTGGTGCGTTGTACCATTCCTGGCTGCTCGTGCCCGGTATTGGTCGAGATGCGCTGTTTGTGCCGCCCTGCGGCCACATCGCCGGGAGTTACGCCCGCAGTGACGCCGCCGTCGGCCCACACAAAGCACCCGCCAACGAGGAATTGGAAGGGGTACTCGATCTGGCTGCCAACCCCACCTTCGGCGAAGTGGGCGAACTGTACGCGGCTAATATCAACTGCCTGCGGGCCATGCCGGGGCGGGGGATGCGGGTCTGGGGGGCACGCACCCTCAGCGAAGCGGCCGAATGGCAATACATCAACGCCCGTCGCCTGTTTATCACTGCCCGCCGCTGGCTGGAGCGGTTTATGCGTGAACTGCCTTTTGAGCCGCACAACCCGCGCCTGTGGGTGCGCATCACCCGCGAAGTGTCGGTGTATCTGGATGGCCTGTACCAGCAGGGGGCGTTCAAAGGTGTGACCCCGGAACAGGCATATTACGTGAAGTGTGATAGTGAGCTTAACAGTACGGCCGTGCGCGATGCCGGAATGGTCATTGCCGAAGTAGGCATGGCCCCGGCCGTGCCCGGCGAATTTATTGTCACCCGCATTGTGCATGGGGCCGGTGGGGTGACGGTGAGCAGTAATCAAATTTAGTGGTTCGTAGTAGCCGCTTCAGCGGCGTCAAGTGGCGATAAATCGCCTACTACAAACGAGGAGAAACAAAATGGCTGATCGTATGGACCCGTTTGGTCAATATAACTTTCGTGTGGAGATTGACGGCATCACCCGCGCCGGTTTTAAGGAGTGTTCCGGGCTGGAATCTACCCAGGAAGCGGGCGACTACCGCGAGGGCACCGATCTGGGGTTGGTGATGCGCAAGCTGCCGGGGCTGGTCACCTACGGCAATATCACCCTGAGCCGGGGCATTACCACCGACCGGTCGTTGTGGGATTGGCACAAGAAGTTGACGACCGGCAATGCCGAACGACGCAACCTCTCCATCATCCTGATGGATGATACCGGAAAGGATGGCATTCGCTGGAATTTGCGTAACTGCTGGCCCGCCAAATGGACTGGCCCCAGCCTCAGCGCTACCACCAATGAAGTCGCCATTGAAACATTGGAACTGGCGCATGAGGGGATTGAAGTGGACACCTGGTAGTGATCGAGTGTTTAGGTGTTTGAGTAATTGGATTACCCAATTACCTGCTCACCTAATCACCTGATTACCCCTATTTAACTATGAACACACATGATTTTGCGCCCCAGACAGAATTTCCGTTTGTGCTGCCGCATGGGCTGGTGGATGCCGATGGGCAGGTACATCGGCAGGGCATGATGCGCCTGGCGACGGCGTATGACGAAATTGCGCCTCTCGGCGACCCACGTGTGCGCAGCAATACCGGTTATCTGGTCATCATTTTGCTGTCGCGGGTGATCACCCGGCTAGGCAGCCTGGAATTTATCAACCCAAAGGTGGTTGAGAACCTGTTTGCTGGCGACCTGGCCTATTTGCAGGACTTCTACCAGCGCATTAACTATCAGGGGCACGGCCGTTTGCAAGTGGCCTGCCCGCACTGTGAAGGCGCGTTTGAGGTGGAGGTCAGCAGCCTGGGGGGGTGATCTGCTACCCCTCGGAACGGCTCTACGAGGAGGTAGCGTATATCGCCTACCATCTGCACTGGCCGCATGACCAGGTGATGAGCATGAGCCACCAGGAACGGCAGCGTTGGGTGACGGAAGTGGGGCGGATTAATGAGCGGCTTTCCGTAAATCGCAATCCGTAAACGGTAAACCGTAATCCGCGAGCGGCAAATGGTCGGATTACGGATAACGGGTTACGGATAACGATAAAGGCAACGAGAAAGATGCGATCAACAGGTATCGGTCTGGGACTGAGTACAGCATTGGGCATGGGCGCGAGCGCGGCCGGGTTTCGGTTTGACCCGTACCAGGGCTTTAAATTTGCCATTGAGATTGAAGCGCTGCTGGTGGGTGGTTTTACAGAGGCGTCTGGCCTGGAGAGCGAGGTGGAGACGGAGGAGTACCGCGAGGGCGGCGTGAATCATTTTGTGCATAAGCTACCGTCTCAATCCACATCGCCCAATCTGGTGCTGACGCATGGAGTCACGGCCGTGTCTACCCTCTGGAACTGGTATTACAACGTCACCCAGGGAGTCATTCAGCGCAAAAGCGGCACCATCATGCTGCTGGATGCTCGCTCCATTCCAGTGATGTGGTGGAACTTTTTCAACGCCTACCCGGTGAAGTGGACGGGGCCGCAATTTAAGGCGGACAGCAGCGAAGTGATTTTTGAATCCATTGAACTGGTACACGAAGGCATTACCAAACCGATATTAGGGCAGGCACTCGGCATTGCCCAGGCGTTTTTCTAAAAGAACTTGTTTAACCGCAGAGATCGCGGAGAGCGCAGAGATTTGTTAAAAGGAAAAAACTCCGCGTCCTCTGCGTTCTCCGCGGTTGAAAAATCAGAAATGCGTGAAACAGAAGATGTAGTGGATGAGCGAAATATGGCCTGGGCCGAATGGCTGTGGCAACGGGGCGAACAGCCGGGTGTGGTGCGGCTGGCGCGGGCACGGGCTACGGCCGTGCGCCTGACCCAATTCAACACGCCACCCCTGTCTGACGAAGTGGCCCGTCGGTATGCGGCTGTCATGGCAATGCAGGCACAGTTGCCGCCCATCGTGTACGCCGAACCATTGCCGGTGATGCCAGACAGCGTAACGGCCGTCCCCACTCCTGCTGCTAAACAACCATTACCCATCGTGACTGCCCAAGCAACGGCCGTGCCCGCCGATTTGCCGCCGACCATCTTGCTGGATACGCCAACAACAATGTCTGCCAAACAAAGCAGTACGGCCGTGCCCACCTCCATTCAGCCATCTACGACGGCGCACACAGGCAGCCATACGGCCGTTTCCCCCATGCCTGCACCCATAGAATTGCCCAAGCCGCTGCCGGTGGTTAGAGCCATTGCTCAAGCAACGCACCCGGCACAACCGGCTAAACCACCCATCTCCCACCCGGCCCCAACCAGGAGAGAAACGGCCGTCACCAGCAGCCAGACAGCCGTACCCATCCCCCCGCCAGCGATTTCAATGCCGGAGCGCAAAGATAGGGAACGGCCGTCCCCTAACCCCATCACGCCTGTTTTGCCGATGGTGCGTGTGGCCGCCTCTGGGCTACCAACCATTGCTGCCCCGGATTTACCACAGACCAAAATCCCTTCGCCGCCCATTGTGACGCCGGTCAAAATGTCATCGCCGGCAGGGAATGGGGCCAGCAACGGCCGTGCCCACACCCCTTTGCCGCTGGTGCAAGCGCAGGCAACGGCCGTCAATCCACCGCCCGCCACGCCATTGGCACAGCCCATGGGTGGCCCTGCGGGTGGCCCAATGGGGAGCGTGATTCAACGGGTGGCAGCGGACACGGCCGTGCCCCGACCAGCCGCTAAACCCGCACCTAACCGGGTGGTGCAAACGAACAGTGTGATCCAGCGGGTAAAGGGAGAAGGGGAGACGGCCGTGACTGATACCCAGGCAGATGATGGGGGCGAAACAACGGATACACAGATTGATATGGATGAACTGGTCGAAAAAGTCCACCGCCGCTTCCTGCGCAAACTGGCGGTGGAAGGCGAACGCCGGGGGAAAACAATATGGCCTTAAACCCTGCCAAACTTGCCGCCGAAATTGTGGGCGCAGGCAGCCTCAATGGTGGGCTGGAAAAGCTCGTGATTCGCTATGAAAAAACGCGCAAAAACCTTTTCAACGGTTCGATTGAGGCCCTGTTTAACCCCAACGAATTCACCATCAGCCGTGATGTGAAGTGGAAAAGCAAGGGCGTGGCCGCCGTTGGTTCCAAAACTACCCTGGCGAAACAGGAATTTCGCAGCACGGCCGCGCGCACCCTCTCCGTCACCCTCTTTTTTGATACATATGAAGCGCGGGGCGGTAGTTTGTCGTTAGGCAAGATGGCCAAAGATTTACTCATCCCTACCAACCCGTTCACCGCCTCGCCGGAAGCGACCAATGTGAAAGAGTACACCGACCAGATTGCCGCGCTGGCCCAGGTGAACACGGAACTGCACCGCCCGCCTATCTGTAAGCTCCGTTGGGGCGAAGTAGACCTGTTCAAAGGGGTGCTGACTTCGCTGTCGGAAAAGTACACCATGTT
>CAYXUZ010000003.1:0-24159 GCA_964467705.1 uncultured Ardenticatenaceae bacterium | reverse complement strand
ATGCCGGACGGCCGTCCCGTGCGGGCCACGTTGGATTGTTCCTTTGTGGAGTATTTTACGCACGCAGCGAAGGTCGGGGAACTCCATTCGGCCGATGTGCCCAAGACCCATGTGGTGCGCCGCCACGAGACGCTGCAAAGCATCGCCGCCGCTCACTATGACGACCCCACCCTCTGGCGGCACATCGCCCAGGCCAATGGCATCCTAAACCCGCGCCTGCTGACGCCCGGCATGACGTTGCTCATTCCGGCGTTACGACCGACCTGAGATTTTTTATCAAAGATTACGCAGATTACGCAGATAAAAGAATCGGTGAAATCTGCGTAATCTTTGATGATTTGATGGAAAAATGCCACAGGAAAACATCGTCCCCGATATTGGTATTACGGTCAACGGCCGTGAAATTTCCCGCACCATTTTGGCCGATGTCATCTCGACGGCCGTGCATGAAGACCTGAACGCGGCCAGCATGTTCACCATTCACCTGCGCAACTGGGACATGGCGGCACTGAAATACACCTGGTCGGACGACAATCTTTTTGCGCCTGGTAATGAAGTGGAAATCTGGATGGGATACGTGGATCAACTCAAGAAAATCTGCGTCGGCGAGATTACCAGCCTGGAACCGCAGTTTGAGGCTGACGAACCGCCCACCGTCATCGTGCGCGGCCTGGATCACCGTCACCGGCTCTTTCGCGGCCGTAAGACTCGTTCCTTCGCCCAGATAAAAGACAGCGCCATTGCCAGCCAGATTGCCCAACAATCCGGGCTGCGCGCCAAAACGACGGACAGCAAAGTGACGTTGGAATACGTCTTGCAGCACAACCAGACGGACATGGAATTTTTGCAGCAGCGGGCGGCCCGCATTGGCTATGAAGTATTTGTGGCCGAGAAGACCCTTTATTTCCAGCCGCACCAGCATAGCAAAGGCAGCGCGATGACCTTTTCACTGGGCAAAGATGTCATTGAATTTTTCCCCCGCCTGACTACCGTATCTCAGGTGGATGAGGTGATTGTGCGCGGCTGGGATCCCAAACAAAAAAAGGAAATCCTGGGCAAATCGGCCACCGGGCAGGAAAGCAGTACGATGGGCGGTGTTACCAGCGGCCCCAAAGCGACCAAAAGCGCCTTTGGCAAGAGCAGCGCCGCCAGTGTGTCCGCCCCCGTTTTCAGCAAAGCGGAAGCAGACCAGATGGCGTTGGGCCAGTTCAATGATATGGCCCTGACCTATATCGAAGGGGACGGTCTCTGCCTGGGCACAGCCGATCTGCGCGCCGGAATGGTAATCAAAATTGAGGAGGCCGGGGACAAATTTAGCGGATTGTATTATGTGACGGCCGTGACCCACAGCCTCACCCCCAACCAGGGCTTTCAGACACGCTTCACCGTCCGCCGCAATGCAACCTGATGCTGGTAGTCGGTTGTCGGTAATCGGTATGGAAATCTTCAATCTGCGTAATCTGCGAAATCTTTGATTGCTTATGGAACTTTTTTCAGAGGTATTCACCCCATCATCCCAGGCCACCGACCGCTTCTACGGCGTTACGGTGGGCATTGTCACCAACAACCAGGACCCGGACGGCATGGGGCGGGTGAAGGTGCGCTTCCCCTGGCTCTCTGACCAGGACGAGAGCCATTGGGCCAGAGTGGCCGCGCCCATGGCCGGTAAAGAGCGCGGTCTGTATTTCTTGCCGGAAGTAGATGATGAAGTCCTGGTCGCCTTTGAACATGGCATGGCCGAATTCCCTTACGTCTTGGGCGCACTCTGGAACGGCAAAGACAAACCGCCGGAATCGAACAGCGATGGCAAAAACAACATGCGCACCCTCAAATCACGCAGCGGCCACATCATTCGCCTGGATGACACCGACGGCGCGGAAAAGATCGAAATCCTGGACAAAAGCGGCAAAAACAGCCTGGTGGTGAACACCAAAGAGAACAGCATCACCATCATGGCCGATGCCGACATCACCATCAAGTCCAGCAAAGGCAAGCTCATTTTAAGCGGCAAAGGGGTGGAAATCACCTCCACCGATGCCGTGAAATTAGAGGCCAGCAAAAATATGGAGATCAAAGCTGGCCCACAAATGACCATCAAAGGGCAGATGGTGCAGATTAACTGAGAAAGCGGTTGCAAGTAGCAAGTGGCAAGTGACTTGCAACCTGCAACCTGCTACTTGCAACCAGGAAAACATATGGGACAACCAGCAGCCAAACAGGGTGATCAAATTGTGGCGGTGGACACGCATATCGTGTTGGTACCGTCGCCGTCCGGGGCGGTGCCCACGCCCATGCCCCACCCGTTTAGCGGGATGCTGAACGGTGGACTGAGCAGTGATGTGAAGATTATGGGCAAACCGGCGGCCGTCGTCGGCAGCACGGCCGATAACAGTCCACCGCACGTGCCCACGGCCCCTGGTGTCAGCTTCCAAAAGCCGCCCAGTAACAAGGCCACCATTCAGATGGGCAGTACATCGGTGATGATTAACGGCAAAGCGGCCGCCCGCAACGGCGACACCGCGCTCACCTGCAATGACCCGGCCGATTTACCAAACGGGAAAGTGATTGCGGTTGGGACGGTGATGATTGGGTAGTGTGGCACGGTGGGGACACCGGCCACAGCCATTACGACTATGAGCAATAATTTTTTAGGTACAGGCTGGCATTTTCCGGTGCAGTTGGATGGCAACGGCCGTATCCAACTCGCCTACCACGAAACCAGCATCCAGCAATCCATCTGGACGATCCTGGGCACCAGCCCTGGCGAACGGGTGATGTCGCCGGAGTTTGGCTGCGGGCTGCATGACCTGGTGTTTGCCGTGAACAATGCCCGCACGGCCGGAGAGGTGGCGACGGCCGTGACCGAAGCCCTCACCATCTGGGAACCACGCATAGACGTGCTAAACGTCAGCGCCTACCCCGACGCCGACCAGCCCAACGTCCTGCTCATCGAAATCAGCTATGCCGTCCGCTCCACCAACAGCCGCTTCAACCTGGTCTATCCGTTTTATCTGGAAGAATCGTCGTAAAACCATAATTGAGTAATTGGGTAATTACCTGACCACCTAAACACTAAATCACTAGATCACTAAATCATTATGTCCTCTCCCCCAATTGACCCCCGCACCTACGACCAGATCGTCGCCCAGACGGAGGCGCTGGCGCAGCAAATGAGCGGCTGGCAGCCCCAACCAGCCGACAACCTGGACGCGGGCGGCGCACTCATCCGCATCTTCGGCCGTTACGCCGAAATCATCGTTGACCGGCTGAACCAGGCTCCAGACAAAACATTCCTGGCCTTCCTCGACCTGATCGGCACGCAAATCACGCCACCACAGCCGGCCCGTGTGCCCCTCACCTTCCAGTTGGCGGCGGGTAGCCCGGTGGATGGGCTGGTACCGGCGCGGACACAGGTGGCCGCCCCGCCCGAAGAGGGAGAAGAGGACGAGGTGGTTTTTGAGACCGAGCATGATTTGCTGGTGACACGCTCGCAACTGGCCCAGGTGGTGGCCCGCGATTTTGCCCCGTTGGAGGATATGGACAGGTACGGCCGTTACACCGCCAACGCCCTGGGTGAGATTGACGCCCCTTTCCCCGCCTTTGCCGGGAATGAGCCGATGGTTCATGCTCTCTACCTGGCCGCCGATATGCTGCTCAATCTGGAAGCGGCCACCGATGTGACCGTGCATTTCACCGGCCCGGAGGTGGAACGGCTGCGCCGCCTGCCCCTGACCTGGGCCTATTTGCAAGAAGAAACCTGGCATGATGTCCTGCCAGAAAATGTGCAGCCGGGTGTGATTACCAACGACATCTGGCCGGTGACGCTGCGCCAGATTCCCAAACTGGCTGCCGGAACGGTGAACGGTGTGAAGGGGGGTTGGCTGCGGCTGCAACTGGCGCTGCCCCTGCCGCCGCCCCGCCCGGCAATGCCCCCCGAAGCGACGGCGACCGGCGCGGCCAACCCGGTACCGTATGCCCCGCCCTTTTATCCGTTTGGGGCCGACGGCCGTGCCACCCTCTTCTACCTCAATGGCGAACATGCGTTTGCCCGGCGGGGGGCGCTGGTGGAACTGGACATATCGCTGGCGACGGCGGGCGCGGGTTCTGGCCTACGCCTGCAATGGGACTACTTGCGGACAACCGGGGGCGGCAATGCCACCTGGACGCCATTGGAGGGGGTAAACGATGGTACGGCCGGGCTGACACAAAACGGTCGTGTTCGCTTCTACGTTCCGGCCGATGGCGGCTGGGGCGTGGGGTTGTATCGCAACGCCAGCGGCCGTTGGCTGCGCGTGACGGTCACGGCTGGAAGTTACACCACACCGCCGCAAGTCGCTGGTATCACCATCAGCGAACAGTGGCGGCTGCCTGAACTGAGCCGCATCCACCTCAGCCTGCCGGGCGTGCGGCCGCCCTTGCTGGCCGATACTGGCTTCACCAACAGCCTGACGCTGGACATGAGCAAGGATTTTTACCCCTTTGGCGAGACGCCCCGCTTTAACGACGCCTTTTATCTGGCCTACGGCGCGGTACTCAACACAGGCGGGGCACAACCGGGCGACCTGGTGGTGCTCAACGTGACATTGGGCGCAGTCGGGGTGGCCGGTAGTTCCGGGGTGACGTTGGCCTGGGAATTTTGGAACGGCCGTATCTGGGAACAGCTTGGCCGCAGCAGCAATGCCAGCGACCGGGTGGGGCAGACCGGCTACGACTTCCGCGACAGCACCCGTGCGCTGACGGTACAACCGGGCAGCGGCGGCGTGCAATTTAAGTTGCCGGGCACGGCCGTTGCCAATGTCGTCAATGGCGTGGAAGATCACTGGCTGCGTGCCCGCATTGTGATTGGGGATTATGGTGCGGCCGCCAGTTACGAAGCGTATACCATCAACATCAGCGGCCAGAACATCACTGCCTATCGGCTCGTGGCCGCCAGTTATAAACCGCCGCTCATCACCACCTTGCATTTTGACGTTTCCAACACCACCCGCTTCAGCCTCTCTGCCTGTGTGAGCCTGAATGATTTTGCCTATGTGGATCACACATCGGCCAACACCGCGCAAACATTGTTTGTCCCTTTTACGCCAACGGCCGACCATCAGCCTACTCTTTATCTCGGTTTTGACCGTCCTTTTGATAACCGTTCTGTTTCCCTGTATGCCCAGGTGGAACCGCCGCCGCCGGAGGCCGTCATTCCGGCTATTTTTGAAGCGGCCCTGGAAGACCCGCCGCCACAGGTGAGTTGGGAATACAGCAGCGGCCAGGGCTGGAGCCGGTTGGGAGTGGTTGATGAGACGAATGCGTTTGACGGCCGTGGCCTCATCCGCTTTGTTGGCCCCAAAGGGCTGACCGCCCGTCACCTGTTTGGGCAGGAATTGTTTTGGCTGCGGGCACGCTGGCGCGAGGGGCATTTCCCGGTGTCGCCGCGCCTGCGTCGGATGCTGACGAACAGTACCTGGGCCAGGCAGGCCGTGACGATCCGCGATGAAATTGTCGGTTCCAGCGATGGCAACCCCGGCCAACGGTGGCCGTTAGCGCAGCAAAATATCCTGACCGGTGAAGAAATCGCCATCCGCGAACCAGACATACCGCCCGCCGAGGAGATTGCGCCAGCACAGGTGACAACGGTGCTGGATGCGGCCGGGGACGTGACCGAGATTTGGGTGCGCTGGCAGGAGGTGGCCGATTTTCACGGCTCTGGCCCGCGTGACCGCCATTATGTACTGGATCGCATCACGGGGACGGTGTTGTTTGGCGACGGCCGTCATGGGATGATGCCCCCTGCCGGACAAAATAATATCCGTGCCAGCTACCGCAGTGGCGGCGGGGAACGGGGCAACCGGGCGGCGGGCACGATTATTCAGTTGAAATCCAGTGTGGCCTATGTAGACAGTGTGACCAATGTGGAAGCGGCGGCAGGCGGGGCAGAACGCCAATCGCTGGACAGTGTGCGCCGCTATGGGCCACGCGCCTTACGCCATCGTTACCGGGCGGTGACGGCCGTTGACCTGGAAGATTTGGCCTTTGCTGCCTCAGCACAGGTAGCCCGCGCCAAAACCATCCCGCCCCGGTTTAGCCCGCTCGATTTATGGCTAACGCCGGGCGAGACGCCCACCGATCTGGCGCAGCACCGGGATGTGAGAGAAGCGGGCGTGATGGGCTTGATCATTGTGCCGCAGAGTGACAGCCCGCGCCCGGTGCCCAGCCTGGAACTGGTGGAACAGGTGCGAGAGTATCTGGTGGCGCGCAGTGCGGCTACGGCTGATGTGTGGGTGGCCGGGCCGGAGTGGATTGAGGTGTCGGTGACGGCCGTGATTGTGCCCACCTCCCTGGAAGCGGCCGATTTTGTGGGCGAGGCGGTGAAGGCCGCGCTGGCCCGCTTTTTACATCCGCTCACAGGCGGGGCAGAAGGCAAAGGGTGGGCGTTCGGCCGTAAACCGTACCGTTCAGATTTGTTTGCGCTGATTGAAGGAGTGGCCGGGGTGGAATATGTCCGTTCGCTGGCAGTAGCCGAATCACCGGACACATCAACCATCAGCCGCCTGGAACGCCGCCTGATCTTTTCCGGCCAGCATGAAATTGTGATTAGTGTTTGAGTAACAGGTGTCAAGTGTCAGGTGGTCAGTTACTTGACACCTGACACTTGACACTTGAAAACATTATTATGCCTATTCCCTTACCGAATCTGGATGACCGAACGTATAGCGACCTGGTGGCGGAGGCGCGGGCGCTGATTCCGCATGTGCAGCCAGCGTGGACAAACCATAATCCCAGTGATCCGGGTATGGCGCTGATTGAACTGCTGGCCTGGCTGGCGGAGATGGCGTTGTACCAGGTGAATATCGTCACTGACCAGCATACAGAGGCGTTTTTGGAATTGCTGAACGGACCGGATTGGGCGTTGGGGGAGCAGGATTTAGACACGGCCGTCCACCAGACCATCCTAGCGTTGCGAGACCAATACCGGGCAGCAACGGCCGTTGATTTTGAATATCTGGCGCGTCACAAATGGCCGGAAGCGGCCACCCTGCGGCGCGTCTACTGCCTGCCCCGCCACAATCTGAGCGGGGCTGACCCAACGGCGGCGGCCCCCGGCCATGTCAGCCTGATTATCATTTTTCAACCGGAAGTGACGGCCGAACAAACGGCCGTACTGTTGACCAGTTTGTGGCAATTTTTGAACGAGCGGCGGCTGCTGACCATGCGGCATCATGTGGTCACGCCGACCTATGTACCCGTGCGGGTGGCGGCGGATTTGTATATGCGTGA
Organism: uncultured Ardenticatenaceae bacterium; assembly: GCA_964467705.1. GTDB lineage: Bacteria > Chloroflexota > Anaerolineae > Promineifilales > Promineifilaceae > CAADGU01. The sequence goes on along the minus strand of CAYXUZ010000003.1, from coordinate 16,893 downwards.
AGATGCGCGGCCGGCCGACGCGCTGCGGGCGGCAACGGCCGTGTTGACCGCCTATTTTGACCCGTTAACCGGCGGCCCCCATGGAGACGGTTGGTCGTTTGGCCGGGGCGTCTACAGTTCGGAGATTTATGCCCTGCTGAACGGGCTAGATCTGGTGGATTATGTGGAAGTGGTGCAGCTAACCGGCCCGGATAACGTGCCGCAATCGGTCGAGGTGAAATTGAACCGGCATGAATTGGTGACGATAGATAGCAGTGGGTTGACGGCCGTAGACATTTACGGAAACAGATACACCGGGTAAACAGGATTTTTTATCAAAGATTACGCAGATTTCACCGATTTTCCTTATCTGCGCAATCTGCGTAATCTTTGATGATTTTGAAAAAATGTCACACGAAGAAAACGTAAGCATGTATTTGAATTATTTGCCCGCCATTTTTCACGATGACCCGTTTTTGGGGCGGTTCCTGCTGGCGTTTGAAACGATCCTTAGCCAGGCGCCCCCGGATCATCCGGCGGCGCTGGAAACTTTGATTGCCCAGAGCCACATCTATCTGAAGCCGCTGGTATCGGGTGGGGACAACGGCCGTGCGCCGCAATCCTTTTTACCCTGGCTGGCCGGTTGGGTGGCGCTGACGCTGCGCGAGGATTGGGATGAGGAAGTGCAGCGCAAATTTATCCGCGAAGTAGTGACGCTCTACCGACAGCGCGGTACCAAAGCCGGGCTGATACGGCTGCTGCAAATTTATCTGGGCGACCGGACACCTATCACCATTTATGACGATGATGTGGATTTTGGCTTTGATCCGCCCGCCCACTTTTTCCAGGTGGAGATTACGGTCAATGACCGGGACCCGGTGGCGCTGCGGCGCAAACAGCAAATTGCCCAGGCGATTATTGAACAAGAAAAGCCAGCACACACCTTTTATGCGCTGCAACTGCTGGTGCCGACCATGCGCCTGCTTTCCGAAGAACTGGCAGCGCAATTAGGCGGTGAACGGCTGATTTTAGGTGTGAACACATTGCTTGGCACACGCAACACACGTTCATAACCTGAAAATCAAAGATTACGCAGATTACACCGATTTTTTATCTGCGAAATCTGCGTAATCTTTGATCGTTTTCACGGAGGCAGTATGACAGCAAATTACGAACAACCGGATGTGATGAATAAGCGGGTTCGTTTTTATGACGGCCAGTTTTTGCAGGATCAGGATTTTATTGATGAGCAAAAGTATCACCTGGATCGGCGGCAGCGGCTGACACGCCTGCTGCATGTCGCCGGTATTGCCAATGGGCTGGAGGTGCGGACCACCAATCGGGTGACGGCGGGCACGGCCGTAGACCCGGACGGCCGTCTGATAGTGTTAGACGCCACCAAAACGATGCTGGACAACGACGGCCGTCCCCTGCTGACAAATGCGGCTGAACCTGTAGCTTTGCCGCCGGACGCCGCCAGCAGTAGCCGCTGGCTGTATATTGCCTACCATCAGATGCCAGACGATTTGCAGGCGTCGGGAGATGGGGTGGAAGGGGAGACTCGCTGGCACGAAGCGCCGTATCTGTTCACGGCCGTGGCCCCCCTGGGCGAAGATGACACCTACGAAGGCCCCCCCTGGCATGACTTCCTGGCCGACGGCCCACCCGCGCCCGTCTTGCTGGCGCAACTGACACTGGATGCGGCCGGGGCGGTGACAATAGACAACAGTGTCCGCCGTTACTCCGGGCTGCGGCTGCCCGGTTTACGTGGCGGGAATCAGGCGGTGGGTCTGCGGGCAGAGGGGGACGGCCGTGTCGGACTCTGGCTGCTCCAAGATGGCGACCTGATGGAACACCTCTCCGTCACCGAAAAAGGGTTCGTGGGCGTAGGGTCGCCTGCCCCCAACGCCGCCCTGGAAATTCGCACGGAACTCAAGGCGACGGTGCAGAATCGTACCCTGGTGGGGCTGCGGGTAGCCCCCAATTACAATGCCAACAACATCAGTGGGGTGCGGGAGTACGGGCTGCTGGTGGAACGGGGCAGCGTGGGTATTGGCACGGCCGAACCGATACAGGCGTTGGATGTGAACGGCCGTATTCACGTCAACAACGGCGTTATCCAGCGCGGCGGCGCGGCCATCACCAACACTTCTGATTTGGGGTTGTATTCTCAAGTATCCGGCAACTGGATGCGCTTCGTCACCAACAATGGTCACATCCGCTTTTACACCGACAGTGGGGCGGGCACAACCCACAAATTAACCATTGAAGCCAACGGCAATGTGGGCATTGGCACAAATACACCTGCTCAAAAACTTACCGTGAGTGGTGGGAACATCCAGCTTGATGGTGCCCAAAAACTGTTTTTTTCCGACGCGGATGTATCCAACAACCTCAAAATACAACTGTGGAGTGGCTATGGTCTGGGCATTAACGGCGGCACCTTGTTTTATGCCGCTAATGGCCGACATTCCTGGCGTGATAACAACGGCGCCAACGAACGTATGTCGCTCACGACGGGTGCAGACGGTGGCCTGACCGTGAGTGGAACCGGCAATTCCTCAATTGCCGGTAATCTGGGGATTGGCACGACTTCGCCGACGGCAAAATTAGAAATCTCCGCCAGCGCCACAACCGCGGGTGGTTGGTTAGAAGCCATCCGTTTCAGCCGTTCTGAACATTCGGCTATTACACATCCTGGTGGCGGCTTGCTTTTTGGTATGCACGGAGATCGCAATTTTTATTTTGGGGACATTCAAGGCGGCACTTTCCGAAAATACGTCATGGTTGTTAATGCGAACAACGGCAATCTAACAGTGAACGGTGCAATGTACGCCGGTAATTCAGATATGTATTTCACCAAAACTGACCACAACCACACCGGAATAGGCAATGCGGCCGGATATGCGGCCATTGAAAACGCCAGCAATTATGATGCTCTGATGATTCTCGGCCGGGCCGGTACAGACAAAGGCCGCTCCGTCAGATTGTGGGACTATTTGCAGGTAAATGGCAACATGGAGGTAACGGGCGAAATCAGAGGCAAGGTATGGTATTCTGGGGAATATGCCTGGAGCCAGGGGCAGGGTCACGTGCGCATGGGACACAGCAGCAAATGTGTTGCCTTTCTGACCTTTGTGCAGGGCAAATTTGAGGGAGGTGGCGAATATGTGATGGTTTATGTTGCCAACGATGGCTACTGGTATTTGGGTGGCGCGTCTGCCCAAAGCGGCGTCAGCGCCAGAGCCAGGTGTATTGGCACGTCGTAGCATATCGAAGATCCTAAGGGTTTTCTTGAATCCTTAAGGTCTGTCACTTCAGGAGAACGGCGAATTGAAAGATCAATTAACAAGCAGATTGGCCGAGTTGAAGGCCGAATATGAATCGGGGCAAAAGATGCTGGCAGACCTGGAACGCCGCCAACTCGAGCTGCAACAAACGTTGCTGCGTATTAGTGGCGCGATTCAGGTTTTAGAGGAATTGTTGGCGCAAGAAGGGGAGGCTCAACAGTAATTGGCGTTTATGAGGCTGCGGCGTCTACTTTTTATATCCAGTTATGTCTTATTACGAAACTTTCTAACGACTCCACTCAGGCTAAATGATCCTCACCAACTGCGCCCATATTGTCCTACTCTCGTAAAAAAGCGAATCTTGCGGCATTGTTTCTCGCGGTTGCAGAACTAGCGGTAAGTAAGCGTGGGTTCCAGAGACAACATCACCGAAACCACCCCGACTACATGCGGCGCGGCCATGCTCGTGCCCTGGTAATACAGATACGTATCAGCCGCCGGTACAGTCAAACCAGTATTGGATGTAGATAACACACCATTTTGCAACGTGGGCGCGTTTTCACCGACGGACGCGCTGATGCCTACGATGGCCCCATAATTGCTGTAAATCGCTTTGTCCCCCTGTCGGTCGGTGGCCGCAACAACGAGGACACCATTACAGTTGGCCGGTTGGTAGCTGTTGAAATTGAGATTGAGATTGCCATTCCCAGCCGAAACCACAATGATCGTCCCTGTCCCATTGACCGCGCTAATAGCGTTTTGGTAGGTGGTACTACACACGCCCGGCCCACCCAGGCTCATGTTGATCACCTTTGCCGGATGGGGGTTAGCCGGAACATCGCTGACGGGCAACCCAGTGGCCAGCGCAGCCCATCAGCCACACCCGCATATACCCAGGGGGAGCTAAACGCTTCCAAAACGGAACATTTTTTTACAAAAAACTGTCAGTATTCTGCCAAAACGACTTTTTATTTGTCGTCAAGTTGACAAAGGGTTGTGGCTGTGTTTTAATGCGTGGTAAGTGGGGACAGTTTACTGAACGGGCGAAAGGAGAGGGTACAAGATGATCGTGGAACTGGATACACTCATAATCATTGCCTTAATCTTCTTCATCATCGGATTGGTAGCCGGGGTCTCACTGACTCGCCCCGCACCACGTGCATAAAGTAAACCAGAGAGGGAAGAGGCTACAGGTGCCGCTTCCCTCTCTACTTATTGTCGCTGTGCCAGACTTTGGTGGGGAGGCTCCCAAATGGCCCTTCGTAATATGGTTGCGAAGGGCTTTTTTATTGCTGCAAAATGGATTGGGCTACTTGGCGCATACTTTGGCGGTTGGCGCGAGCACGTTGCTGGATGGTCTGGTAAGCTTCGTCTTCTGTCAGCCCGGCAGCCATCAATTTCCCTTTGGCGCGGTCAATTAGTTTACGTGTTACCAGTTCGTCCTCAAGTTTATCGGCACGCTGCTGTAAATTGGCAGTATCTTGAAAACGACGCACAGCAATGGCAATGGCCGCGGTCAATTCTTCCTGTTTGATTGGTTTAATGAGGTAGCCTTGAATGGGCAGATCGGCTGCTTCTTCGATGAGGTCTTGTTCGCTGAAAGCTGTGAGCAGCAGGATGGGTAGGGGGTGAGCGCGGGCCAGGGCGCGGGCGGCTTGCAGCCCGTCGGTGTAGGGCATTTTGATGTCCAGGATAGCCAGGTCAGGCTGGTGGCGTTGGGCCATTTGCAGGGCTTCACGGCCGTTGCTGGCAGCCAACACCTCATGTCCCAATTCATTGAGCATTGCCTTGATCCCCAGGCGAATAATGGACTCATCGTCCGCAATCAGCACACGCATGGGGGAATTATCGCTGGAAGGGGAGAATTTTCAAAAGATGATCAGAGATCGCGAATTAGAGGTTCAAGATGGGGCAATCTCCAAACTCTTTTTAGCTGGTAGCAAAGATTGCCTGTATGGAGGGGGTCCCTTTTTCTACGGTGGCAGGATATTGACGCTGGCGGATTGTTTCAGCAGCATCTATGATATCCAGGGGGGTGGCAAAGGAGGCGAAATGGGCGGGGACAACGGCCGTAGCCAGCAACATCAACGGGGCGCGACGGCCGTCTGACAGTTGTATCTGCGCGGCAGCCAGTTCAGCCGGGCTGTACCAACGACGGCAGGCATTGGCAAACTGCTGTTGCAGTTGTGCCAGCAATTGTGTTGGTTGTTGGTTGCGCGTGATCATTACAAATTCATGGGCGCTCAAAACACCCACCAGGTCATCCGGTTCCCCTGCATCATCCAATGCACCATTCAGCAAATCGGCAATGGTGCGGCGGACGCGCTGCCCGGCTACTGCACCATATACATCCTGGTAAGCGCCCATATAGGCCACATGGATGAGCAACAATGTCCAGGCTTGGCGATTTAGCCGCGCCTGTAAATCCTGGTAAACGGCCGGCCAACCAGGTAATCCTGTCACTAAATCCACGCTTTGCGCGGGGCGCGGCAGGGCATTTTTGACGCGGAATTGCAGTTCTACCACGTCAAACGGTTTGGCAATGTAATCGTCCACGCCCATTTCCAGAGCCTTCATGCGCTGGTCACGGCCGTCGTCCGGCTGTCCCAGAAAAAAAACGGGAATATGGTGGATGATCTTGAGTGGTTGCAACTGCTGGAGCAGTTCCAATGCGCTCATGTCTGGCAGGTGGGTATCAATCAGAATCAGGTGAGGTGGGGTTTGCTGGCATAAAGCGAGGGCGTCACGGCCGTTGTCCACCACCTGCCACACATAACCGGCCAGATAATCGCCGAGCATCCGCCCTAAATAAGGATCTGGCTCCACAATCAGCACCGTTGCCGGTTTGATTCGTTTGAGTTCTTGTTGGAGATGGGCAGTTAACTTATTCATTACTTCATGCCTTCCATAAAACGATACAATGATTGGAGATTGTCAATCTCTATTCTCCAATCTCTATCTCTCGCGGCAGACGGATACTGATTTCTGTACCGCCGCCGGGCCGGTCTTGGAATTTGATACGGCCGTGCAAATCATCTGTCACCAATGTCTCCGCCAATTCCAGTCCCAGGCCCTTTGTCATTTCCGGTGACATTCCCCGACCATTGTCCATGACCAATACAATCAATTCTTCTGGAGACAGGCCCAGAGAAATGTCAATTTGTCCGTTGGTTTGACCCACAAAGGCGTGTTCCAGCGCATTTTGCACCAGTTCATTTACAACCAGAGTTAAGGCGGTCGCCGCCCGGCTTGGCAGCAGCAGCGGTTCGCCAAATACATCAAGGCGAATATCCTGATGGGGAGAGGTGAGCGTCTCGCCGGTAGCGCGGGTAATGCGCTGCAACACATCCTTCACATCTACCAGCCGGAAGCCTTTGTCGGACAAGAGTTCATGGACGGTGGCGATGCTGCGGATGCGGTGAATGTTGGCCGTTAGCACATCGCGGGTGCTGAGCCGGTCGGCGTCGGCCAGTTGCAACTGCATGAGCATGGCCACTGTTTGCAGGTTGTTTTTGATGCGGTGGTGCATTTCACGGATAACGGCCGTATGCGTCACCAACCGCGCATTCTCAATGGCTAAGGCAGTCTGGTTAGCCAGGGTGGCAAACCACGTTTGCTCTTCTTCGGTGAAGGCGCGGGGTACGGCCGTATATCCATTCAATACCCCAATCACCCGGTCGCGCACACTCAATGGCACGGAAAGCAGCGAGACCAGCCCTTCGGCGCGGGCCAATTCATGCCCGGCATAACGCGGGTCGGTACGCACATCGGCAATGTACAGCGGCTTGCCGGTGGCAGCTACCGTGCCTGTAACGCCTTCGCCGACGGGCAGCGGCGGGCGGTGGCGGTAAGGGTTATTATTATGACGGGCTGAGCGCAGTTCTAAATGCTGGCCTGTTTCGTCGAGCAAGAAAAGGGAGCAAACGGCCGTGTTCATCACCTGCGCCGCCATTTCCATGACCACATCCAGCATATCATCCAGGTATTGCGGGGCGACAATCGCTTCGCTCACCTGGGCCAGGGCGCGCATCTCGGCCAACTGCCGCCGCTGTCGGTCATAAAGCTGTGCCTTCGCCAGCGCCCCCGCCGCCAGGTCACCAATGAGGGAGAGAATTTCTACATCGTCAAAGGTGAAGGTATACGGCCGTTCCGTTTGCACATTCAGCGCCCCAATCACATCGGTTTCAATGGTCAACGGTACGGCCAATAGCGAATTAAACGGCGTCTCTTCGGCCTCATCTACCCATTTGAAATGGGGGTCATGTTGGGCGTCAGCAGCGTAAACGGGCTGGTTGGTTTGCACAGCATAACCGGTCATGCCCTCGCCCACGCGCAGCGTGGCGCGGCCCACGGCCCGCCGCGCCAGGCCGGTACTGGCACGCAGGCGCAGCGTCTCGCCCGCCGGGTCGAGCAGATAGATAGAGCAGGAATCTACATGCATCACATCGGTTGTTTTGCGGGCGATCAGGTCAAGCGTGGTGTCTAAGTCCCAGGCGGCACTAAGCGCGCGTGCCATTTCACGCAAAGCGGTGACGGCTTGGGGGCGGGTGGAGTGGCGTTGGGGCATGGGTGAACGAATGCCTACCTGTCAGGATCAAATTCAATTTCACTGGCGCGATCATATAGGGGGCAGGCATCCTGGTCAACCGGGCGGAAGCCATTTATGAACTCAAAGTAGCGGTGGTGTTGAACGGCCGTGTACTGCCGAATAAGCACGTTGAGTACATTCAGCGTTTCCCAATCGGTCATGGCCTCATTGGGTCAATATGTGCGCCCAAAAAATCTACCGGTCAGATCAAGCGCGTCGAAGCGCCGGCGATGAACCAGAAGATAATCACATCCTGCGTGAAATGAATCAGCCAGGGCCAGAAAAAGCCGCGTGTTTCCAGCATCGCTTTGGTCAGCATCCAGCCCATGAAGATGGTGAGCAAAACGCCCACCACCCCATTCACGGCCGAATAGTAGTGCATGATGGCAAACAGCACGGCCACAATCCACAAGGATTGCCGTGCGCCTACTGCTGGTTCCAACGGGGCCAACTGCGCGGCGCGGTAGGTCACTTCCTCGTTAAACGCATTGAGCGCGGAGAGGGTGAGGATAACGGGCAACATACCTATTGCACCGATGAGGCTGTCCAGGTGTACCGTACCAAAGATGTTCAGCAGCACCACCATGCCGATAGAAAGGAAGATGATCCATTTCGTGCCAAAGTGTGTCCAGGGTTCCGGTTTGGGGAAGCCGAGCCATTTGACCGGGGTGATAGGCGCGTCTAGCTGCCCGCGCACCAGAAAGGCATCCCGACGGCGGAAACCAAGCAAAAATAGGCCGATGAGGACAATCACGGTACTGCCCAATTTCCAGAACTGCACACCCAGGTAGTCGCGGGCAAAGGAGCCGTTGACGCGGGCGACGTTGGACTGCCACACGGCCGTGTCCCGCACCATATTCATCACCTCCTGCGCCCCGGCAAAGATGAGCAGAATGGCCGCGTATTTCCACAACGGCCGTAACGGCTGCCAAAGCCAGGAAATAACCACCAACACCACCAGTGCCACCAGCCGCCCCCACGTCACCCAGGCCACCAGGTCTGGTCTGCCGAAAAGTTCGTTTAACAAAATCTCCGGCAAAATGCTCGCCAGCAGCATGAACCCCCAGGCGGACGCTACCAGCAAATTACTCTTATGCGTTGTCACACTCATTGTCGCCATGTTTGTCTTCCAATTGTTTTGTCATTCCGAACCGTCTTCGGTGAGGAATCTTTCACCAGCATAAAGTGGAAGATTCCTCCCCTTCGATTTTGCTCAGGGCCGAAGACCGCGCTCGGAATGACACTTCATCGGCCTCTCGTTATTGCGTATACGTTTCCGGCAGGACGGTTTCGGTCATAATGTCGGTGAATGCTTCAAAATGCTCAAAGGCGGGGGCGTGGGCAGAGTTCTCAAAGGTATAAATGCGCTTGATCGGTGCGTCTAGCTGCTCAAACCATTCCAGCGCCAGATCGCGGCGGGCAGATAGCTCAGCTTCCCCATCCAGCACGTAGAGCGGCACATCCAGCCGGGGTACATCCTGGCGGAAATCAAGCCCTTGCAACTGCGGGTAGAGGATTGCGGCCGTATCCAGAAAACCGCGAAAAACATTCACCTTTTCCACAAAGTTGTACTCACTGCCCAACACATTCCACGGACCCAAATTAGCCTGCGTGCCTTTTTCGATGTAAGCCTGCGGCGGGGTGTACGGTTTGTAGAGCTTTTCATACTGACCCATGACAAAGGCGTAGCCAAAAATGTCGGCATAGGGCGGTTCGCCAAAGGCGCGCATTTGGGCAGCCAGCTCCTCATCCCCTGTTTGGGCGGCGTAATCCAGCACATCGTAGTAGAGCAGGCGATCCGTTTCGCTCTGGCTGACCATCTGGCCGCTGCCGATGAGGGCGTGGTAGAGATCGGGGCGCTGCTGCGCCGCCAGCACGGCCAGCGTGGTGCCCCACGATTCGCCGAGCAGGTAGATTTTGTCCTCGTCGAACCGTTCACGCAGATAATCGGTGACGGCGATGGTGTCGGCGACCATTTGCGCCGGGGTCAACGTTTCCTGGGGGTCGAGGGCGGCGTAGGATTTGCCGGTACCGCGTTGATCCCAGCCGACGAGGATGAAGTCGCGGGACAGATCATCAAACAAGACGCGCGGCCAGGGCAGGCTGCTCTGGCCCGGCCCGCCGCTGAGGTAGAGCAGCACCGGTTTGTTCACGTCGTAGCCGCGAATCATCAGGCCGTTCGGCTGGCCGTTGATGTCTACCATTGTCAATTCGGCGATGCTGCCGGGCAACGGCTGTCCATCTGCGCCGAGAATGGGTGGGGTGCTGGCGGGTTGGAGGATGAGGATGGCCAGAGCGATGACCAGGATGGCGAGTACGGCCGTTGGCAGCCACCTGACCACCGTTCTCATACGACTGCTGGATGATGTGCTCCCATCCAATCGTCGCGCCGCCTGCACGCCGATTTCCACGCCCAAAATCATGGGCAGCAGCCCCACAATGCCGTGAAAGCCGCGCCCCAAAATGAGGGCCAGGATGCTAAAGGTGTTATCCAGGCGGATGGCGTCCACCGTGGGGCCAACGACATTCAGCCGCGCCAGTTCAATGGCGACGATGTAGGTGAGCGGAGCCAACAGCATGGCCCAACGGCGGCGCAGGAGCAGCCCGGCCAGCGCTCCAACCGCCAGGCTGGAAGCCATCACTACCAACGCTTCAACGGCCGTTGCCGGGCCGCGCGGCATGGTCAGGGCAATCAGCACCCCCAGCAGCGCCGTGACACCGACAGTAATGATCAGGCTCCACCAACGATGCTGCCACAACAGGGCTAACGGCCGTTGTTTGCCAGTTTCATTCTCGATTGTTCTCTCAATGGCTACGTTTCCCATCGAATTCCTCCTTGTTTATGGACTGGTCTGCTGCCAGTCGTGCAAATCATGAATTGTCAGCGTACCGCGCCGGTTGGTGATGCCCGTTTCACAACAGATGATGGGGCTGCGGTAGCTTTCGTTGTCTTTAACGGCCGTAAAGTAGTATTGCGTAGGCGCACCCTGAATCCACAAGGAATGAGAGGCGGAATTTCTCAGCTCGATGACGGCCGTTGCGTCTTCGGCTTGTGTCTGAATGGCGGCAATCGGCTCTTCGGGATGCGCCGCCTGGTAAAATTGCACTTCATCCACTTCCGCCGCCACGTAAACATCAAAGATAGTGAGCCGACTGTTGATATAGGTCATTAACAAAACCCATCCCAGACCAACCAATAACACACCCAATCCCAGCCAATAGATTTTTTTCATCTCCATAACCTTTGTTGACGGCGAATTCTTAAAAGGCAAGCTCCTCAACCGGTTCCCTGGTTAAAGAGCGCGGGCCATAGTAGAAAATGACGGTCAGCACTGTCAGCACCAGCATCGAACCAGCCGCTACATAGAGAATCATCGGCGGCAGCAGCCCCAGCGTACCGGCAATGAAGCCTCCGCTCAGGTTGAATGAGAAGTGCGCCAGGACGGTAATGATCAGGCTGCCCCCTGTGTTGTTATAAAGCCAGGTGAAATAGATGGTTAACGTCACCACCAGCATCAGGTAAATGGGGAACGGGATACCCTGCTGCGAAGAACCAGGCAGAAAAAAGAGCGGGATGTGCCAGCAGCACCAGATCACGCCCAGAATGAGGCTGGAAGTCAGCGCATTGTATTGTTTCTGCAAACGGGGCAGGGCAAAACCGCGCCAGCCCGCCTCCTCGGACAGCGGGCCGGAGAAGAGGGTGAAGATGAGTTGGCCCAGGATCACCGAGGCGGTCAGACCAGGCGGCGGCCCCGGATAGGGGTTTCCCAGTAGGATGTAGATGAGAGCGAAGGCCAGGGGGCCTAAGAAGAGAAAGGCGGCGGCGAAGTACCAGCGCCAGCCCACCTGCCAGCGGGTAAAACCGGAGAGCAGGTACAAAACCTCTCCCTTACCGCCAATTATCCAGGCCAGGAGCAGTGCGCTGATCGTCGGGCTAAAGGCAAATAAAAACCACACCGGCGACCAGGGTTCATCGGGTTGGCCGGGGCGCAGGGTGATGTAGGCGAATACCACGCCGAAGGCGATGGCGTAGGTGAGGGTAAAGAAGGCAACTAATTGGTGTTTCTGTATCCAGTTTTTCATGGGAAGTTCCTTACTGTCCTTTTTGGCGGATGTAATCGCGCACATCCACGTTGTAGACAATCTCTTCGGTGGTGAAGGTGGCCCAGGGTTTGCCCTGATCCTGCCAGGTGGCCGTGCCGACTGTTTCCAGCGCCGCGCCTGCTGCCTCAATCGTATCGCTCGGTTGGGTAGCCGCCAGCCAGAGGATTTTGTCGCTGGTTTCGTCGCGGTAGCGCATGGCTTCCATCTGCCGCAGTTGGCCTGTTTGCGGGTCGAAGCGCACCACAAACTGCTCTTCTCCCTCGCCAAAGGGCACAATGAGCAGCGCCGTCTCGTCATCCACCGCTTCCCAGCGCACACGCGGGTCGGTGAGCCAGATGGCGGGCAGATTGACGGACTCGGCCCACAGCCCCAGATTCGCGCCCTGGTCGGTGTGCGGGCCTTCGACGGTGCCGATGGGGAGTTCTAAACGGCCGTGACCATCCAAATACCACTCGTTCACCTTCATAATGGGGATGCCAAACCAGGTGGCCTCGATGTAATGGCGGTACCCTTGCCCGGCTTCATGGGTGAAGCGGAAACGGGCTGGCAGGGCAAAACCAAACGGGCTGATGCTGGCCCGGCCGCTGACGACGGCCGAGGTAATCACCGGGATTTCATCGCCATACAACTGGCGGTAGTAGCGCTCCACCGGCGCGGGCAGACCCTCCGGCAGGGGGGCAGTCTGTAATTCCGGCGTTTGGGCAGGGTAGGCGGTAAATGGTTTGGGTTTAATGCGCAGCCCCAACCAGCCGACACCAACTAAAACCAGCAGTATGGTCAGGATGCTCAGTGCAATTTTCATCGTTGTCTCCATTGAAAAAGCTCAAAAAGAAGGTGCAGGCGTTACTTCAGGCTGCTGCTGTCTGGCAACGCCCAGAAGCATGACCAGCGCCCAGGCATAGACAAACTCGTCGGCCATAATTTCGAGCATGTGCGGCAGGCGCAGGCTCCAGGGCATCCAGGTGGCAATCGAGAGGGGTTGAAAACCGACAAAATAGAACAAAGCCAAGCCCAAATACAAAATCAGGTTTCGCCGGGAGCCTTGCCAGGCTATGAGAATGGGCAAGCAGGCCAGCAGGTAGAACACGCTGCGGACGAACATGATCACCAGCAGTTGATTCAAAGGCGGGACTTCAAGACCATACAGCCCCTGGCTGTAAAAGTCGGCCGTAAATGGAATCACGAGCAGCCCGAAGAGGTAATAAATGGGCATAAAGAGGACCGCCCCCAGGCTTAACCGCCAGATCCAACCGGAGGCAGGATAACGGCCGAAAAACGATTTAGCGGCGGCGGTTAAGGTGCTTTCATTGGAGAGGGGTGGGAAGAGCCAGGCAACGGCCGTAGCTACCAGGAGCGTTGGCAGCAGAAAGAAAATGATGGTGAACCAAAAACCGGAAGCCATGTTTCCGAAAAAAGAAGCCTCGATCTGGTTGTTTAGCGTGTTGGTGATCCAGGCGAACGAGGTCAGCATGAGCGCCCGCGCCCAGAAATTCCCGGCAATATGGCGCGCAAGCCCGATGAGCACCAGAGCCATCAGCGGGCTTTGCCCGATCATCAACAAACCAGCGGCGGTGGCATCCATTCCTTCCGGCATGGGGGGCTGTTGTAATTGGAGCACGGCCGTTAACATGCCGCCGAGCATAATGCCCACATAGTAGGCCGCCACACACACGAGCAGCTTGCCCAGATTGATAAGAAAACGTTTGACGTTCATGGTAAACCCTCCAATTTAATCGTTGCTTGAGGGGAGGATACAGGAGGGAGTTACGGCCGTCGTCTAACCAAAGTTATGTTGGGGGTTATGTTTGGGGGAGTTGTACCGCCCGGTTACTCTATTGTCAGGCGATCTGGGGTAGCGCCACCAGCCTGACCAGTAGACCTGGTGTGGGCCAAACCGGCCATTATTCTCATGTCCCTATGGCAGATTGGCGAAGGATTTATGCCGAACTATCGGTTATTGGTGTATTGTTTGGCCGATTACTCTTCATCTTGAAACTGCCTGTCCAACTCTTCCAACAACTGCGCCGCTTCCACCAATTTATCGAGTGGGTTCACTTCGCCGGTGAAATAGCGATAATCGGCAGGCATCAAATCCAATGTATGCACAATATCGTCATACTTTGTTTTCAGCGAGGGAGGCGTGACACTAAAAGCGGCGGCTACGTCGGCACGGTTGAGCTTGATAAAGTTGATTTTGGCAATGGCATACGCAATGGCCGCCGCCCACAGTTCTGGTTTGGGTGTCCGCAACGGCCGTCGTCCTACCGTAATGCGATACTCCAACCACATTTGCATCCCCTTACCGATTTGCTCAATGGGCATCTCTAGCTTTTTCATCCCCTCAATCAAAGCCACTTCCACATCATCCAACGCCGTCGAAAACAAACGCTCAAAACGAGCGGCCACATCACTATTTGTCTCCGTTTGTAAATACCCTCCCATCGCCTCCATTGCCTGATCATAATGACCACCTCGTGTATAAGCTCGGGTCAGGTTCAAGTGATAGTCAGGGTTATCCGGAGCAGCTTTGATAGCTCCCAAAAAAGACACTACCGCCTTATCAATTTGCCAGGCTTCATAATATGCCAAACCTTCCTTATTCAGTTGAAATGCCTTGTTGCGTTCGGTTTGTGTTGTCATGATCTTGGCCCGATCCCTGTGCCTTCTTCACGTTCTCTTTATGCGGATGATGCCCGCATTGTACAAAGCGGTAGGAGGGGCGTCAAGCCGGGGGAACAGGTAGAGCAAAACCAGCGCCATTCACCCTCACATAATTATCTGCCCAACCATCCCTTACCAGCCCCCAATCAGGAGTATACCGTGATATTTATCACCCTAATCCATGCCTGAATTCACTCACCCATCCTCACCGATGCCCATTCATTGGTATTGTTTGTGGGGGAGACGGCCGTGGGGGGATGACCGGGTGACAGGGTGACATGGTGAGGGGGTGATGGGGAGCAGCACGCAGCCTGGCAAAGTGTCATTCTGAGCGCAGTCCGCGGAGCGAGGAATCCCGTTCCCCTTGTCATGCCCCTGGGATTCCTCGTCGCAGACTTCTGGGAATGACAGGCGGGGCTGCCCCCTTTGCCAACACCCCCGTTGCCGTTACAATGGGGGCAGGTACCAGATTGGTTCAATCTTGAAGATTGAACCAATCTTCGCAAGGAGGACAGGCCGTGCCGGGAACAACAGAACTTGCCCAACTGGCTGTGTTGATCAGCGACCATTTTAGCGAAGAAGAACTGCGTGAACTGTGCCTGGAAATGGGCACAGAGTATGAAAACCTGGGTGGCCGGGGCAAACCGGCCAATGCGCGGGAGTTGGTACAGTGGGCAGAGCGGCGGGGCACACTGCCCGCATTGATCGCCCAGGTGACAACCCACCGCCCCGGCCTGGCCGCGCAGATAGAGCAACTGGCAGCAACCCTGCCCCAAGCGCCAACACCCCCGCGCCTGCATCACATACCCTACCCACAAAACCTGCTGTTTACGGGGCGGGCGGCATGGCTGAATGCCCTGCACACGCAGCTAGGGCAGCCGGGCACGGTGGCCGTGACCCAGGCGGTGGCGGGGCTGGGCGGCATGGGCAAGACCCAACTGGTGCTGGAATACTGCTACCGCCACGTGGCGGAGTATGATCTGATCTATTGGCTGCGGGCGGACGAGGCGGCCACGCTGGCGGGGGAGATGGCCGCACTGGCCTACCGGCTGGGGGCGGCCCCACGCAGCGTGACCGACCAGGAGGCGCTGCGCGAAGCGGCGCTGGCGGCGCTGGCCGGGCGGCCGGGGCGCTGGCTGCTGGTCTTTGACAATGTGGATACGCTGGAACCGGCGGCGCTGCAACCCTATCTGCCCCGGTTGGGCAACGGCGGCAGCGTGATCACCTCTCGCAACCCGCGCTGGCAGGGGCTGGCCCACACGCTGCAATTGGCGGAACTGCCGCCGGATGAGGCGGCCACCTTTCTGCTGACCGCGCAGCCGGGTGCGCCGCAGGCAGATGCGGCGCAGTTGGCAAAAGAACTGGGTTATCTGCCGCTGGCGCTGGAACATGCGCGGGCGTATGTGGCGGCCACGGGTTGTGGGCTGGCCGCGTATGGCCGCTACCTGGAGACGGCGCGGCGGGAACTGTGGGCAGAGGCAGAAGCGCCGCTGGCGTATGACCAACGCACCATTACCACGACCTGGGAGGTGGCCTTTGCCCAGGCGCGGCAGACACCGGGAGCGGCGGCGCTGCTGAATTTGTGCTGTTTTTTAGACCCCGACGCCATTCCCCTGGCGCTGCTGCGGCAGGCCGCGGAGAAGCCGGGCTTTTTGGAAGAGCCTCGCTTCTTAGGCCTGGAGGCCGCCTTGAAAGAGCTGGGGCGCTATTCCCTGGTGCAGCGGGCGGGGGAGGTGGTGCGGCTGCACCGGCTGGTGCAACTGGTGGCGCGTGACCAGATGCCGCCGGACATAGCCCAGGAGACGGCGGCCGCGGCCGTGGAACTGCTGGCGGCAGCGTGGCCGTATAAGCGGCAGGACATGAGCACCTGGCCGGCCAGCGCCGACCTGCTGCCGCACCTGTTGGCAGCGGCGGCGGCGGGGGAACAAACAGAGCCGATACCCGATGAAACAGGCTATTTATGGAATGAGGCCGGTTCTTACCTGCATGACCGTGCTGTTTATTCCCTGGCAGGGTATTGTTTCCGCCGCGCTCTGGCAATTGATGAAAAAGCTCTTGGCGCTGACCATTCTGAGGTGGCTACAGACCTGAATAACCTGGGGATGCTGTTGAAAGATTTGGGGGATTTGGCCGGGGCACGGCCGTATCTGGAACGCGCCCTGGTCATTCGTGAAAAAGCACTAGGCCCAGATGATCCAAACACTGCTCAAAGCCTTAACAATCTGGGGCTGCTGCTGCAAGCGGAGGGGGATCTGGCCGGGGCACGGCCGT
>CAYXUZ010000002.1:111107-111329 GCA_964467705.1 uncultured Ardenticatenaceae bacterium | reverse complement strand
AAGACTTGGCCGACGCTTCCCGCGGCGATATGGTTTCCCGGCTGAAGGGGTTGAGCAACCGGCCGCTGCGCATGAAGAGCAAGGATGATTTATTACGGCCGCTCGACCTGATGAACCAGACCTTACACCAGACCGGGCTGGAAGATATTGCCCATGACGACCTGGCCCGGTTCCGGCGGCAGGCGCAGGTGTTTGGCCTGCATGTGGCCGCGCTAGACATCC
>CAYXUZ010000002.1:107891-111097 GCA_964467705.1 uncultured Ardenticatenaceae bacterium | reverse complement strand
TATAGCGATTACAACACGGCCGTACTGGCCGAACTGCTGCAAAAATGGGGGCTGCATGATGATTTTGGCGCGTTGGACGGGCACGGCCGTGCGGCCGTCCTCTCTGACCTGCTGGCCCAACCCAACCCTGACCTGACTACCCTCGCCGACCTCTCCGCCGAAGCGGAGGAAACATTGCAACTATTCCAGATTCTCAAACGTGGCGTGAATTTTTACGGCCGTGAAATCGTCGGCCAATACATCGTCAGCATGACACATGGCCCAGAGGACATTCTGACGCCCCTGCTGCTGGCAAAATGGCACGGCCTTTGCCTGCAACCGGACCGCGAACGAGAAGGGATGACTTTCGTACCTCTCTTTGAAACCCGTGATGATTTGCGCCACGCCGCCGACGTAATGACCCACCTCTTCACCCATCCCGCCTACGCCCCTCACCTGACCCGCGCCGGCCGCCGCCAGACCATCATGATCGGCTACTCGGACAGTAACAAAGACGCCGGTTACATGGCTGCCAATTGGGAACTGTACCAGGCACAGGAGACGCTGGCCGAAACGTGCCGGGCGCATGACGTGGAGATCATGCTCTTTCATGGGCGGGGGGGCACGATTGCGCGCGGCGGCGGCCCGGCCAACCGGGCTATTCTGGCCCAACCACCTGGCAGCGTGAACGGCCGTATTCGCATCACCGAACAGGGCGAAGTGATTGATGAACGGTACGGCCATCCGGCCATCGCCCGCCGCCACCTGGAGCAGGTCGTTCACGCCACCCTGCTGGCCAGCGCCGACCCCCGGCATGGAGCACTGCCGCGCATTCAACCCGAATGGCAGAAGGCAATGGATGAACTGGCCGCCATCTCCTACCACGCCTATCGCCAACTGATTTATGAAACACCGGCCCTGCTGGAATACTGGCAACAGGCCACCCCCATTGCGGAGATCAACCAGATGCGGATTGGGTCACGGCCGTCGCGCCGCACCGCCAAAGCCACCTTCGACAGCCTGCGCGCCATCCCCTGGGGTTTTAGCTGGATGCAAAGCCGCCACGTCGTGCCCGGCTGGTATGGCGTGGGCACAGCCCTGGAAACGTTCGGCAAAACCCCCACCAATGTGCAATTGCTCGGCGAGATGTACCGCGACTGGCCTTTCTTCCAGGTGGTGCTGGACAACGCTCAGGTCTCCCTGGCCAAAGCGGACATGGGCATTGCCCGCCTCTATGCCAGCCTGGTCAGCGACAAAAAGGTGCGCGAACAGATTTATGGGGACATCAAAGCGGAGTTTGACCGCACAGTGACCTGGATTTTGCGCGTCACCGGGCAGCGGGAACTGCTGGACAATGACCCCACGTTGCAACGCTCCGTGCGGCAACGTAACCCGTATGTAGACCCGCTCAACTTCATTCAGGTTGGGTTATTGCGCAAACTGCGCTACCTCTCTGAGCAAGAGAGCCAGACTGCTCAGGAATTGCTACACACCATCTTTCTGACCATTAACGGCATCGCCTCCGGCCTAAAAAATACGGGGTAAGATCGCTTCCTGACGGATCAAATGGCAGACCGCTGATGTCGCACAGGCGACGGCCGTTGCATCAACGTGACCGCCTGCACTGCTGTGCGGAAAATAACGGGAGTCACTGTGCCGGTTTATCCGTCAGGCTTCACCGATTACCTATTTACCATTGCCTCCATCCCTTTCTGCCATCACCATACTCTCCGGAGGCAGGCATATGAAAAAGAAGTTACCCCTATTCACCTTGGTCTTATTCACAACTGTATTAGTCGTGACCGCCTTGTCCACACGCGCCGCCGGGCAAACTATTACACCGCAACTGCGGCTGCATCGCGGCGTGTTTGATGCCCAAGACCCCACTGCCCAAACGCTGGGGCCAGGCACCACCGCCCCTGGCCCTTATGCCATCATCCAATTTCGCGGCCCCATCAGCCATGCCTACAAAAATAGCCTGGAACAGACCGGCGTTACCATTCTGGAATACATTCCAGATTATGCTTATCTGGTGCGGGGCACGGCCGTACAACTAGATGCTGCCGCCAGCCTTCCGTCGGTTTACGGCCGTGTTCCCTTTACCCTGGCCGACAAACTGGCCCCGGCTCTGCTGCGCACTGTTGACCAGGGCACGGCCGTTGGCCGGGTACGCATCACCGGCTGGCCTGACGATAGCGGCCAACTGGCGCAAGCCCTGGCTACGTTGCCCTTTGATGCCAACACTTCGTTGACCCAGGCACAACTCCGGCAAATCGCTGAACTGACGGCCGTGCGTTGGATTGAACCGTTCAGCCAGCCACGCTTGTTGAATGATTACGGCCGTACCATCATGGACGTCAATACCGTCTGGCAAACCACCCCCCTTTATGGCAACGGACAAATCATCGCCATTACCGACTCCGGTTTGGACACCGGTAACCTGGGCACCCTCAGCCCCGACTTTAGCGGGCGCATTGTGGCCACCTTTCCTCTGGCCCCCGGCGGTGATTGGGCCGACCAACACGGGCACGGTACCCATGTCGCCGGTTCTGCCGCTGGTTCCGGCATACAATCGGGGGCCACGCCCGGCAACTATGCCACCTCCTTTGCTGGCGTTGCCCCCGAAGCAGGTCTGGTCATCCAGGGTTTTGAAGTAGACGCCAATGGGGCCATCATCGGTATCCCGGACGATTATTATGGCCTGTTCGACCAGGCCTACAACAGCGACGCCCGCCTGCACAGTAACAGTTGGGGCGATGTCACCGGTCCCATCACCGACACAGAAGCCACCTATGGCGGCTACCCCTATGGCGCACAGCGCACCGACCAGTTTCTCTGGGATCACCCTGACATGACCATCTTTGCCGCTGCCGGTAACTCTGGCACAGATGGCGTACCGGGTGTCTTCGGCTTCTGCACCGGCGGTAATGGCGTCATTGACCCGGATTCGCTGCTTTCCCCCGCCACAGCCAAAAATGTGATCACCGTGGGTGCATCCGAGAGCAACAAAAACGAGGGGCCATTGCAAGGCGTTCCCTGGCTGCTGATCAGCTTTTGCTTTGCCACCCAACCTATAGCTGGCGATATTATTGCCAATAACATCAACGGCATGGCCGCTTTTTCTTCGCGTGGCCCAACTGATGACGGGCGGGCCAAACCAGATATTGTAGCTCCTGGCACAAGTATTGTTTCCAATGCATCTCATGTACCAGGGGCCACAACTTTGT
>CAYXUZ010000002.1:97769-107881 GCA_964467705.1 uncultured Ardenticatenaceae bacterium | reverse complement strand
CCCCCGGCGTCAACATCGTCTCCAACCGTTCCCACACACCGGGCGCAGGCACATTGTGGGGCGCACATACCAACCCCGACTATGTCTATTCCGGCGGCACGTCCATGGCCACGCCGCTGACGGCTGGAATGGGGACGCTGGTACGTGAATGGCTCAATGGGCAAGGAGTAGTCAACCCCAGCGCCGCTCTGGTCAAAGCCACCCTGCTCAACACCACCGAAGATATGGCCCCCGGCCAATATGGTACAGGCTCGACGCAGGAAATTCCCAATACCCGACCCAATAGCGTGGCCGGGTGGGGTCGTGCCAGCCTCGGTTTCGTCAGCCCACCGCCCAATTACCTGCTCTGGTTTGATGACCACACCACTGGCCTGACGACCGGCCAAAGCGAGAACTACAGCCATACGGCGTTACGGCCGTTGCAAGTCATCACCAATACCCAACCCCTGCGCATCATGCTCGTCTGGACGGACCCTCCCGCTTCCCTGTCGGCCGGCGCCCAGTTAGTCAACGATTTAGACCTGGTTGTCACCGGCCCTGGTGGTACCTACTATGGCAACGACATCCCCACCGGCGACCGCCTGAACAACGTGGAAGGAGTTATCATCAGCAACCCGCCCATCGGCACATACCAGGTAAGCGTGAACGCTTTTAACGTACCCATTGCCTCCCAACCCTATGCCCTGGTTGTGGCCGGCCCCCTCACCGCCAGCGGTGTTCCTACTCCCACCCCAATCCACACACCAACACCATCCAACACGCCAACCTTTACACCTACACCGACCAATACGCCAACACCATCCAACACGCCAACCTCTACACACACACCGACCAATACACCAACACCATCGAATACACCAACCTTTACACCTACACCAACCAATACGCCAACACCATCCAACACGCCAACCTTGACGCCCACGCCGACTAATACTCCTACCTGGACGCCTACATCAACCAGCACGCCCACCCCTACCGGGACATTGACACCGACCCCTACACCAACAGGCTCGCTCCCACCGCCAACGCAGACCTTTACGCCCACGCCATCGGCCACGCCTACCCACACGTCTACACCGACGCCGACCGGTACAGCCATACCGACAGTTACGGCATCGGCCACACCCACAGCCACGCCCCCCGCACCGAGCTTCTGGATTTATCTGCCAATTGTGATAAAAGTGGAGTAAGGCACTCATAATCCGTGAACCGTAGTCGGATTACGGTTCACGGATTACTATTCATGGTCACGCTTCATCTGGCAGCTTCATCTTGGCCACCAGTTCTGGCTCCCGACCGAGCAGCAAATTCCCGGCCATGCGGCAGCCACCCCAAAAAACGACCCCCGCATAAACGAGCGCCAGGGCCAGCCCCACAAAGGCCAGCCAGGGTAGTTCAAAACCATAGGCAAGACCTAGTGGCAGGGCCACCGGCAGGCTAAAAATGAGGACGGCCAGGGGCACTAGGGTGATGTAGGCGCAACCGGTTTTGGTGTCGCCGCCTGATTGAAAAAGGCCGCGATTGCGCCGGGATTCCAGGGCAATAGGAATAGGAAACAGGACAGAGCCAACGGCCGTGACCGCCACCGTTGTCACCCCCATGATCAACGCCGCAATTGCCCCGGCCACGCTCACCCAATCCCGCTGCAAAAAGATGGTCAGGCCACCAAAAAAGAGCAGTGGTAGCAGCGTCACCACATAAATCGCCAACCCTTTACCCCAGAAAATGCGCTCGCGAGGTGTGGGGGTTAGCAGCAAGGTGGGCAGCCCACGCCCTTCCCAGGCCAACATATTCTGGGTATTGGCCCAGAACAGGAACAGTGCGTACAAAGGCAGCCCCAAACCAACGGCCGAGGGCAGCCCACCGCTAAAATTGGCCCGGCTGGCATCCCCGCTGAAAAAAAACGCACCCATAAAAAAGACGGGCATGAAGATACCCTGAATAATCCCCACCCGTCGCTGCGGCACACGCCAGATAGATTTGAATTCATTGGCGACGATCATGGCTACATCATCCGGCAACCAGCCCAGCCAGTTGCGTTCCCGCCGCTCGGTTTTTTGCGCTTTTTGCTGTGCTTCTTCACGCGGGCGGGTGAAGGCCAGGTAGCCCTCACCGGTAGTCAGGCGTACCAGCAATTTGTACCAGGCCCAGGTGATCAGCACCAGCCAGGCCAGCGAATAGAGCAGCCAGGCCAGCGCCGCCAACCAGTCGCCGGCTACGGAGCGTTCAATGGCTTTGGCCGTTGCACCGGGTGGTAGCCATTGCAAGATGTCCAGTGGCTGCCATTGTTGCATGGTTGCCACTTCCTCTTCACTCAACTCATTGACAAAATCACCTATGAGCCGCTGCATCCCGATGTTAATAAAGTAACACAAGCCGCCGATGGTGGAAGCGACGATAATGACCACATCGCGCAGGCGGCGGCTTTGCAGCAGGCCGCCCACGGCCGTGCCCACCAACTGCCCGATCATCACCAGATGCCCATAACTCAACACCAGGGCGAGGAGGACGATGACGGCCGTGAGGCTGAAAGTCAGCCCAAAACCCACAAAAATTGCCACAAACAACGGCAGCATCAGATAGGTGGGGTAATCGAACAGTGTTCCTAATAGCACACTGGCAATGAGGGTACGCCGCCGGATGGGATAGGTCATCAGCAGGGTAATGTCCGCCCCCTCATTGATGGAAGCGAAAACAACGGGAAACACGAGCCAGATGATCCAGAGGAGGGTCAGTACCCCGCCCAGTAAGGCGGTGGGCCATTGGTCGGGCAGGCGCAGGTAGCCAACGGTCGTGCCAAACGCCGCTGCCAGGATCATTGGCCCAAAAAAGAAGATGACAAGCGCTGCCCCCACGATACGCCCCCGTTCCCGGCCAAATTGCCGCCACGTCAGCTTACCGCGCAGCCGCCATAGGGTGCTTAATTGGGTGCGGTCATGGATGGTGATCTCGTTCATAATTGGTCGCCTGTCAGTGATCGCGCTGTAATTCCCGGCTCCCAACCGGGTTACGGCAGCGTAATGGATAACTGATTACGCTTTACGACCCAACTTTCCAGATGGTTCCATCAGTCCGGTCTTCCAGAACAATGCCCAAAGCCTTGAGTTGATTTCGGATCACATCGGCCGTGGCCCAATCTTTGTTTTGCCGGGCTTCCGCACGAAGTTGGATGAGCAGCCGCACCAGGCCATCCTCGCGTTCAGCGTCGGCGCTGTTTCCGGCTTCATCAGGGATAATGCCCAAAACGTCACCGCCCAATTCACGATAAAGCTGGTCTACGGCCGTGAGCGTTCCCTTCGTCTGTGGCCCCTGTTCATTCAACAGTACATTCACCTGCCGGGTCAACTCTTGCAGCACCGCCAACGCTGCTGGCGCATTAAAATCGTCGCTCATCTTCTCTATAAACGCTGCCTTCGCATTGTCCAACAACAAAGCAGCTTCCGAAGAGACCTCGCCAGAGACCGCACCGTCGGCAGCCTGGCGTAACTGTTCACGTACCAATGTCACCGCACCCCAAATGCGTTGCCACCCTTTTGCCGCCGCCTCGATGGCTTCATCGGAGAAATCAATCGGGTTGCCGTAATGGCTGGAAAGAATAAACGTGCGAATCGCCTCTGGTCGCCACCGTTGCAACGCTTCTTTTACCGTCAGCGTATTGCCCAGACTTTTGCTCATCTTCACCCCATCCAGTGTTAGCGAGCCGGTGAGCATCCAATAACGGGCAAACGGCTCACCATGCGCCGCTTCACTTTGGGCAATCTCACACTCATTATGTGGGAAGATATTGTCAATGCCGCCGCCATGAATATCGAAGGTAGTTCCCAGATATTTGTTTGCCATCGCCGAGCACTCAATATGCCAGCCGGGGAACCCTTCCCCCCAGGGACTTGACCAGCGCATAATGTGTTCCGGTTCCGCTCTTTTCCACAGCGCAAAATCGAGTGGATGCCGTTTGTCTTCACGCACGGCCTCACGTGTCCCCTCCTCCAAATCTTCTACGCGCCGCCCACTCAATTTGCCATACTCGGCAAAGGAAACCACGCTGAAATAAACATTTCCATCTACTTCATAGGCATGCCCTCTGGCAATAAGTTCCTGAATCATCTCGATTTGTTCGGGAATATGGCCGCTGGCGCGTGGGCTGATATCGGGTCGCTGCACACCCAACGCATCCATGTCGGCAAAGTATTCGCGCATGAAGGTTTCCACCACCTGCATCGGCCGGGCAGACATTTGCCGCGCTTTTTTGAGGATGCGGTCTTCGCCTGTGTCCAGCATATGGCCCACATCGGTGATGTTTTGCACATATAAGACATCATGTCCCAGGTAGCGGAGAAACCGGACAATGACATCGAAGCTGATATATGTTTTCGCGTGACCGATGTGTGAATAGTCGTACACAGTAGGGCCACAGACGTACAGGTTAATTTTGCCCTCTGTCAGGGGCACAAACTCTTCTTTTTTGCGGGTGAGGACGTTGTGAATTTTGAGGGACATAAAAACTCCAAATAGGTAAGAATGGTTCAATCTTCAAGATTGAACCACTCTCAGGTGCGGGCAAATATCATGCGGCCAGCCGATGTTTGTAGCACTTTGGTGACGGTGACATTGAGCGTTTTGTTCATTAGTACACCCCCGTCTTCCACCACAACCATGGTGCCATCCTGCAAAAAGCCAATGCCCTGTCCTGGTTCGCGTCCCTCCTGAATAATTTTGATATTCAAGGATTCACCGGGTAGCATATTTACTTTGACAGCATTAGCCAGATCGTTGATGTTCAGGACGGGGACACCTTGCAGTTCGGCCACGCGGTTCAGGTTGTAATCGTTGGTCATAATGGGGCAGTGCAGGTGTTTGGCTAACGCTACCAGTTTGCTATCGGCTTCGCGCACTTCGGATACATCCATATCGGTGATTTTGGTGGGGATGGGGGCTTCGTTTTGCAGGTTGGTGAGGACATCCAATCCAAGACGGCCGCGCCCCCGGCGCAGTGGGTCGGGGCTGTCGGCAATGTGCTGTAATTCGGACAGGATGAAGTTGGGAATGAGTAAGGTGTCGCGGATGAAGCCGGTTTTGCTGATGTCGGCAATACGGCCGTCAATAATGACACTGGTATCAAGCAAAATAAACTGTTCCGGCGGGGTATTGCTGCTGCCATCACCACCATTGCCGTTCCCCGGTTGCGAGAGGCGCAAGCCGCTGAGAAATGCTTTCAACTCATTCTGGCGGGAAACCATAATAATGACGCTCAGGTAACAGAACACAAAAGCCGCGGTGAGTGGTAGTATCTGCCGGAATGGTGAACCTAGCAGGGAAAGAGGCAGCGCCAGCAGTGCCGCTGCCATTAAGCCCACAAAAAGGCCAATGATGATGGCCACCAATCTCTCTGGCGGCATGGTAATGAGCTGATTGGTCAGGTAGCGGAGCGGGCGAATGGTGATGTATGGAGTCAAAATCAGACCGGCGAGAAAGCCAATAAGAGCAAACAAAAAAGCATACGATTCGGCCGTACCCTTAAAAATGAACGATAATTGCTGCCCCAAATAAGCACCCAGCAAGGCCCCTGCAATAGCGCCGATGATGCGAAAGATAAATTCAATACTAACTCTCATAAGAGCATAACCTTCTTTGGTTAGTGTGGGTAATGACAAAAGGGCAAATATACTTTTTGTATATTTACCGCAGGATGGTCATATGAATCTGATGATGACGGCCGTCAAACGATGGTGGTTTGTGTTTGAGAGTAGAAACTGGTTATATTGTGTATCAATTGCAGGGACTCCCAATAAGTAAAAAAGTATGAATTACCCTCACCACAAGAACAGCCTCAATCCCTTTTGTTTAAAATCAAATTATAAAAATGAACAATTAACAATCGAAAAAGATGGTAGCACACCCAGGGTGAAGCGACAACAATCTTGAACTGAAAGAGTGAATCATCTGGCACTGCAATCAGCGCCAGATGATGACAAAAATTAACGGGGAAGACGACGGGTTGGGGCACTGCCTGGTGAACCAGGGGCAGGTTCTGAGGGCGCGGCACGGCCGTCTGTTGTTCGGGACGGCCGTGTACTCAGCGCCGGGCGAGGAGGCCCTGTATGTGGTGGTGGGGTAGAGGCAGGTGGGGTTTTACTCGTTGGCGGCCCGGTCGGTGGCATGCGGGAAGGAGAGCGGGTGGGGCGCACGGCCGTTGGTTGAACTGCTTGCTCTTTCTCGCCTGTTGCCGGTTGCGCCCGGCGCAAATCATGTAAATCAAAAATATACTCACCGGCCACAGAAAAAGCGCCGATGAACAAGATGCGCGTCAGCCACACCAGTGTCGCCACAAAAAACGGCACCCAGCGCAACAGTTGCTCCCGGCTCAGCACCTCATTGCCAAAGTCATGGGATAGCAACGTGACGGAAACGGCCCACCAGGTCATCATGGCGTTCATGGTAGCCGCAATCAGCCAGGCGCCCATCAAATACCACACGGCCGTTGGCTCCTGCCGTCCGCGTTCGGGGGTAAACAAACGGGCCAGTCCGGCAAAATCAATCGCGCAAAACGCCACCGCCAGAATGGTGGCCCAACGCAGCCCGGCAAAACTTACGTCGCCCAGCAAATTGTCCAAGGCATAGCGCGTGGTATCAAAGTTAAACATTTCAAACGCCACCAGCGCCACCAGCAAAATGATCCCTGCAATCAGTTTGCGCGAGACATTCAAGTTTGCCGATAACTTTGTCTGTGGCTCCTTATTACCGGGATCACCCCGAAAAAATACGCCCTGTTTTCGCATGATAGATGTTCCTGAAACCTTTTTAGACCTGACAGGTTTTCTAAAACCTGTCAGGTCTGTAATTTTTATCGCCCTGATACCTTCTGCCGCCTGATATGATGTGGGCTAGAGAGAGGGGTAGCGCCGGCAAGGGTCGCATCTTGCCGGCGCTGTAAGGGGGAAGAGGGTATGTGTTGAGAAGAGGGAAGAGGGTTTGTATGTCTAACCAGAATAGTAGCACAGATGTTCTATAAAGTCAATCAATTTCCTCACCAAAATCACAGCCAATCTCGATCAAAACCGCGTATAATTCGCGCCGGTATGAAAAGAAGCCATTGGAATTTTGCCATCAAATGTAGCCTGCTCTTGTTCCTGTTGTCTGCCTGTTCATTGGGTGAAATGCTGGAAGAAGCGCCCTTGCCCCCGCCGGTGGCGACGGCGCAGCCCTGGTCGCTTGACCAGGCAGCGATGGGTGACTTGATTGTTGATCCCGTGAGCAATGTGGTGCCGGCCGTAGACCCGGATATTGCCAGCCTGGTCACGGCCGTTTCCCAGCAACAACTCATGGGATATGTGCAGGCCGTGGAAAGTTTTGGCACGCGCAATACGTTTAGCGTCACCGACAATCCGACCTTTGGCATTGGCGCGGCGCGGCAGTGGATTTTTAATGAATTCGAGCGGGTGGG
Source organism: uncultured Ardenticatenaceae bacterium (assembly GCA_964467705.1). Classification (GTDB taxonomy): domain Bacteria; phylum Chloroflexota; class Anaerolineae; order Promineifilales; family Promineifilaceae; genus CAADGU01. Next base: position 100,440 of record CAYXUZ010000002.1, on the reverse strand, counting down.
CAACGGCCGTCTCCAGGTGCAGTTTCAAAAATTTCCCGTCTTCTTTGGCGGTTTTGCTGCCGAAGGCTGGAATGTGGTCGCCACCCTGCCCGGCAGTTCCGGCAGTAATGACGCCATCGTCATCATGGCTCATTACGATACCCGCCCCGAAGAAGCCACCGACGGCGTCAGTCTGGCCCCAGGCGCAAACGACAATGGCGGTGGCATTGCCCTATTGTTGGAAACCGCCCGCCTGCTTAGTTCCCGCGAATGGAACCAGACCATCATCTTCGTGGCAACTGCGGCCGAAGAACAAGACGCCCAGGGCGCGCGTCTGTTTGTGCAAGAGACCTTTCTAGCCGGAACTGATGTGATTGCCGCCATCAACTATGATGGTGTGGGTGGTGAGTTGGGCATTCCCCAAAATATTCGGCTATTTGCGCTGGAGATGCGCCAGTCGCCGCATGGGGAACTGGCCCGCTACTACGAATATATCGCCGGACTCTATGTGCCCGCTTTTCCCATTCATCTGGTGGATGCGCTGGACAGAGAAGGGCGTTATGGCGACCACCGCGAGTTTGTAAATGCCGGTATGCCCGCCATCCGCCTGACACAATCTATTGAAAACCCCGATTTACTTAATTCCCGCCGCGACACCTGGTCACAGATTGATTATCGCTATTTACAGCAGGTGGTACAGATGAATGTGGCGGTGGTGGCGAACCTGGCCGGTTCCCCATCTACGCCGGAGGTGCCGCTCATTCGGGCGATGGAGGAGCCGGGACAATATCGGCTGAATTGGCCGGTTGACCCGGCGGCGGCAGGGTATGTGATCGCCTTTCGGCCAGTTGCCCAGGAGCGTTACCCCACGTTTCGTTTTGTGCGGGCGCAACAAGCGGGGAATATCGCTTTAACGGGATTTGATGCGGGGACAACGTATGCCGTGAGTATGGCGGCGTTGGATGGCTACGGCCGTGTCAGCCATTTCACCCGTGAAGTTATGGTAGAGCCGGTGCGAGAAACCGCCAGTAACCCGTAAGTAAGATTGGACAGGCTATGGCTTGTTTGTGGCAACGGCCGTGAGCTTCTCCAACTCCTGCTCATAAACAGGACGCAGCAAGCGGGTGGCAAACCAGCCTTCCACTCCTCCCAAAACACCATCACGCACCTTCGTTTCGGTGGTAATCGTCACATATGCACTCTGCCCCCCATCACGGGGTTCAACCGTAAAGGTGGTGACAGCGCCCGTATCCAGATCGCTTTCCACCAGCACCCGGCCCGGCTCAGGCTCAGTAATGACGGCACGGAAGGTCTGTAATTTCCCCATGAGCCGCATTTGGAACGAGATCTCCGTGCCCGCGCCAACGCCACCCTTCTCCACTGTTAACAAAACAAAAGGTGGCCGGGGCAAAATAGCGGGATGCCCATTGTGATAATCGGCAATGATTGCGTAAACCTGCCCGGCTGAGGCCGGAATTAACGCCGAAGCTGAAATACGATGTTGTGCCATACCATACCTCTACCCGAATTACCGTTCACCGATTACCGGCTTTAATCAATCCCTTCGCGCGTTTCCGCGACTAACTGATCAACAACCGCCCGCAGCGCTTCTTCGCTGTTTTCGTCGCCGCCATGTTTCTTGTAACAGGCGGTCTGGCGGTCGGCGCTGGTGCCATTTTTAAGGATGGTGCGCACATATTCCACTTCCTGGCGGCTGCCCAGATCATCCACCACATCATCCAACAGTTCCAGCAGTTCTTCCATCAAAAAGTGGAAGGGTACGGATTGTTCCCGGCCAAAATCAATCAGTTCGCCATGAATGCCATAGCGCACCGCCCGCCACTTGTTTTCCGAGATGTGCATATGCCGGTAATGCCGCCAGGACATATTTTGTTGGCGCAGTTTGAGCAGCTTGGCGCAGATGGCCTGGAAGAGGGCGGCAATGCAGACGGCCTCTTCAATGCGGGTGCAAATATCGGTGATGCGGAATTCGAGGGTGTCAAAGACGGGGTGCGGCCGTATGTCCCACCAGATTTTGGCCCGTTTATCTTGTTTGCCAAACGCACCCACCATTTCCAGGGTGCGCTCGTAACTTTTGTATTCGCCCCAGGAGTCAAAGCTGTGGGGGATGCCGGTGCGGGGCAGTGCCTCAAAGATGACGCTGCGATACGATTTCAGGCCGGAGTCACGGCCGTGCCAAAACGGCGAGCTGGTCGAAAGCGCCAACAAATGGGGGATGAAGTATCGTGCCTGGTTCATCATCTCAATCATCAAATTCTTCGATTCCAGGTCATTGCCAAAACCTACGTGTACGTGCATCCCAAAAATAAGAAGCTGGCGGGCCACCCCTTGCATGTCATCCATCAATTCCCGATAACGCACCCCTTCGGTGATGGCCTGCTCTTCCCAACGGGCAAAGGGGTGGGTGGAGGCGGCAGCAATTTTCAGACCATTTTCGTCGGCCATGTGAATGACGGCACGGCGCAGCCGGATGAGTTCCTGCCGCACCTCTTTCACGTTGCGGCACACATGGCTGCCCACCTCCACCTGTGACTGCATCAACTCCGGTTTTAGGTCGAGTTTATACGGCCGTCCCTGATCCTGTGACAAAAATTCCGAAATATACGAGTGCAAATTGCGTGTTTGTGGATCAATAATCTGGTACTCTTCCTCAACGCCAAGCGTCAATGGG
>CAYXUZ010000002.1:68833-97759 GCA_964467705.1 uncultured Ardenticatenaceae bacterium | reverse complement strand
CGTTTTCTCCTTAAAATGAATTTGTGGTGGCAAGTAGCAAGTTGCAGGTGGCAGGTCACCTGCTACTTGCCACCTGCAACCTGCAACTTCCTACCAATTTCTTAAAAACTCAACCAGCAGGCGCACCCCAAAGCCGGTGCCGCCACGCGGAATGTAGCCATTGTCTTTTTCCGCCAGTGCCATCCCGGCAATATCCAGATGCACCCAGGGGTAATCGGTGAACTCTTTCAGGAAGATAGCCGACGTACCCACGCCGCCAAAACGGCCGCCGCTGTTCAATATATCGGCCACATCCGAGTCAATGGATTTGCGGTATTCCGGGAACAAGGGCAACGGCCAGACACGCTCATGCACGGCCGTGCCCGCCGCCAGGAGCTTATCACGCAGTCCGTCATCGGTGCTAAACATGCCGGCCGCCGTGCCCGACCCTAAGGCCACCACACACGCGCCGGTCAATGTCGCCAGGTCAATGACCGCTTTCGGGTTGTAACGTGCAGCGTAAACCAGACCATCGGCCAGCACCATGCGCCCTTCGGCGTCTGTGTTGATGATTTCAATGGTTTTGCCATTGCTGGCAGTGATGATGTCCGCCGGGCGGTAGGCGTTGGCATCGGGCATATTTTCGGTGCAGGGGGTAATGCCGATGATGCGCAGGGGCAAGTTGAGTGCGCCCACCACTTTCATCGCCCCCAACACGGCCGCTGCGCCGCCCATATCGGACTTCATATCCCCCATGCGGTCGGCCGGTTTAATGGAAATGCCGCCGGTATCAAAGGTGATGCCCTTGCCCACCAGGACGATGGTGTCCAGGTCATCCCGGTCGGCATTATGTTCCAGGACGATAAACTTCGGTTTTTCGCCTGCGCCCTGAGCCACCGCCAGAAATGCGCCCATGTCGTGTTCTCTGGCCCATTTACGGCCGCCAACGGTGATGTGCATGCCGTGAGTGGCGGCGATGATGTGGGCGGTTTCGGCCATTTTGGTGGGAGTAACAACGTTAGGCGGCAGGTTGACCAGGTTGCGGGCCAGGATGACACCTTCACAAATGGCTACGGCCGTGTCCACCCCTTTTTCGATCTCCTTCACCTTCTTCTTATCAAACTCCACTATCGTCAATGACTCAATCTCATGGGGCGTCTCTTCGCGCTGTTTGGGCGCGTCATATTGGTAGGTTGCCAGCAGAGAGGCTTCGGCCGTGGCCTGCGCCGCTGCCTGTGCATCCAGCCCGGCGATGCCCGCCCCATGCACAATGGTAGCCACATGCCGCGCCTTTAAGTCGCGGGCGCGTTTGACGCCCGCCGCCGCCGCTTTGCGCACTCCTTCCAGATCAAACTTGTCCCGTTTGCCCAGCCCCACCACCAGCACCCGCTTGGCCGAAATCGCCCCACGTGGATAGAGGACGCCGACTTCGCCCGCCTTGCCGGTCAGGTCGCCGTTGGCGATCAATTCGCTAATGGCCCCATTGAGGGCGCTGTCCACCGCGCCTGTCGCCCCGGCCGGCGTGGTCACATCGTCAAACAGATTCACGATGAGGGTATCGGCCGTACTCTCTTGAATATTGCCCTGTGTTACATTGAGATTCATATCTTGCTCCTGAAAAAGTGTTTAGGTGATCACGTGTTTGTGTGTTCAATCAGATGTCATCATGCCTTGCTATGTTATTGTCTGATTATACACGTCAGGCTAGACAACGGTCTAATCTTTGTTATGCTTCCCACTTATCGGTAATCGGTAACCGGACTTCGGATAGCGGCTCACGGATAACGGTTCACGGATAACGGTTCACGGATAACGGTTCACGGATAAAGGAATACGAATAAAGAGGTGCAACATGAAACTACTGATCATCGGCGGGACGCGCTTTTTAGGGCGGGCAATTGTGGAGGCGGCGTTGGCGGCCGGGCATGAGGTGACGCTGTTTAACCGGGGGCAGAGTAACCCCGGCCTGTATACCAACCTGGAAACGCTGGTAGGAAATCGGGATGGAGGGCTAGGAGTGCTGCACGGCCGTAGCTGGGACGCCGTCATTGATACCTGTGGTTACGTGCCCCGGCTGGTGCGGGATGCGGCCACCTTGTTGGCCGACCGGGTGGAGCTCTACACCTTCATCTCCTCCATTTCCGTCTATTCCGACCCTTCCATCGCGAACATGGATGAAAACGGGCCACTGGGCACGATGGAGGACGAGACGGTAGAGACGGTGGATGGGGACACCTATGGCCCCCTCAAAGTGCTGTGTGAAAAAGCGGCAACGGAAGTGATGCACGGCCGTGCCCTCAACGTGCGCGCCGGTCTGATTGTGGGGCCGCATGATTTGTCCGACCGTTTCACTTACTGGCCGTGCCGGGTGGCGCAGGGGGGCGAAGTGTTGTCGCCTGGCGACCCCCATTCATTTGTGCAATTCATTGATGTGCGCGATATTGCCGCCTGGACGGTGCAGGCCACCGAAAAACGGCTGAGCGGCCCCTACAACGTCACCGGCCCCAACGAACCGATCACCATGAGCCAGCTTTTGCACACCTGCAAAGAAGTGAGCGGCAGCGATGCCACCTTCACCTGGGTCAATGACGAATTTTTGGAAGCCAACGAAGTGGGCGCATACACGGAAATGCCGCTGTGGGTACCGGCCGCTTTTGCCGGGTATGACACGGTGAACTGCCAGAAAGCGATTGGTGCGGGGTTGGTGACACGGCCGTTGCCCACCACCATCCGCGACACACTGGACTGGGCGGACGGCCGTGCCCCCGACTACCAATGGCGCAACGGCATGAAACCCGAACGTGAAGCCGAGTTGCTGGCCCGGTGGGCCGAAATCGGTAATCCGTAATCGGTTATCCATAATCCGACCCACTTGAACACTTGAACACCTGAACACTCAATCACTCATACACTCCCCGGAGGCTTATGTCCCGAACCGCACTCGTCGCCATCGGCGGCAATTCTCTCATCACCGATAATAAACAGCCCGACGTACCTCACCAATGGGACGCCGTGCGTGAAACGTGCCGTCACCTGGCCGATATGGTGGAAGATGGCTGGCGGCTCATTATCACACACGGCAACGGGCCGCAGGTGGGCTACATCCTGCGCCGCAACGAACTGGCTGCGCATGAAGTTCATACCACCCCGCTTGACCTCATCGTCGCCGATACGCAAGGCGCGATAGGCTACATGTTGCAACAGGCGTTGCGCAACGAACTGCACAGCCGGGGGATGCGCCGCCCGGTTGTCTCCGTGGTCACGCAAGTATTGGTAGACCGGGACGACCCCGCCTTTGCCCATCCCACCAAACCTATCGGCAGCTTTATGAGTGAGGACGACGGCCGTAAATTTGAAGCCGAAGGCTGGCAGGTGGTGGAAGACGCCGGGCGCGGCTGGCGGCGGGTGGTGGCATCGCCCCAACCGCTGCAAATTATTGAAGAAGACGCCATCAGTCGGTTGCTGCAATCCGGCTCAGTGGTGATTGCGGTGGGTGGTGGCGGTATTCCGGTGGTGCATAATCCACGTGGTGAACTGCGTGAACTCAGTGGCGTTTTTGCCGTCATTGACAAGGATCGCGCCAGTGCGCTGCTGGCAAAGCAGTTACAGGTAGACCTCTTTCTCATCTCCACCGGCGTGGAGCAGGTGGCCGTGCATTTCAACACTCCTCAACAGCGCAATTTAGACCACGTGACGCCTGCCGAACTGCGCCAATATATGGAGGAAAATCACTTCCCACCTGGCAGCATGAAACCTAAAATTGAAGCCGTGTTGTCTTATTTGGACGGCGGCGGCAAAGCGGCCCTGATCACTAACCCGTCCAACATTGCCCGCGCTTTGAAGCGGGAAACGGGCACCTGGGTCGAATCAGTGAGCAGTGAGCAGTAGGCAGTGAGCGGTAAGACCCTCCACTGCTTACCGCTCACTGCTCACTTCAAAACAAATGGATCCCATTTTTCTACTATTTAACTTCTTTGCGCTACTCTACCTCTTCCGCGGGGCGCAGGTTGTGTGGCAGATTGTACGCCAGTGGGGTGAGCTGAAACAGGAGCCGCTCTCCAGAGCCAAAAAGGGGTTGGCGGATCAGGCTTCGTTTTTTGTGGCGGTACCACCGTCGGTGGCGTTCCACGAGTTGTGCCATGCGCTGGCGACATGGCTGGTAGGCGGGCAGATTGTGGATTTTGGCTACGGCGGTTTTTGGGGGTATGTGGTGCCAGTCGGGAATTTTACGCCCGCTGAAAATTGGTTTATCGCTATTGCCGGAACGTTGGGCACTTTGCTGTTTGGCGTGGGCATATGGCTGGCATTTCGCCATCATCGGGCGAGCAGTTTTCGCTACTTTGGGCTACGGGCGTTTCGGTTTCAGTTGTACTTTGCGCTCGTCTATTACCCGATTTTTACCATTTTTGTGCCCACGATCAGCGACTGGCGCATCATTTATGACTTTTCGGCGACGCCGGTATTGAGTGGGATCACGGCCGTGCTCCACATCGTTTCGCTCATTATCTTCTACCGCGCCGACCGGGCTGGCTGGTTTGAAGTGGCCGGTTTTGAAACGGTGGACGAACAAGCCGCCTTTGAGTCGCTGGCGCAGCAGGCCGCCCAAAATCCAGATGACCGGCAATTGATCATGCCGGTCATTGATGGGTTGCGGCGCGGTGGGGCCGCACACAAAGCCACCTACGAGTTACAACAATACCTGCAAACTCATGCTGATGATGGCGACGCCCTGGCACTATTGGCCGCCTTGCAGGCCGGTAAGAACAATCATATTTCCGCTAAAAGTAAGGCAAACGCCGAAAAGGCGCTCCAGGTGGGCATTCAGAACCCCCGGCAGGAGGCGGCCGCCTGGCGCATCTTGGGGGAATATGCACTGGAGCGAAATCAATACCCGACGGCCGTCGCCCATTTCAGCCAGGGGATTACGGTGTTAAACAATCGGCCTGCCGACGATTTTGGCCGCCGGGATTACCAGAACTACCAGGCGTACCTCTACCATCAGCGCAGCCTAGCCTACCGCCGCCAGAGCCGGTATGACCTGGCATACCAGGATATGGAGCAGGCGGTGCGGCTGGCACAAGAGGCGGGGCAGGAACAACAAACGGCCGTGTACCAGCAAGAATTACACATTATTGAGCAGCAGGCGGGACGGCCGTTGGGCAGTTCTCACAATCCCTCCTCCCGCCAGGATGTGGTATGATCCCGTTGTCCGTAAGCAGTTATTCGTGAAATGAAGGAGGTGGTTCATTCAATCAACAGTCCATCCCAATTTCAAAACCCCATTTTCAATACTTTGACAAGAGGAGAATAATTACGATGAAACAAAAAACCCTGTGGAAACTTTTTGTGCTTTTGCTCATTCTGATGCTGGCCGCAGCCTGTTCCGGCAGCGGCACAGAAACAGAAAGTGACACCGAAACCGAGACCAGCGCCGAAGCAGAAACCGAAACAGAAGAAACGGCCGCTGTAGATTGTAAAGCTACCTCCGCCACCGAAGCGGAAGGCGCATACCAGATACCCTCCATCATCGAAGGCTGCCATAATGTCGCTTTCGTCTATGTTGGCCCCCATGATGATGGTGGTTGGACGCAGGCGCACGATGTGGGTCGGCAATATGTGGAAGAAAGTGTAGAAGGCGTTCACACCGCCTATGTTGAGAACGTCGCCGAAGGCGCAGATGCCGAACAAGTTATCCGCTCCCTGGCCCGCAAAGGCTTCAACACCATCTTCACCACCTCCTTTGGCTTCATGGACGCCTCCGAAATTGTGGCCGGTGAATTCCCCAACACCGACATCATTCACATCAGCGGCTTCAAATCCAATGAAGATAACTTTGGAAACCTGTTTGGGGCTATGGAAGATATGAAATATCTGGCCGGGATGCTCGCCGGTTCCCGCGCCAAAATGGATGGCAACCCCCGCCTGGGTTACATCGCCACCTTCCCCATCCCCGAAGAACTGCGCCTGGGTAATGCCTTTGCCCTCGGCGTGCAGGAAACCTGCCCGGAATGTACGATGGATGTGCGCTGGATTTTCACCTGGCATGACCCTATCGTGGAAAAAGAGGCCGCCTCATCCCTGTTTGACAGCGGCGTTCAGGTGGTGATGACTGGCGCGGACACCCCGGCTCCGGCCGATGCCGCCCCCGAAGGCAAATGGGGCATCACCTACGACTACAAAGAAAATTGCACCAATCCCCGCTGCCTGACCTCCATGTACTGGAACTGGGGGCCGGTGTACGCCCGTATCGTAGAAGAATCTAAAGCCGGTACCTGGGTGGGCGGTTGGGAATACTTTGACGCTGACTCTGGCGCGATGGGGCTGCTCGGCTTCATGGAAGGCGAGACTCTCATGCCGGGTGTGGCCGAACTGCCCGAAGCCGATTTGCAACTGATCCGGGACACGCTGGCGAAAATGCTGGCCGGGGAATTTACTCGCTTTGATGTGTTTGCCGGGCCTATTACCGACAATCAGGGAAATGTGGTGTTGGCCGAAGGCGAAAAGCTGGAACAGCTTGATCTGGATGGCTTTTCTCAATTTGGTAGCGAGTGTAAAACTTGCATGTACTGGTGGAATGAAAATGTGACGGCCGAATTGCCGGAACTTGAGTAGTAATCGGTAAACGGTAATCGGTAATCGGTCTTTGCGCACCGATTACCGATTACTGATAACCGATTACCTCGAAAAAAATCATGTCAGAGACGCCCTACGCCGTGGAAATGGAAAATATCGTGGTTCGTTTCCCCGGGGTGTTAGCGAACAATCGGGTCAATATGACCTTGAGGCCGGGAGAGATTCATGCCTTGTTGGGTGAAAATGGGGCAGGCAAAAGCACATTGATGAATGTGCTGTCTGGACTGTATAAACCAACAGAGGGGATGATCAAAATCTACGGGGAGCCGGTTACGTTTTATTCGCCTAAAGATGCCATTGCCAGAGGCATTGGCATGGTGCATCAACATTTTATGCTGGCGCCGACGCTGACGGTGACGGAAAACATTTTGCTGGGGCTGAATCGGCCTCGTTTCCGGCTGAACTTGAAGCGGTTTGATGAGGAGATTGTCGCCCTGCAAGAGCAGTATGGGCTGCGGGTAGACCCACGCGCCAAAATATGGCAGCTATCGGTAGGGGAACAGCAGCGGGTGGAGATTTTGAAGACACTGTATCGGGGGGCCAGTATTTTGATTTTGGATGAACCTACGGCCGTACTCGCCCCCGCCGAAATTGAGGAATTCATGCACACCATGCGGGCTATGACCGCGCAAGGGAAATCTATTATTTTTATCAGCCATAAGTTGCATGAGGTCACGGCCGTTGCCGACCGTATCACCGTTTTACGCAAAGGCGAAGTGACGGCCGAAGGGCAAAGCATTGAAGGCATGACCCGCGAAAAGCTGGCGCAATTGATGGTGGGGCGCGGCATCATCTTCTCCGTACAAAAGGAAGCGCAGAAACCGGGTGAAGTGGTACTGGCTTTGCGGGATGTCTACGCCGAAAATGATAAAGGGCTGCCTGCTTTGCGCGGCGTTTCACTGGAGGTGCGCAGCGGCGAAATTTTGGGTGTTGCCGGGGTAGCCGGTAATGGGCAGAGTGAATTGGCGGAGGTGATTACGGGGCTACGGCCGTGTACCGGCCACATCACCATTCACGGCGAAGAATTGGGCAACCGCCCGCCTATCGCCGCCATTCGCCAGGGTGTGGCTCACATCCCCGAAGACCGTACCCACGTTGGCAGCGCCCCCAATCTAACCATCACCGACAACACCATCATGAAAAGCTACCGCCAGACGCCCATCAGCCAGGGCTGGCGCATCAACTACACCATCGCCCATGACACGGCCGAAAAGCTCAAAAACGCCTACGCCATTCTGGCCCCCAGCGTAGACACGTTAGCCCGCAAACTGTCCGGCGGCAATTTGCAAAAGGTGATTCTGGCACGGGAAATCTCTGCCCAACCCCAATTGATGGTGGCCGTGCAGCCCACACGTGGTCTAGATGTGGGCGCGATTGAGGCGATTCAGACGTTGTTGTTGGAGCAAAGGAAGGCGGGCACGGCCGTGTTGCTCATCTCCGAAGAACTGGAAGAATTGTTCGCCCTCAGCGACCGCATTGCCGTCATCTCTGAAGGGCGTATTATGGGCATCATGGACGCGGATACGGCCGATGTGAACCAGATTGGCATGATGATGACGGGTGGCGACGCACACCACTCGTTTGTAATAGGCGATTCATCGCCGTCAAAAGGCGATGAATCGCCTACTACGAACTGATAGTAGGAGGGAATCGTATGACAACTACCCATACCAGGAAGCGCAAGTTTTCTCTCCCCTACTCCCTTTCCATTGAAAAACGTATCGAAGACATCCCCCGCTGGCTGCCTGCCGCCACTTCCATCGGTTCGGTCATTATTGCCTTCCTCATCGCCGGTGTCATCCTGAAACTGATCGGCGGGCAACCCCTGGTTGTGCTACGTTTCTTTTTCAACGCCACCTTCGGCAGTTGGGCCGTCATTTCCGACACCCTGGTCAAAGCCACCCCGCTCATTCTGATCGGTTTAGGCTGCACCGTCGCCTTCAAAATGAAATTGTGGAACATTGGCGCAGAAGGGCAGTTTTACATGGGCGCATTTTTTGCCAGCCTGGTCGTCCTCGTCCCCCTGGTCAGCGAAGACGCCTCCCGCTGGACAACCATCCCCTTGATGATGCTTATGGGTATGATTGGCGGTGCGTTGTGGGGTTTCATTCCCGGCCTTCTCAAAGCACGTTTCGCCGTCAACGAGATCATCACCACCCTCATGCTCAACTACATTGCCATCCTGTGGAACAACTTCTGGATATTTAACGCCTGGAGCGACGCCGGTTTCCAGATGACGCCCACCTTCATCAAGGCCGCCTGGCTGCCCCGCCTCACCGATTACGCCCGCGAATACCCCAGCCTGTCGGGCATGACGCTGCATTTGGGCATCCTCTTTGCCGTCCTGGCCGCCATTGTTGTCTGGTGGATTTTGGAACGTAGCCGGTGGGGGTATGAGATTAAACTGACCGGCGATAACAAAGAAGCGGCCCGTTATGCGGGCATCAACATCAGCCGTAACATCATCCTGGTGATGATGTTCTCTGGGGCGCTGGCCGGATTAGCCGGTATGTCGGAAGTTACCGGCGTAGTTCATCGCCTGCAAGAGCGTATTTCACCTGGATATGGCTTCACTGGCATCATCATCGCCTGGTTAGCCAAACTGAACCCGATTGCCGTCATTCCCGTTTCCATCCTGTTTGGCGCACTGATTGTCGCCGGACGGGAAATTCAACCGGCCGGCCTGTCCAGCTTGTTGCAAGGCATTGTCCTGTTCATGGTCATCAGCAGCGATTTTCTACTTCGCTATAAAATCCGTCTGACACATCGTTCGTAGTAGGCGATTTATCGCCACAAGACGGCGATGAATCGCCTATTACGAACCTGGAGGGTATTATGGATTTCACCATCATTCTGCGCGCCGGGCTGGCAACGGGCACCATTTTGCTCTTTGCGGCCATTGGGGAAATCTATGCCGAACGAGCGGGCATCTTGAACCTGGGCGTGGAAGGCATGATGCTGATGGGGGCGATGGCCGGTTTTAGCATGTCGTTGGCAACGAATAATGCCTGGGTGGGTTTGGCGGCCGCTATGCTGGCCGGTGGCATCTTGAGCCTGGCGCATGGGTTGGTCACCATTCATTTGCAAGCCGATCAGGTGGTCAGCGGCCTTTCGCTCACATTCCTGGGTACCGGGTTGGCGCTGGTATTAGGCGAAGGGCTGACCGGCCAGAACCCACCGTTGATCCCATCGTTTGATATCCCGTTATTGGCCCAAATTCCGGTGATTGGCCCTATCTTCTTTGCCAATCACAGCCTGTTGACGTATGTGGGCTATCTTCTCATCCCGGCGGCCTGGTACTACATTTACCGCACCCGGCCAGGAATGCATTTGCGGGCTATCGGTGAAAAACCGGAAGCGGCCGATACGATGGGGGTAAATGTGTACAGGCTGCGTTATTTTTATGTGTTTGTGGGCGGCTGTATGGCGGGACTGGCCGGAGCAACGATCAGCCTGTCGGTCTCACCCGGCTGGTACAGCGCCCAAACGACTTCGGGGCAGGGGTGGATTGCCATTGGGCTGGTCATTTTTGCCCAATGGGACCCGCTGCGGGCGGCGTTGGGGGCCTATTTATTTGGGGCGCTGCGGCGGGCGATCCTGGATTTGCAAGGCCCGGCGATATTGTTGGGCTTCACCAATCCGTTGTATATCAACTCGAATTTTGGCTTCTTCCTGCAAATGACGCCGTATATCCTGACGATTCTGGCATTGGTGATCGGCTCGCGGGCGGCGATTCGCAATCGGTTGGGTGCGCCAGCCGCTTTGGGTGTGCCTTATATTCGCGGTGAGCGTGGGTTGTGAGTTATGCAGAAGGTGTGGTTTATCCGGCACGGGGAGAGCGTATCAAATGCGGATTTGCCGACGGTTCATCCGGCTGAATCAGAATTGACATCACGCGGGCATGAAGAGGCGATGCTGATTGCGCAGGCATTCACGGCCGTGCCAGATTTGATTGTAGTATCGTCGTATGTGCGGGCGCGGGAAACGGCCGTGCCCACCCAAACCCGCTTCCCCCACGTGCCTGTCACCACCTGGCCCGTCCACGAATTTAGTTACCTGCACCCGGAACGATACAACGGCACCACCGGCACGGAGCGCAGCCCTTTTGCCCAGGCATATTGGCAGCGTAATGACCCCTGGGAAGAAGAAGGGGGAGGTGGGGAATCGTTTGCCGCGCTGCTGGCGCGGGTGCAAGAGACGCTTCAGCTTGTGCGAGAAGAGACGGTGGGGTTTACGGCCGTGTTCAGTCATGGCCTGTTTTTACGGGCATTGCTCTGGTCGGTGTTGACCGGGATTACAGAGGCGTCACCGGAGGCGATGGAGCGGTATCGTCACTTTGCCAGTGGGGTCTGGCTGCCGAATGGGGCGATTCTGGAGGCGTTGGTGATGGCGGACGGCCGTCTCTTTTTCTCTGGTTTCCAGACAGCCCACATGGTGGCAAGTAGTGATTAAATGGTCACTCAAGAGGAGGGGTGATGTCTATCCGTGACGAACTGCGCCAGGAAATTGAAGAAACGCGGGCCGCCTTTCACCGTCTGCTGGAAGAGGTTCCAGACGAGGCTTTGTCACGGCCGTCGGATAATCCGGCCTGGACAGTCGGCGAAGTGTTGTACCATATGAGCCTGGCTCCGCGCATGATGGTATCGGACGTGAGTATGATTACCGGCCAGCGCAAGGTTTACAAACTCTTGCCCAAATTAATACCACAAGCACTGTTTGATTGGGTAAACAAGGTCTATACCCGCTCCAAAGGGCGAAATCTTTCCCGCGCAGAATTGGCAAATGTCTATGACGAGGCCACCAGGAAAATTCTCCAGGTTCTCGAATCAGTTCAAGACGAGGATTTTCAAAAAAGCGCGATCTACCCTGGTTGGGACCCGTTGCTTGCCGGTGAAGTGACGCTGGCGCAACTATTTCATTATGTGAAAGCTCATTTTGAGGTTCACGAACGGCAAATCCGTAATCTCATCTGAAACAGGTTCGGCTACATGAGAATTTGCTGTATGCCTGCCTCTGGTTTGGAAATTGGGGTAAAGTTAGAGAAGAAAGTCCTATAAATCGGGGCTTGAAATTTTGAGCAAAAAACATTATTGTAGTGGGCATGTATTTATTACCTATGCAAGAGGGGTATTAACATGATTACTTTGTTGGCAAGCGCAATGTTTTCGGGAATCGTCGTATTAGCTGTTCGTAAACACCGGCAGCGGGAGCAGGCAAAAGCTGTGGCTCTGGCCCAGGCGCAACGCCGCCGCCAACTTAACCGCCAACAAAGACCCTTCTAATTCCAACTCCATATACAACGAACTTAAAACATAAAGGCCGGGAATCGTTTGATTCCGGCCTTTTTTTTGTGCCAATTCGGTTTTACCACAAACCAACATATAATGGGCACAATACAGGCTATTGTTGTGTGTTTGGTGTGACAACGGAGGGCTTATGAGCAGCAAAATATTTCTTATCCAGAGTGATAACACATTGCAGTCTCTTGAAGAACAACCTTATCAGAACGAAAATTTGTTACAAACTCTGTTGGAAAAGCACCCCGAATTGCTGGCAGGTGAGGAAATCAATCCATCTAATCCTCGTCGTTGGTTACTGATTTCTCGTGAAGTGGCTGTTCCTGACGAAGAACAGGGTGGCAAGAACATGTATCTGGATCACCTTTTTCTGGATCAGGAAGGTATCCCTACACTGGTAGAGGTTAAGCGTAGCAGCGACACACGTATCCGCCGTGAAGTCATTGGGCAGATGTTGGATTACGCTGCCAATGCGGTGGCGTATTGGCCGATAGAAGAGATACGCACTCGATTTGAACTAGCCTGCGAATATCGTCAGGAAGATGCAACGACCGTTATCACCACATTTATCCTGGCGGAATTAGATGATGGTACGGCCGTCGAAAAATTCTGGGCGCAGGTAAAAACAAATTTGCAGGCGGGAAGGATTCGCCTAGTGTTTGTAGCAGATATTATTCCGCCCCAACTGCGACGGATCATTGAATTCTTAAATGAGCAAATGGATCCGGCAGAAGTGTTAGGTGTGGAATTGCCGCAGTTTGTGGGCCAGGGGATTAGAACTATTGTGCCGCGTATTATTGGACAAACAGTTGAAGCCCAACAAAAGAAAGGTTACACGCCTAGAGAATCCCGGCAATGGGATGAAGAAACATTTTTTGCTGAACTAGCACAACAAGAGGAAACGGCCGTGACCATAGCACGACACATTCTCATCTGGGCTAATAAACATGCTGATGCCATATCTTGGGGGAAAGGAACAGAAGTGGGGTCGTTTACACCTATTCTTAAACGAGAAGGAATCAGATACCAACTCTTTACCTTCTGGACACGAGGCAATCATATGCAGCTTAGGCTCAATAGCCTTAGTAGTAAACGGCCGTTTAATTCCCCGGCAAAACAACAAGAAATTATGGCTCGTTTGAACGAAATTAACGGCATGGATCTGCCTGCTCACGCCATTAACCGCGAACCTACCTTACCACTTTCGTTGCTGAATGAAGAAACGCGCCTGGCTCAGTTACTTTCCGTATTTGAATGGGTTATTGCGGAAGTCAACAAACCATATTGAGGGAAAACTCGGTCATTGTCACCCTTTCCGCTGCCTGCCCATGAGCCACAAGAGTAGCAACACGGCCGTACCCAACAACACCACTGCCGCCACCTGTTTTTCGCGGGTGGGGGCGGGCGCGGGTGGCGGTTCGGTCGCTTCAATCCATTTGAACGTTTCCAACATGCCGGTTTGCAACGGCCGTGTCTTCCAGCCCAACTCCGCCCGCGCCTTGTCAGAACGGGCCATATAGGTAGCGCCTAATGTGCGCGTGGCTTCTTCGCTAAACGTGGCCGGGATGGGGGCTACATTACTGAGGGCGCCGATGACAGGGGCCAACGGCCGTAACACTGTTCCCGGCACACGCACCGCCGGCGCCCGCCGCCCCAACAAATTCGCCCAAAAATCCACCATCTCCCCCAACGGGATGGCCGGCCCGGCCAGGATATAACTCTCGCCCAACCGCCCTTTTTCCGCCGCCAGCACAATCCCCTCTGCTGCATCTTCCACATGCACATAGGTCAATGTAGTGTCTGCACCGGGTAGCACCGGCAATCCCCGGTAAAACATGCGCATCATCTGGTTGCCCATGCCCGTGTCACCCGGCCCAAATACAAAACCAGGCATGGCGATAATAATTGGCGCGCCTTCTTCAATCATGGGCACGGCTACTTTGTAATGTGCCAGCCATTTGGTGCGGTCATACTCCGTCAGAAACGGCCCACCCTGGAAAAAGGTTTCGTCTACCAACTGCCCTTTGGTATCACCAAAAACCGCCACCGTGCTGACGTAGACAATGCGGGGAACGCCCAATTCATGCGCCAGATGCAGCACCCGGCGTGTGCCCCCCACGTTCATTGCTTCCGCTTCCATCCAGTCTGGCGTGCCAATGTGATACCAGGCCGCCAGATGCACCACCAGGTCGCTGCCCGCCATGCCGTCGCGCATGGAAGCGGTGTCGGTAATATCACCGGGAACGGGTACAGCGCCCAGATTGCGGACAACGGCCGTACTCTGCTCCGACCGCGCCAACGCATAAACCTCATATCCCCGCGCCACCAATTTGCGCACCACATGTTGCCCAATAAAACCAGACCCGCCGGTAACAAATGCTTTCATTATTCACATCCTATTTTCTACATCAGACCCTAAGGGTTTCAGAAAACCCTTAGGGTCTTGTATTCTCGACTGCCTGCATTATACCCAACACATTCTATGAACGAAAATCTGGTTGCGACGCATCAGGCACAGTGCTATAATGCCACCCGCGACGGGCGCGTAGCTCAGTTGGTTAGAGCGCACGGTTCACATCCGTGAGGTCACAGGTTCAAGTCCTGTCGCGCCCATTCCCTCCCTTCTCCCCACCCACCTGCACCAGCCAATTGTTAGCCACATGCAAGGCAGCGTTACCCGCTTCACCGATTATTTCGGTTTCGAGGAAAACATTCTCCTCACCGAGCAGGTTGAGAAAACCGGTACGCCGGAACTGGTCATGTAATGAAGGCGAAACACCTACCAGTAGCAATCTGCCAGAATTGGCCTGTAAGGCCTGCAAGTAGCGGCGAAACACTTCGGTCATCGTGCTGCCAATGTCGTTGTAGCCGCGCAAGGCCACAATGACGGCCGCCCGGTTAGAACCCTCGACCTCCGGCAGTTGTTTCTCAAACGTATCGGCGGCGGCATAAAACAGGCTGCCATAGATATGCAGGAGGGTCACCCGGCCAGATGCCAATTGCTGAGGCGACGGCCGCTCGATTGGCCAACCCCCGTCCTCTACAACCCACTCAACAACCCGCAACGTGTTCGATTGCTGGAAAACAAATAGCAGGATTGAGATCGCCACACCCAGAAACACGGCATACTGGAGCGGCATGACCAGCGTAGAGCCAAAAGTAACCAGCATGATGCTGCGGGCGACCACATTTGTCTGCCACACGGTGCGGATGGCCTGGACATTGACCATCTGAACCCCGGCGATGATGACCAATCCGGCCAAAGCCGGCATAGCCACCAGTTCAACCAGATCGGCAAACAGCAGGACGATGATGGCTACGGCCGTGCCGCCGAAAATGTTGGCCCAGCGTGAGGTGGCGTCCGCGCTCACCATCAGCGACGTTCCCGAACTAGAACCGCCGGCCGGAATGCCCCCAAACAGACCACCGGCCAGATTAGCCGCTCCCTGACCCAAGAAATCCCGCGAAACATCGGGATACTTTCCATCCGGGTTGGGGAAGGTCTGGCTAACCCCGGCGCCCTGCACCAGACCGATGATCCCAATCGCCACCGCCGGCACAATCAATTCCACAATGAGAGCAGGATCAGGTAGCACCAGGCTGGGAAGGGACCGGGGCACATCGGTAATGTCTCCTACCATTTTGATATTGGCCGAGACGGCCTCATTTAGCAGAACGGCTACGCCAGACGCCAACAGAATGGCCAGCACCAGGGCAAATTTGGCCAGGCGTGTTGATTTGAGTCCAAATATAAGGGCAATCGCCACCAGACCGGTCGTCAGCGCCGCCCACTGAATGGATTCCAGGTTTAATATCAGGTCCGCTAATTGGGCAATTTTCCCTGAATAATCGCTGTAGTAACCGGTGAAATCGCCAAGCTGCCCAATCACGATCAAAACGGCTACGCCGGTCATAAATCCAGTCATCACCGGGAAGGAAATGAACCGGGTCAACCAGCCCAGGCGAAACAGGCCGAGGATGACCTGAAAAACGCCAATCAGGAGAACCAGCGTCACCAGAACAGGTGTCCGGCTGCCTGTCGGGTAGGTGATTAGCGTATCGCCGGCCGCCACCGCCAGCGCACTGGTAGTGGACACGTTCATAAACACGGCGCTGGTGAACAATGCCCCCACCGGTGTCGCCAGCATCAGCGTGTATAGGCCTGTCACCGGATTGACTGAGGCCAATACAGCATGAGCCATTGATTGCGGTATGTTCACCAGAGCAAAGGTGAGTCCGGCGATCATATCTTTTTGTAAGGCAGATTTATTGCGTACCGGGTTCATCAGTATGCCTTTTTAATAGGAGGGGTGTATGGCAATACGCCCCTCCATTTCGCCATTGGCCCCAAGACGGCCGTTCGTATTTTCACTCGCCATCATCTTCCGACTCTCGACTGAAGCCAAATGGCCTTCTCACTCTGTCCCACAGAGCGGTCACTTCCTTCATCGCCGCCTGTTTCTCTTCGCTTTTTCCTTCGCCTGTATACCGCATCAGCACCGCCATTGTGCGGGTGCCGGGGAAATTTTCCATGAGCAGCACCACCAGCATGGTCAGCGGTACGGCCAGGATCGCGCCAATGCCGCCTAACAGGTAGCCCCAGATGAATAAGCCAACAAAGACAACCAGCGGCGAGATATTCAAACTGTTACCCATGCGCCTGGGCTTGATGAAATTCTCTACCGTGCCATTAATCAGAACGTAACCGACCAGCACCACCAGCGCGGTTGGCAGGCCGTACTGGGCATACGCCATGAGTACCGGCGGGATGAGGGCGATCAAGAAACCAATGGAGGGAATGTAACCCATCAACCAGGCCAGCAAGCCCCACAACAGGGCGAATTCAACGCCCAGGAACAGCAGGAAGATGGTGTCAATCAGGCCTACCAGCAGGTTTACCAGGGTCAGAACGCTGATGTACTTGCGGATGTCTGTGGTGTAATGGGTCACTCGGGCGATGGTGGGGGAATGGGGGTCCAGTCCCAATCTGGTTGGCCCAGGCAGCGTCACGGCCGCGCTGAGCATAAAGAAGAAGATAACCAGAGCCAGCACCAACTGGCTTAACAAGTCGAAGACCCGCGCTACCAACGACAGAGCTATTTCGCCCAGCTCGGCGGCGGCCGCCGCTGTATCACTGCTGGATTCAGTTCCGGTCACCGCCGCCACATCTTCGGCCGACTGCACCGCGGCGCTGTCTACGTATTGCGGTATCTCGGCCGCCAGTTTGGTAATCGAGAAGAAAACCGTCACAATGACTACCCCCAAGGCCAGAACCACCATGCCGATGCTCAGCACCGTGGACAACCAGCCGGGCAAGCCGCGCTTCGCCAGGCGGCCAGGGATGGGCAGCACGGTGACGGTGATGACCGCCGCCAGTAATATCGGGTTGATGATGCTGGCCGATGCACGGATGCCGAACAGAATCACAAATAAACTGGCTAACGCCACCAGGTAAATGACCAAACGGCCTGATAGGTTATTCATCTTGCTGTCTCCTGAGGTCGGCCAGGGTGCATTTCTGGTCAATCCTGGTCATTGACGTTTGCGGGTTGGGAACGCTCAATATGCTGAACGGCCGTGTGCACACTGGGAAACACCCGTTCTTCGCCGATGAATTCAAGCAGCCCCATCCGGCGTCCATACTCCAGAACAGGGGCCTGCACTTCTGCCAGGTACACGTCAATACCTTTGGCGTGCAGTTCCTTATAGAGGTCCCGAAGGAGGTAAGTGCTGGTCACGTCAATCTCTTCTTGAACAGCGGCATCCATAATCACGGCCCGGAGCGGCGGTTCCATTTCCGCGATCATCGCCTTGATCCGCTCACGAGCCGTGCGCGCGTTGGCATAATACAGCACCCCATTGAGTCGCAGGATCAAGACGCCCGGCACCAGGGTATTCTCAGGGTGTTGCGCCAGGTCTGAGTAAGCGCCGGGAACGCCTGGTACTCGCCCCAGCGAAGCGATATGCGGCCGGCTGGAGCGGTAGATCACGAACAACATAGAAGCGACCAGCCCAATAATCATCCCCTCCAATACATCAACCAGCAGTACACCGGCCAGCGCCAACACACCAAACCAGAACTCCACCAGCGACGCTTCACGGATCTTTTGCAGTTTGCGTGAACTCAGGATGTGCCAGAGAGCGTGAATGATCAACGCGCCCAAAACGGCTTCGGGCAAGGTCGTAAATAAAGGCGTGAGGAAAAGCACAGTGATAATCGTCACCACCCAGGTGACCAGATTAGTCACCTGAGAGCGCGCGCCCGCCTCTTCTTTAACGGCCGAGGCCGACATGCTGCCGGCGGCGAGCATACCCCCGAACAAGGCGCTCACCAGATTAGCCACCCCATGCGCGTTTAGCTCCTGATCGGCGTCCACCTCATAGCCATGTTTTTCGGCAAACTCGTGCGCCACACCCAGCGCCTCGCTGTAGGCCATCAACACCACGCCCAGAGCGGCCGGTAACATGGACAAATATGCTGTAAACGACAGCCGGGGGAAGGTCAGTGAGGGCAATCCCTGGGGCAGCGTACCCACAATCTCTACCCCATAATTACCCTCCAGATCAAGCGCCGCGCTCAACGCGATGGCCGCAAACAGCACCACCAGGCCGGCCGGCAACTTCTTGCTCCAGCGCGGCAGCAAAAAGAGCAGCGCCATCGCCCCGGCGCCTACAGCGAAAGTTACCCAGTTTGTCTCCGGTAACTCTCTGATGATTCCTAACAGCTTCTCCACCGTGTTGCCCTCAGGTTTGGGCACACCAAAGAGCTTGTTGAGTTGCCCCACCGCCACAAAAATGGCAATACCCATCACAAAACCATCCATCACCGGTTTAGACAGAAACTGGGTGATGAAACCCAGCCGGGCCAGGCCAGCCACCAGAAAAACCAGACCAGTGACCAGAACAAAGCCTGTGGCATATGCCTGGTAGCTTTCTGGATCAGAAGTGGAAGCCGCCGTAGCCACCATCGCCGCCACCACCGAAGAAGCCAGCAGCGCGGCCGTAGCCGAGGTCGCCTGCACCACCAGATGACGCGAGGTGCCCATGATGGCGTAGACGAGCAGGGCGGCCAGCAGGGTATAAAGGCCAGCCTCCGGCGGCAGACCGGCAATGCCCGCATAGGCCATCGCTTCCGGCACGACCAGTCCCCACAATGTCAGGCCAGCAATAATATCGCCGCGCAGCCAGCCACGGTCATAACCTGGCAGCCATGAGACAATGGGTAAGAAGCGGCTTTGGATGGATTGGTTGTCAATTTTCTTTATTTGAGTGCTCATATTTTCATCTCATAAAACTTGGACTTTTACTCTTCTCCCTCTACAGTTACTCAGCAGAGTTTCGGCATCAAAACTCACTCAAGGTTTTCTACCGCTGCTCACGGAGACTCAAGATCAGAATATAGATGCTGACTGCCAATACCCAACCTGGGAAGATCAAGGTCACCCACGCCGACAAACTAACACTGACCAGCAGCACCAGAGCAAGTGCATAGGTCAGGAAAGCCCAACCACGCTGCATGAGGCCGGTACGCAGCCAAATCGTGCCCAGCGAAATCATAAACACGCCGGCCATGCGGATGGCATAAACATTGATGATGTGGTACATAACGGAACGGCCGTAACTAAACACCCCACTCTCCACCAACGTGTTGGAGGCAACCGCATAACTGCTCAACAGCCCCCCGGCCAGGGCCGCGCCCACAAAATTCAGCGCCAAAAACAGCAACCCACTACCCAAAAACACCGTAGCAAACAGGCGATCCTCCAACTCACCCAAACGATCCCGCAGTACCCCAATAAACCAGAGAAACGCAATGCCCGCAAACGGCACTAGATTCAGCGCCAACACAATCCGCCCTGAATACTCCTCCAGCCACTCCGCATTATCCGCCGCCACCTCCGCCGGGATCGAAATGCGGATCAACACCAGACTGGCGCTGTAGAGCAAAGCAAAAAGAATACCGGCCACGGCCGCCGCCCGCGGCGTCTTCAATCGTTTACGGACAGTCCCAGCAGATAAATCAGACATGGAAGCTATCTCCTCTATTTCCTCATAATTACCAGCAATTTTGAAAGTCCTACTTGTCGGTAATGAACCGGTGCGGAATCACCCAACCAAGACCGTCTCTTCGGGGTACTGCAACAAACTCTCATGCCCACGGCGTTTCAGCAAGACGAGCATGATAGTAACCGCCCCCAATCGTCCCCAGAACATGAGACCAATAATCACCAGCCGGCCGAAGGGGTCAAGCTGTCCTGTTATACCCAGCGACAAACCTGTTGTAGAGAACGCAGAGACAACCTCAAATAGAGCCGTACTAAGAGTCACCTCTTGAGTCACCAGAAGCAGCCAGGTCGCGCTCAAAACCACGCCGAGACTGATGAAGAGGACGGTGATGGCCCGCCACACCACTGCCATCGAGATCGCACGCTGCCATATATGTACCCTGTCGTAGCCACGCGCCAGGCTCCACATAGCCACTATGAGCACGGAGAAAGTGCCGGTCGTGATGCCGCCGCCCATCGAGGCCGGCGCACTGCCAATGAACATCAGGCAGATGAGCAGCAACCGGCTGGAATCGTGGAGATTGGCAAAATCGCTGAGGCTGGCAAAGCCGGCCGTGCGTGCGGCCACCGACTGAAACCAGGTTCGCAACACCCGTTCACCCAACGACATGCCCGACAAAACCCCCTCATGCCGGTACTCACCAACAAGCAACCCGGTCCAGCCAACTAAGACCAGAAAAATCGCCGACCACAACGCCAAACGTGTCTGCAAACTCAGGCGTCTGAGCCGTTTACCTTCTTGAAGTGTTGTCCGGCGGTGCAACAATTCCATGTACACCGGAATACCCAGCCCGCCAATGATCACCAACCAACCCAACGTCAGCAGAGTAATCGGGTCAGACGGAACACCGTTAGGATACTGCGGCAACCCGGCAAATAGATCAAACCCGGCGTTACAGAAAGCCGCCACAGCATGGAAGAGGGCATAGAACGCCGCATCACCGGCCGGCACAATGTCGTTCAGCCGCCAATGCACCCAGAGGATCAGGGCGCCCACACCCTCAACCATTACCATGAAGGTTACTGTACGCCCTAAAACCAACAAGATCGCCTTGGGGTTGGCCAGACCCAGAGAACTACTGACCGCCAAGCGATCCGCCAGTGAAATCTGGCGCCCCAGCAAACGTAGGGTGAGAACAAGGGTCACAAGAAAGCCCAGCCCGCCAAACTGCATCAGTAGTAGAATCACCCACTGCCCCAGCCGCGTGAAGGCGGTACTGGTAGTGAGGACAGAAAGTCCCGTGACCGCCGCGGCCGAGGTGGATGTAAACAACGCATCCATGAGGCTGATCGGCTGCGTTGTCATCCAGGGCAAAAGCAACAGCCCCGTACCCATGCCGATCAGAACCGCTAGCGTCACCAGCAGGCGCAGCGGAATTGGCAGGTGGCGCTTTCTCTGCACATTTAACGCCTCCTGCGTTACTTCACTAAGGTCCGGATGGCTACCTAGTGTGGAACTCATGGCAAAGACGTGATCTCCAATAGCTTCGTGCGCTGGCCAACCACGAAGATCGTATCACCCGCCTCTAACCGAGTCTCGGCAGGGGGAGAGGGGAAAAGGTGATCTTGGCGTTGGATCAAGAGTACAGATACATCATGGTGCGCCAGGCCAGACACAGACTGCGCTACCAGGCTATCAGGCACCTTCAGCTCGGCAAGGCTATGCTCGCCATCGAGCAGTACCCGCTCCAATAAGTTGGGTGCGGCCAACGTTTCGGCCAGCCTGATGCCGCTGTCTTCGTCGGATACGATCACCTGGTCGGCGCCAATACGCAGCAGGATGTCGCGGTGCCGATGGGATTTGGCAACGCAAATCACGTGAGTAACCCCCAACCCCTTCAGATAGGTGGTAACCAGGGCGCTGGTCTCGAAATCATCCGCCATGGCGATGATCACCGTGCTAAAGGAGGCGATGTCAACCTCTTGCAGTGCGTCCTCGTTGCTCGTATCCAGGGCAATGGCCGACGTGATGTCATCGGAGATGGCTTGCACCCAGGCCATGTTGTTGTCTACGCCGAGAGTGGCGTGACCCATCTCTTCGAGTCGCCGTGCCAGACTGGCGCCAAAATGCCCCAGCCCAATCACGGCAAACTCTTGTTCGGTCTTGCCCTTCACGGAATGTTTCGACTTACGTGCCATCGGAAATCTCCTCTCACATTTCAGGTTTTGCCTGCCAAAAAAACACAATAAAGGCAGTGGGGGTGCCAAATTCTGCCCAGGCTAGCATGTTGATGACGCCCACAACCGCCAGAATTGTCAGCAGCAATGCCAGCCGGCCAGACATGCCCCGCTGCTTCAGTTTGGTGGGCAGAGGCAGCACGGCAATGGTGATGATCACCGCTCTCACCCATCGCTCTTCACCTCCTTGCCCAATTCCGTCGCTGGTAAACTATCAATGTTCATAGCGGTGTTATAAGCGACGACAGCACTGCGCACCGATGGATAAATGTGTTCCTCGCCAATCCGTTTCATTAAGCCCGTGAGCAGCAAAAGGTCACGCAGGGGTTGATTGGCCCGCGCAATCCACAATTCCACGCCCATTCTTTCCAGTTCCGTATCCAAATTCTCCAGCGCCTCAGCAGATGTTGAATCAAAATCACTGATCGCCTCGGCATCTAGAATCACACATTTCAACCCATCCCCGGCCCGCGCCACCAACTCTTGCAGACGTTCGGTAAAATACCCCGCATTGGCAAACACCAGCGGCGCATCAAAGCGATAGACAATCAGACCCGGCTCGGTCAGCGCCGTCTCTTTGTCGCCAATCCCACGATACACCGTGCCGCCATTTGTCTCCACGCCGTCTAACAACGCATCATGCGGCCGCGAAATGTGGTAGATGACATTGATCAGCGAAAACACCACGGCCACCAGAATGCCCTGCAAGATGCCGACCGTGAGGACGCCAAACGCAGTCACCACCGCCAGCCAAAACTCGGCGGAGCGTACCTGCCGCAAGAAGCGAAACGCGGCTAAGTCAATTAATCCGATAGAGGCGACGATGATGATCGCCCCCAGCGCAACGGTGGGCAGTGGCGCCAGCAGGGGCGTGAAAAAGAGCAGGAAGATGATGGTCAGGGCGGCGGCTATCAGCCCGACCCATTGTGTTTTACCACCCATCTGATCGTTAACGGCCGTTCTCGATGCACTCAGCGCCGCCGGAAACCCGGTCAAAAGACCCGCGCCGATGTTCGCCATGCCCAGGGCCAAAAACTCCTGGTTGGCGTCAACCTTCTGCCCGTGTTTCGCCGCAAAAACCCGCGCCGTCAGAATCTCATCCGCATAGATCAAAATGGTGAGCGCTAAGGCGGCTGGCAGCAGCGCAAAAATGTCTGACACACTGACAATAGGGATTGCCAATTGGGGCAGGCCGGCTGGTACCTCCCCTACCACAGTCACCCCTTTCGCCTCCCAATCGAGCAAAGCCGAAGCGATAATCGCCCCAACGACAACAATCAGCGGCCCGGGCAACGCGCGATTCACGCGGCGGATACCCAACAAAACCACCATGCAGACGACGCCAATGACAAAAGTGAGCATGTCCGTTTCATCCAGCCGGCCGATCAGTTCCACAACCTGCTGGAAAAATTTGTCACTTTCCAGCTTGAAGCCAAACATCTTGCCCAATTGACTGCCAATTGTGATCAGCGCCGCGCCGAAGATGTAGCCCACCAGAACAGGCTTGGACAAAAAGTCAGTGATGAAACCAAGCCGCGCCACCCGGGCCAATATCGCCAAAACGCCAACGAGAACGGCCGTCATCGCCGCCAGTGAGGCATAACGTTCCGGGTCGCCCGCCGCCAACGGGGCAACGGCCGCCGCCGTCATAATGGCGCTCGTTGCCTCTGACCCTGTGATCACCTGTTTGGAGGTGCCAAACAGGGCATACATCGTCATCGCGCCCAACGCCACATACAGCCCCACCACAGGGTTCACCCCGGCTAGATCGCCATAAGCCATGGACGATGGCACGAGTACGGCAAAAACCGTCACCGCCACCACAAATTCAGTGCGCAGCAGCGCCGGACTGAACACTTTCAGGAGGGCAAGTCCGGGCATCAACTGGTAGATATCGCCTTTCGGCGTCTGATTGATGTCACTCATCTTCTATCTTTCTCGTAGCTTCTTCAGTAGGTTGAAATTGAGGGGTGAGCATCCTCAGATGCTCACCCCTCTTCGATCTACTGAGTTAAAGTTAAACACTCTCGGATAAAGCTGCCGCCTGTTTTGCTTCACGTTGGGCGCTACGCAGCGCTATCAACGCGGTTAGCAACGCGCTGGTGACAACCGCCACCGCCACCACCGCCGCCGTCTCCTCCTGCACCAACACCATTGTAAAAAGCACCGCAAACAACGGCGCCTTCAAAACGGCCACCAGCGCCCCCGCCATCGTCGCCGCCACTGCCACCGCCACCGGAATACCGGGAAACAGTTGGTTTAGCGCCATACCCAATGCGGCGCTGGCAAACATAATGGGGAAGATGTAGCCCCCTTTCCAGCCCGTCGCCAACAGCAGCGAAGTGGCAAACAACTTCGCCAGCGCCAGCACAATCAACATGACCACCCCAATCTGCGCCGCATGGGTGATCAATTCGGCCGTTTCCGACTCACCAGAGAACAAAGTCAGTGGTAACAGCGCACCAATGATCCCCATACCCAAACCGCCAATCACTCCGCGCCAAACCAACCGATCCTTCAGCGGCACAAAAAGCTGTTTAAACCGTTTGAGCGACAACATAAACAAAATGCCCGTCACCCCGCCCACAAAACCCAACGGCGCGGCATACGCCAGATCAACCAGACGTGGCTCATAAGCCGGGAAGCGATACAGCGTCTCAAAGAATCCCCCACTCAACAAAACAAAGACCAACGTGGCTACGGCCGAGGCCAGCATACTGGGAAACAACACCCAGAAATACATCGCCAACCCGCCTGTCCCCCCCTGCGCCGATTCCAACCCCAACAACGCCCCGCCGATGGGTGAGGTGATAAAAGAAGCCAGCATCGCGCTAACCCCCGAATAACCCACCGAGCGCGTCTCCTGCTCATTCAGTTTGAGCCGGTCGGCCAACCATGTGCCCAACCCGCCGCTGGCATCGGCCAACGGCGCTTCCGGCCCCAGACTGCCCCCCGCCATGAGCGAAACCAAAGCCGTAAGCACAATGCCCGGCGCGTTGTGGTAATCAAATCGCCCCGTCTTGCCAAACTCCTGCATCACCTCAGCAAAAATGCCACTGTGATCGCCGAAATGCTTCACCAACAACCCCACCAACAAGCCGCCGAGGGTGCAAATCAGCACAGTGAAAAGGCGGGGATCAAGCCCTAGTTCCTCGGCTGCGGTTTCCCAAAGCAAAGCTGTGCCCTGATGCACAATAGCCATAAAGGCAAAGGTCATCACCGAAACGGCCGTGCCCAATAAAATAACCAGCCCCAACAGCTTGAGGTACGGTTTGAGTTGTGCCTGTGGGTCTATCATCATTTTGCCTCGTTAGCAATCTCGGTTCTCTAGGGCGTTGTTTGCTCTGGTAGGCGTAGTATCCTTACCGCGCTCGTGCTTGGAACCCGGCAAGGATGTCGCCGCTTACAACGACTTTTCCGTTGACCTTCCAGGTCGGGCTGATAATGACGTATAGATTGGGCCAATTTTGGCGACTGGCCCAATCTATACGCCTATTAACACTTTTAACCTGCCGCCCCGGCCGCTACGGCATGGATCATCGCCTGGTGATGCAATTCCTGCTCGGCTTCTATGTGCGCTGGCTTCAGGTCAAAGACCACCTTTTTCAACTTACCGGTGAAGGCATAAGGCGCTTTGTCTTCGTACTCCAGGTCAACCACACCGCCATTGTCGCGGCCCATGTCCATACCGGCATAGGTCGTGAACAGCATCGCCACGGTGTGGGGCATCACGCCTTCGCCAATTTGCCTGTCATTCGCCCATAGCGTCACCTTGCCGCCAGCCCCTGGTTTTGGCTCGTCAATCTCAAACAGCATCTTCACCGTCACGTCGCCGGTTGGGATTGGCTCGGTCGAGATCTGTTTGTATGTTTCTACGCCGAGGAACTGGTAAGTGTGGATGAGGTGGCCCTGCTCGTTGACCCACAGCGCGAAGCCACCGATAAAGTCGGCGAAGGCACACAGCACACCCTCAGCCCCACCTTCCGGCACTTCCAATTCAGCTTCGATGGCGTAGGAACGGCCGTAGATGCGAGGGATCACCGTGGTGGATACGTTCTGCACATCGCCGGCGAAGCTGTAGCGTGTGACTGTGGGCATGGGCGGTAGGATGCCAAAGAACGCCGCCATGCCGCCAAGCAGTGGCAGCGCCCGGTTACGCTCGGCCTCTTGCCAGAAAAGTTCCTTCATTTCGGCCAGCTTCTCCGGTTTTTCGGCCGCTAGGTTTTTAGCCTGGCTGAAGTCGTCTGGCAGATAGTAGAGTTCCCACGGATCCTGATCGGGGTCATATCCACTACCCGGCGCAAAGCGGGCGAGCGTGGCCGGTGAGAAGTCCCATGGCAGCTTATCCAGCCGCGCGCAGGCCCACCAGCCATCCTTGTAGATGGCACGACTACCATACATCTCAAAGTATTGCACGGTGTGGCGATCCGCCGCTTGAGGCTCGTCGAAGGTGTAGGCGAAGCTGGTACCGTCCATCGGCTCCTGCTCGATACCGTCAACTACCTTTGGCTCAGGAATACCGACGACTTCCAAGATGGTTGGGACGACATCAATGCAGTGCGTGAACTGATGGCGGATTTTACTGTCGTGCTTGATGCGATTTGGCAAGGCGATAACCATCGGGTCGCGTGTGCCACCCAGGTGGCTGGCCATCTGCTTGCCCCATTGGAAGGGGGTGTTGTTGGCGTGCGCCCAGGCCGCGGCAAAGTGGGGTGCCGTGTATTCGCCGCCCAGCTCTTCGATGCCGCCATACTTCTCGATCAGCGCCAACTGATCTTCAGCGTTCAGCACGAGGCCGTTAAAGAAGGTGGTCTCGTTGAAGGAGCCAGTAGTCGTGCCTTCCATACTGGCGCCATTGTCACCCCAGATGTAGATGATGAGCGTATTGTCAAGTTCACCTATCGCCTCTACTTCGTCAATCAGCCGGCCGATATTCCAGTCCGTATTCTCGGAGAAACCGGCAAAGACTTCCATCTGGCGGGCGTACAATTTCTTTTCGGCGTCGTTGAGCGTATCCCAGGCCGGGTACGGGTCGGGGCGGGCCGCCAGCCCGGTATCGGGCGGCACAATGCCCAATTTCTTCTGGCGTTCCAGAGTCCGCTCGCGGTATTTGTCCCAACCGTCGTCGAACTGCCCCTTGTATTTGTCTGCCCACTCCCTGGCTACATGATGCGGCGCATGGGTGGCGCCGGTGGAGTAATAGATCATCCATGGCTTATTGGCGTCGTGCGCGCGCACGGCGTGCAGCCATTCGATGCTCTTGTCGGTGATGTCATCGGGGAAGTAGTAGAGTTTCCCGTCCTTGCCTTCGGGCACACCGAGTACCGAGTTGTCCTGGGTGATAACCGGGTCATACTGCCCGGCCGCGCCGGTCAGGAATCCCCACCAATGGTCGAAGCCCCACGCTTGCGGCCAATGTTCAAAAGGACCAGACGGCCCCATCTCGCGGCCGGGCGTCATGTGCCACTTGCCGAAGCCGCCGGTGATGTAGCCATTTTCCTTCAAGATGCGGGGCAGGGCGGTGCAGCTGCGCGGCCGGGTGCCGGTGTAGCCGGGGAACGGCCCCGGAAATTCGGCGATGCCACCCATGCCGACGCGGTGATGGTTGCGCCCGGTGAGCATGGCGGCGCGGGTGGGTGAGCAAACGGCCGTTACATGGAAGGCATTGTAGGTGATGCCCATCTCTTGCACCCGTTGCAAAGCCGGGGTACGAATTTCGCCGCCGAACGGTTCCGGCCCACCGAAACCGGCGTCATCCACCAGCACGATCAGCACATTGGGGGCATTTTCCGGCGCCTTCGGGCCGGGGATAAAGCTCCAGTCGGCCACCGCTTCGTCCATCGTGCGGGCAATCGCCCCACCAAAGCTCTTGTCGGGGATGGGCAGGACGGTGCGGTCGGGGTTGAACTTGCCCCGTGCTTCATTGATGGCCGACTTCAGCCCCCTGGCGCCGCCTTCGTCCATCACCGCCACCGACTTGGCGACAGAGTCGGCCAACGCCTGTTCGGCGGGGAGACGATCCTCTTCCCGGACGATGGCCAGGATCGCAGCCTGGCCCGGTTTGAGGTTCTTGCCCAGTCCCTCTTCCATGCCGTCCACGACCTTGTTCTTGGCGAATTTGCCGACCAGCGCGCCGGCGGCCGCGCCAACGGCCGTCGCGGCCAGCAATGGCGGCGCAAAGAGGCCAACCAACAGGCCAACCCCGCCGCCCCATTCCACACCCTTGCGGCCCATGTGGTCGCCGGTCTCTTTGACCAGCAGTTGCCCCTCCATGTCCTTCTCGACGAGGATCAGGCCATCGCTTTTGACCTTCTTGGCTTTCACCAATTGGGCGAGCTGGTCAAAATTCCTGGCGGCCGGCTCGGTTTGCATGTAAGCAGCTATGATGACGATATTTTTATCTTCCTTGCTCATATTATTATCTCCTTCGTAAGTGAATAATTACCTTTGCCGCCAGCCACCTAGTCAAGCGGCAAGAGCGCCTCGGCCCACCAGGTGGGAGTTGGTTTCAAGGCTGGCGTAAAAGGCACACGCATTTTGCCCGCAATCGGCGGCAGTTGGTCCATGACGTGTGCCTGACGCGCGATGACCGCTTCTTCGGTTACGTTGAATACAGTCAGGTCTTGGGTTTGGACGATGGGGCCATCGTAAACGGCCGTTAACTCCGCAAAAATCATCGGCACAACCTGTACGGAGAGCATCGGGGTGTGCCAGAGGCCGGCCATACGCGGTTTGACCATGCTAAACACCTTGCCCGCGGCCGTCGGGGAGGT
>CAYXUZ010000002.1:60284-68823 GCA_964467705.1 uncultured Ardenticatenaceae bacterium | reverse complement strand
CGCCATCGTCGCGCGTTCGATGGAGAGACCAGATGCCGCCGCCAACGCCGCCGCCGGGGGGAAGCATTCGTGGATCAGCAGGTCAACATTGCCTTCACAGGCCCGCACCAGCGGCCAACCGGCGCGGGTGTCGCCGGAAAAGACGAAGGTCAGGCCAGCAAAATCAAGCCGGTAGCCAACCGCGCCGCTGGTGGCATGGATGACCGGAAATGAGGTGATCTTCACCCCATTCTCCTGGTAGACGGTTTCGGTTTTGCTGAAATCGAACTCGGTGACGAGAATCTTCATGCTGTCGGGGTTGATGGCTCCGCCGCCAGCTTCGGTGTCCCATGACAGCGCTTGCTCGATGGATTCGACGAAGTGGCGTGTGCCCAGGCGTGGCTCGACGCCGCTGGGTCCCCAAACGTAGATTGGCCCATCGGCGCGGCCTACTTTGGAGTAACTGCCGGAGAGCGTGATGAGGTCGGAGACGTGGTCGGCATGGAGGTGGGTGAAGAATACTTTGTTCAGTTTGTTGACCGGCAGTTTCAGACTGGCATAGTTGGCAAGACAGCCAGTGCCCAGGTCAAAAACCAGAATGTCCCGTTCAGGGTTGCCAATTTCGACAAGAACACTGCCGGAGGCTTGAGCGCGAGTGACCCACGGGTTGCCACTGCCGAGAACGGTCACGCGAAGCTCGCCATCTTCGAGTTCTTCTTCGCCGGGGACAAACATGTCGGCGTACTCCCGTCGCGGAGTACCGACAACTGGGGTGAAGGTGATCGCTTTTGTGCCGCCAGCGAATGTTGGTAATGGTAGGTCCATGTTTGTCATTTTTGTAAATTCTCCTTTAGGGTTGAACGGCCGTTGCTTCCGCATCTGTGGCCGCTAACCAATTCTGCGCCGCCCGGCAAGTCTGTCGGGTGGCATAGTAGACTCGTGGGGTTTCCGGGAATACATTAAAAACCTGACAGATCTCCAAGACCTGTCAGGTTTATTCATTTACGCTCTACTGCGCCGGGCCACCGTTACTAAAAGACAATTTCTGTGCGCCGCCAGCGGTTTGCAGCATCAGGCCGCCAGCGCCATCCGGCCCACCAGCGGCCACGTCATCCAGTAAATTCAGGAATTGCTGATCCAT
The DNA here is from genome assembly GCA_964467705.1 of uncultured Ardenticatenaceae bacterium. Lineage (GTDB taxonomy): Bacteria > Chloroflexota > Anaerolineae > Promineifilales > Promineifilaceae > CAADGU01. The sequence continues at coordinate 67,703 of CAYXUZ010000002.1, read as the reverse complement.
AGAGCCTTGATCGCAAGCCGCCATGACATCGGGGGTTACGCTAATCGTGAAGCCGTCGGCTTGCGAATAGGTGCCGGAGAACGTATTGCAGTCAGCCTGGCCGGTCGTTGTGCCGTCGGTGTGAAAGACAATCGTGTACTTGTTAGGATCGTCTACCCTTGTTGAGCCATTGACTACGTCATCCAATTCTTGCCATTTCCAGACAATGTTGATGATGTCTGAACCGGACGTGGCTGGCGCGGAAGCTGGCGGTGGAAGAACCGGCACATTTTCGGTATTAACTGTCTGCACATAGGTGGCCGATATCCAGCCTTGATCGTTCGTAGCGCCAGCCATTGGGATCACCCACCATGCGCTATCGGCGCTGCGGCCAACCACGAGGGTTTGTTCACCATTGGCGAGTGTGCCTATGGCGGCGTACTCTTCACCGGGGCCACTACGGACATTGAGGCCATCGCGTGCGGTAACTGTGGCCGAGGGCAGATTGGGGTCTACTGTCGCTACAACAGCTGCACCCTCGTCATTACAGGCGGAGAGGAAAAACAGTAGCATTCCTAAGCCAATCAGGTATGAAATCTGTTTAATTCTCATTGGTTTAATTTCCTTATTGTTTTCTGATGCCTGGGCGTGAGTTGCCTATAGATTGCCACTGCCGGGTACCGTTACCCGAATCTCGTCATCTTCAAGTTCTTCCTCAAGATGCCAACAGTTTTTGCTTGGCTGAGGCAAACTCCTCATCAGATAACACGCCTTTTTGATGAAGTTGGGCAAGCTGTTGCAGTTGGGCGGTCAGATCGCTTGCTGGGGCTTGCTCGGCCGGGGCTGCATATTGCGGCGGTGGCGGCGCGTATTGCGGTGAAGCATATTGTTGGGCCTGGGCATCGGCGGCGCCTTGCTGATAGGCCTGGTCATATTGCTGTTGGGCGGCCGCATCTTGCTGCGCCCATTTCTTTTGCTGGTGATGGTGTACGGCGCCGGCCGTACCGGCGACAACAGCCGTTCCCACAACAGCCCGACCCACATTTGCTACGGGTCTTCGCATCATTGCTCTTCTGCGCATCATGTCTAAATCTCCTTATTTTCGGTTAGCCTCTCAAATTCGGGCTGATTGATTAAGCAGCCATCTCAACTCTGGTAAATGTCTCCAATGCTTCATTCACGACTTCAAAGGGGATGCGGTCAAACATGACCATACGGCCGTTAGCCCTTTGCGCTGCCTCTCCGAATTTGATTGCCCACAGGTTTTCAAACAGGATGAGTCCGGCGGTGGTATTGTTTTCCATCAGTCCGGCGATCATCTCAATATCTTCTACCTGGATGATGCCACTGATTTCCAATTCCAGCGGATCAAAGATTCGCACTGTCTCGGCATCAAGCTGCTTCATCTCGAACGCCTGGTGCGCCCCATCACTATTCTTGCGGATGACGACCAGGTCTATCACCCGGATGATCTTGTTTTGAACAAGTTCAAGTATCGCCGGTATGATTTCGCCTTTGAACTGGTTGCCCTTGAATTCAAGAGCTAGAAAGTCAACTGGCCCGTATGTCATTAGGTTTCTCCTTTCATAACAAGTCAAAAACTCATGTTACGCACGGCCTGCGTCGCTCTTTCTGGAAACCGGCGACAGCCAGCGTAACATCGGTCAATAATTAAGCTCCCTGATAACCGGGAATACGTTTACGGCCGATACCACCGGTATAGGAAGCAATGTCTGCCACCAGCATGAGGCCAAGCCATAGCCAGTCCCAGCCAACCACCCCGGCAGGCGCGACGATGACATACATGATCGTTGTCCAGGGAACGAACACGAGGCCCAGTATCGGCCAGATCCACCAAAGATTGCTGCCGCCAATGATATCTGTGAAAGCAGTTTGCCAGCGCACCGGCGATATAAGCCACCAGAGCGCGCCGCCAATACGCGGCCCCAACAAGACAAGGGTTAAAAATGCACAACACATGGTTAAATCTCCTTAAGGTGCAGCAACGCCGCCGTTGCTGAACGACATGCGGTTTTCGCCGCCAGCACTCTCCAGAGCCAGGCCGCCGGAGCCATCTGGCCCGCCAGCTACCACCTGGCTCAGCAGCTCCAGGTATTGTTGATCCAGCGATTCTTCACCGCAGAAGGCGTTGGTGGATATAGTAACGGTGACGGTGAAGCCGTCTACCTGCGAGTAGGTCCCGCTGATATTGTTGCAGTCGGCCGTACCGTTGAATGTGCCATCTTCGTTGAAGATGAGGGTATAGTTTTCGGGGTCAGGCACGGTTGTTGTTTCGTTTGTTGTTCTGTTTTTGACGCTCTGCCACTGCCAGATGATGCCCGTAATGGTGTTGGTGGGCACGGCCGTAGGGACAGTTGTGGGTACGGCCGTTGCCTCCCCCTGGCCCGCGCAGGCTGCCAGGAAAAATAGTCCCAGGCATACCATGAGTCCTATGATCATGTTTTTCATATCTCTATTCCTTTTCACGTATTGTTTCAAATCAGGGCAAACGGCAAGATAGCTACTCCTCCGCGAAAGCCGCCATCAACTCTGCTTCCTGTTCAGCGCTCATATTCGAGGCGAATAGCTCAAAGTTAAATCCCTTAAGCTCGGCGATGACCCTGTCTTGGACAGCGTCACTGGTCAATAAGAACAACGCCGAAGTGCCCTCAGTAACTTTTTCTCGTGACTGCTTGATGAAATTATCATCAATACCATAGTCGGCCATCTTGCCGCCCAGAGCGCCAAATGCCGCCCCCACTGCCAGGCCAAAGAACGGTACAAAGAAGATCAATCCAAAGAGCATGCCCCAGAAAGCGCCCTGTAGCGCCCCCATGCCGGCCATGTCAACCAGTTGTTTCGTCTTCGGTTTGCTTTTACCCACCGGCCAGGTAACGATCGCGGCATCTTGCAGCCTGAGCAATTGCATTTTCTGCATTTGTTTAATCTTTTCGAGCATCTGCCCGGCGCCTTCGGGTGTGGAAAACTTCAAAGCGGTTAATGTTGTCATCTCTATCTCCTTAAATTTTGAAAAAGATCTGTTTACAGGAAGGCTATGCCGCTCATTCACTCTTATCACTTGCTGGTGGGTAAGATTGGCAGATCACTGAAAGAACCGGTAGATGCAGCTCATAGAGCGTGTGCAGCACACCAGCCAGGGCAGTCTGGTCCCTCAACTCACCCTCCAGGGTTGTGACCTGGGGATTGTCTTCGCTGATCGTTAGATAGATGGCCATACCGGCCAGGAGATCAGACCAATCTGGATTGACTCGTCCTTGCACACGAATCTGGTAAGTGGCCGGACGGTCGAAGAACAATTGGTACCTTGACGACATGCCTGACATGAGTCGAAGATAGACGAATACGACGCGAATCTATACCAACAAATGGTGTATTTATGGTGTAGAACTATTGGGTTTTAGGGGGGCGGGAAAATTTTAGCGCGGAGGGAGAATGTTTAATTCTTCTGCTCTAACCACAGCACTCATACGGCCGTTGACGCCCAGCTTGCCGTAGATGTTGATTGTGTGGCGGCGGACCGTTCCGTAGGAAAGGTTGAGGGTGAGGGCGATCTCTTTGATGCTCAGCGGCCCGCGCAAGAGAGTCAAGACCTCGATCTCCCGGCGCGTCAATGGCTCGGCCAGGCCAGGTGCATCCGGCGATGGCCGGGGTGTACCGGCAGGCTCCTCGCCATCGTCTGTCGGGAAGGCGAACAGGATGCGCTGGACGGTCTCCGCCGGGTAGCCTTGACCGACCAGCCGGCGCAGCATCGCCTGCATGGGTTTGCCCAAGTCAACGAATACCCGGATGAAGCCGCCTGGCCGCGCCAGAGCCAGCCCCTGCTTCAGCTCGGTGGCAGCCGTGCTGCTTTCCCCGCGGGCAACCAACGCCAGGGCGCGGAGGAGCAAGATTTCGATTTTGTGGGGGACATTATGAGTCCGATCGGCGATTTCATTCAGGGCATCCAGAATTTGCAGCGCTAACCGCAAGTCGGCGTCTGTACCTCTGGCAACCAGGATGTGTACACGGGTCAACCGCGGCTCTTCCAGCAATAAGAACGGACTGTCCGGCGGCGGATCGGTGATGGCGTCTACCCAATTGCTGGCCCCTTCCAGGTTCCCTTGCCGGAGCTGCACTCTGGCGCGCAGGGAACGGGTTCGGTTATCTTCGGCGCCGGTCTGCTCCAGATCGAACCGGCTGATGCTCTCCACCATCTGCCAGGCTTCGGCGCTTTCCCCCTGGCTCTGATAGATCAGGGCCAGGCCGGCAACCGCATCACGGTACACAGAAATCTGGACTACATAGGGTTTATCAAAGATTGAGATGAAGTGGCGGGCGGCTTCCTCCAACTCATTCTGTTGGTAACACACCTTACCAAGAAACCAGTCCGCCATACCCTTGATGAACATGTTCCCGCTGCTGGCTGCTCCCTGAGCCAACAACTGGGCAAGCTGCCTGGTTTGTTCAAGCTGACCACTTTGCCAGTAGACGTAACAGAGTGATTCCAGGACAAACAGCGCATAAAGATCGGTCTTGTGACTGTGTCTCTCGTATTCATCCAGCAGCAACCGTTCGACTTCGGCCGCCTGGCCGCTGGCTTGCATAGATAGACCCAGGAAGAGCATTGCCGCGCCGCGCCCGAAGGCCCATGACGGGGGCAGGAGCGCCAATGCCTGCCGACAGAGTTGGATCACCAGGGTTGGCTGGTTGCCCAGATAAGCCTGTTGTGCTTTCAGCAGCAGAATTTGCGCGTGCAGGATTTGTATGTCAGCGGCCGGCAACGCCGCGCCTGCCCCTGAATCCAAAAGTGTTTCAACTTGCTGGAGGGTCTGCGCTTGCAGGTCGAGCCGCCACATAAACTGCTGCGCCCAGGCCCGAATCATTAGCAGCCCCGGATGTTGCTGCATCATGGTTTCCGGCAGCAAGCGCAGCCAGCGCTCCAGAGTTAGCCGATCTTCGCGGTTGAGTGCGTCGCGCAGCCCGGCGCTCATCTGACGCGCAGCCAGTTCAAGGTTGCCTGCTTCCAGGGCGTGGTGTAGGGCTTCATCAAGCAGTCCGCGCTCCTCGAACCAGGTTGAAGCCCGACGATGCAGGTCGCTCACCTGGTCAGGCTCCATCTCGGCCAATAATCTCTGCCGCAGCAATTCCTGAAATAGATGGTGATAGCGATACCATTCCCGGTGGTTATCGAGGGAGATGAGGAACAGTTCAGCGCGTTCAATCCAATCCAGGCAGGCGCGCACATTCCAGGCCGTATCGCTCTCGCCAATAACGGCCGTACACAGCGAAGCGCAAAAGCGATTCAGGATGGAACTCTTCAACAAAAATGAGTAGATGGCCGGAAATTGCTGGCTCAGCACCTCATCCATCAGGTATCCGGTAATGCTGGTATTGGTGTTGGCTAAAACGGATAGAATGGATTCCTGGCTGTTGGCAGAACGCAAGGAAAGGGCAGCCAAATGCAGGCCAGCCGGCCAGCCCTCGAAGCGTTCCTCCAGGAGGAGCAGGGTAGGCTGGCTTAAATGAGCAAGTTGTGTCTGGCTCAGGTAGGCAGCGGTCTCTTGTGGTGTAAAGCGCAGGTCCTGGGTGCGAATCTCGTGAACAAGCCCTTTGGCACGCAGTCTGGTGATTGGCAGAGGTGGGTCAATACGTGAGATCAACACCATATGCAGCGGTTTTGGCCAATGGCGGGCCAATTCAACCAGCAGGCCGTGTACTGCCTTTCCGCTGATGAACTGGTAGTCGTCCAGGACAAGAATTAGTTCACCAGGGAGCTGCGCCAGTTCATTACTCAACGTGGTATAGCTGACTGCCCAGGGTGGTGACTGCCTTGCCTGAAGCAGTCGCCAACTTTCTTCGCAGGCACCGGGGAAAATTGTGCGAATGGCGGCGATGACATAGGAGATGAACTGGTCCAGGTCGCTTTCCGTTTCATCCAGGGAACTCCAGGCGGCAGGCAAGGAGGGTGCCGCCTCTTCCAGCCCCGCAGCCACCCTATCCAGCCAGGTGCAAATGAGGGTGGTTTTGCCATAGCCGGCCGGGGCGCAGACCAGGGTAAGTGGGTATTCAATACTGCTGTTCAACTGCTGCATCAGCCGCGTGCGTTCAACGAGATCATGTGGGATGCGGGGACGGTTCAGTTTGGTTAGCAGCAGGCTTTGCTTCTGATTGGGCATGCTGGTGCAATTGTAATAACTGCTTGAGATTATTACGAATAACCACAGGGCGCTCTTTTTATTTTTAGGCCAGGGAAAAAACAGCACCCTCCTGGCCGGGTGTTATCTGAAGGTTGGGAGGTGCTTTGGCGAGCGCAGCGGCGATGATCTGATCCACCATCGCATCATTGTGGGCCGGATCATAGTGAAAGGTGACAAGATGTTTTGCTTCGGCCAAAGCAGCAAACTTGAAGGCGTCTGTCAGGGAAGAGTGGCCCCAGCCTACATGATGGGCGGTGTACATGTCGTGGGTGTATTGGGTGTCGTGAATCAGCAGATCGGCCTGCGCGGCCAGGGCATAACCGGATGTCCAATCTGGCATGAGCGGAAAATGTTTAGCGCCCAACGCCGGTTCATGGTCGGGCAAATAGGTGAAGGTACGGCCGTGTGGGTAATTTTCGGTGATGCGGTAGCCAACAGTGGGGCCGGGATGGCAGACGAGCATCGTCTCGATGTGGAATTCACCAATATCAAAAGCGGGGCAGGGCACTTCGTGCAGGGTGATGCGGCTGGGCAGTTCATTGATGCGGATGGGAAAGAGAGGCGGCGACAGGTAACGGGTGATGCGCGAAAGTAGATTGAGGGTGGTGCTGGCCGGTCCCCAGATGTGAATTTCCATGTCAGGGTTAAAAATGGGAGCAAAAAAGCCCAACCCTAAAATGTGGTCCATGTGCAGGTGGGTGAGCAGGATGTTGAGACGCGGGGAGATGTGACTGAGGGTATTGCCCAACGGCCGTATCCCTGTCCCTGCATCCAATACCAATACCGTCCCCTCTTTACCACGCACTTCCACGCACGAAGTATTGCCGCCATACCGCGCCATTTCCGGGTCTGGCGTTGCCAACGAACCACGTGTGCCCCATAGTTTGACATACATAGAGGTCTCCTGTTGCCTGATAACCAGTAAGCAGTGAGCAGTAAGCAGTGAGCAGTAAGCAGTAAGCAGTACCGCCTACTGCTCACTGCTCACCGCTCACTGCGAACTTCTCATTTCTTCCCCGCTTCCACTTCCCAAAAAATTGCCATTGCGCCCAAAAAGCGGTCGGCCTGGCCGATGAGGGGGAAGGTAGTGATGGCGATCAGCCGGGGGATATGGTCAAAGGGGGTGATCCAGATTTGGCGGAAGGTGGGGCGGCGTTCGTTGAGGGCAAAGACCAACGGCCGTTCCCCATAAGACAGCTCATTCCCATTTTCATCCGTCAACGCCAAAATCGCCGTCCACTCC
>CAYXUZ010000002.1:58953-60274 GCA_964467705.1 uncultured Ardenticatenaceae bacterium | reverse complement strand
TCCTCAATTTTCACTTCACCCGCTTCTTCAAAGCGACGACCGAGAATGAGTTCCGCCGGTTCGTTATAAAAAACCAGGTTGCCGTTTTCATCCACAATAAAAATGGGCATGGCCAGGCAGCTTGCCAGATGCCGCGCCAGAATGAGTTCAATTTCTTTGGGGAACATAACCCCGTCTCCTTTTATTTTTTTACGCAAGGCGCAAAGAGGCAAAAGAAAGAGAGTAAAGAAGATTGCACGTTGCGCCGAGAATTGGGTTGTTGGCTTCATTATAAAGAAAAGTTTAGCGGCAGGGCAATCGGCTCAAGCTATAATTCGGCCATGCCCACCATCAATCGTCGGCTTTTTATGCAAATAGCAGCACTTTCATTGTTAGGCAGCACCACAGCGTGTACGAACAGGCAGGAGGCAACGGCCGTGACCACACTCCCATCCACACATATCCTCATCATTGGCGCCGGCATGGCCGGGCTGGCCGCCGCCCGCCAGTTGCAAGACGCCGGTTATACCGTCACCATCCTGGAAGGGCGCAACCGGATCGGCGGCCGTGTGTGGACAAACCACACCTGGCCCGGCATCCCCCTGGATATGGGCGCGGCCTGGATTCATGGCGTGACCGGCAATCCCATTATGGCCCTGGCCGAACAGTTCGGTATTAAGACTGCTCGTTCCAATTACGACAATTGTCAGGTGTATGATGGACACGGCCGTGCCCTTTCCGCAGGTGAAATGGCCGAGTTGGAGGTGGTGTTGACGGCCGTAGATGAAGTGATTGAAGACGCGCAATGGTCAACCGACACCGACATGCCTTTAGCTACTCCCATTGCTGCCGCAGCTAAAGCCGAAGGGCTGACGCCCGCCCAAATGGTACAGCTCAATTACGTCATCAACAGTGCCATCGAACAGGAATATGCGGCCGATGTGGATGAACTGTCGCTGTGGGAATGGAACCAGGACGAGGAACAATCCGGCCACGATGTGCTGTTCCCCGGCGGTTATGACCAGATCGTCAACCGACTGGCGGCCGGGCTGGATATTCGTCTGAATCACACGGTCAGCCAGGTGGCCTACGGGGAGGATGGCGTCACGATCACCACCAACCAGAGCACATTTCGCGGCGACCGGGCTATCGTCACCGTGCCATTGGGCGTGCTGCAAAAAGAGGCAATTACCTTTTCACCGCCGCTGCCCACCTGGAAACAGGCAGCCATTGACCGGCTGGCCATGGGGGTGCTGAACAAAACGTACCTGCGTTTCCCACACCTGTTTTGGGAAAGGGATGTGGAATTGATCGGCCGTATGGCAACATCCAAAGGGGAATG
>CAYXUZ010000002.1:20489-58943 GCA_964467705.1 uncultured Ardenticatenaceae bacterium | reverse complement strand
AACATCGCTTATTACACCGGGCAGCCAGTGTTGGTGGGGTTCAATGTGGCTCATTTTGGCCGCGCCCTGGAACCACTGCCAGACGAAGAAATTGTGGCCGGGATGATGGGGGTGCTGCGGGGGATGTACGGCCGTGACATCCCCGACCCCTCTGCCTGGCTCATCACCCGTTGGGCGGCCGATCCCTTCGCCTATGGCTCCTACTCCTTCATCCCGCCCGGTGCATCCGGCGATGATTATGAAGCATTAGCCCGGCCAGTTGGGGAACGCCTCTTTTTTGCCGGGGAAGCCACCAACCGTGCCCACCCCGCCACCGTGCATGGGGCTTACCTTTCTGGACAGCGGGCGGCGCGGGAGGTGAGGGGATAAAGAAGGCCGTTAGGGGAATGAGTAACGGCCGTCGTTCTTGAGTTATCACATCACTATCGGTAAATACACCCAAATCATGCTTCCCTCCCATTCGCCACAACACAGGGGTTGTTGGTACGGCCGTCGCCCGTTGTGCATCTATCCCAAAACGTGGCCGGTCAGGAAGTGACGGCCGTATCCCCGCCCATCATCACACATACGGCCGTATACCGTGACGGCCGTACCCCCCAAAAAGCAACGCCGCACTAAAAGCCAAACAGCCTGCGACAGAAAGTGGGCTGGTGACTGGCAAGCAGATGTGGCACGGTGGGTGCAGCGGCCGTAGCTACCGACGAAGACCACACCGCAGCAGGGTAACCGCCCGAAGACGACGCCAGAGCAGGGATCCCGCCGGAATTGCTTGATGTCAAGCCTCTCCGTAGGTGCTTGTGCCTGTTGACTCTTTTTCCCACTTTTCGGAACTTGACAAGGCTTGTCCGCAGCAGGGGCAATGAATAAAAGCCATACCGAAACCGACGAAAACAGGCTAGTGATGGGCAAACAACTGTGGTAAGGTACGGAACACAGGTCTACAGCTTAGGGAGATCACATCCCAGGAAGAATTGGACAATCACATTTTGTCAACTTCTATATAATCGGGTTCATTTAAATGAAATTGCCATGTGTCACCGTAAGTAGTTTCACACACAACAATCGCTTCTGCATTTCTCACTGAAACCTTGTAGAAGGGGTTAGAATAATCAAAAAAAGCAAGCCAAACTAGGTGGTTATCAGAAGCCCTAGAAACAGCCACATAACCATCCTCTCCAAGTCCACCTTGACCAGATTCTACTAAAAGATCGTCTTCCTGAAATCGAACTTTACAAATTGGTATTAAGGTTGTCCAATAATCACCCAACTCAGTAATAGCTACCTGTAAATCTGTCTTATTCACAATTTGCAGTGTACTCTTACCAATTTTAGGCTTGTCGAATTGAAGAATTCGACCATCTTCGAAAACAATTCCATTAATGATGAGGCATTGGTGTTTTTTCCATCTATCCTGAAGTATTTCCATTAGTTTTACCCCCTGCTCCGGCGCGGTCTTCTGGTGGCGGCTGCGGCCAGTGTCCCCACCGTGCCGCCCCACCTTTGCCCGCCGGAACCTGCTTTTTCACCGTGTCACGGCCGACCGTGTACACCTGGTTTTTACAAGTTTGCCAGCACACGGCCGTATCCCCGCCCATCATCACACATACGGCCGTCTACCGCAACGGCCTTACCCCCCAAATCATCCCCCCCAATCGCTATCGTAACGGCCGTAAACCATACCCGCACGGCCGAAGTGCAGCAGGGGCTTACAGGATTAACAGACGGAGCCGATGCCCGTCCCCCGATTAGCTCTTAAGTGATCGTATCGCCTGAGGCGCCAGATCCGCCAGTTCGCCAGCCAGCAGGCCGGTATCGCCGGGATAGAGAGCAGCGGCCGCACCGTGCAGATAACCACCCAGAATGGCGGCTTCATATGGCCGTACCCCCTGCCCCAACAACGCCACAATGATCCCGCTCAATACATCGCCGCTGCCGCCCACGGCCAGCGCCGGGTTGGCAAAAGGGAGAATGGTGACACGGCCGTCCGGCCCCGCCACCACCGTATAAGCCCCTTTTAGCAGTACGATTTGCCCCCACGCCTGCGCCTGCGTTTGCGCCACTTCCACCCGATCCCGCGCCAGCAAGTCAGCCAGCGGAATGTCCATCAGCCGGGCCATTTCGGCCGGGTGGGGGGTGAGAATGGTGTTCGCTGGCAGCAAACGGGGCCAGTCTGGTAACTGCGCCAGTCCGTTTAGCCCGTCGGCGTCCAAAACCAGCGACGGCAGATAAGGAGCGTTTAACAGAGTAGACAGGAAGTCAACGGCCGTTCCGCCAACGGCCGTTTCCCCCAATCCCGGCCCCACCAGCAAGGCATCATACGACGGCAGCGTGGGCCACAATTCCGTCGCATCCTGAGCAGTCAGCACCCGTTCGGCCGTGACTTGGGGGTAGGTGGCTTCGGGCAGGGCGACGACGGCCGTTGACCGCACCACTTCCGGTGTTGCCAGGGCTACCAGCCCGGCCCCGGCCCGGAAAGCCCCCTTTGCCGCCAAAACCGGCGCACCACGATACCGGTCACTCCCGGCCGCGATCAGCACTTTGCCAAATGTGCCCTTGTGGCCGTCTTGGGGGCGGGGAGGCAGGAGGGAATGGGCACGGACGGCCGTCGTCACCTCCACTTTCACCTTAGCCACCGCCGGTAAATCAGCCGGGATGCCAATATCCGCCACCACCAATTCCCCACACGCCGCCGCCCCTGGAAAAATGAAGTGCCCCCGTTTCGGCCCGGCAAACGTCACCGTCAGGTCAGCCGCCACCGCCAGCGCATCCAACACCCCCGTATCACAATTCAACCCACTGGGACAATCTACAGCGACGGTGATAAGGTGATGAGGTGATGAGGGCGAGGGGCGAGAGGGTGAAAGAGAGATGAGACGAGGGAGGGATTGCTCGTGCAGAATGGCGCGACGTTCTTCGATTCCGGCGGCAAACTGGCGCATCAGCTTTGCCAGTTCGCCCACGATGGGCCGGGTGACGCCTGTGCCCAACAGTGCATCCACCACCAGGTCAGAGACGGACAGCCGGGTGCGCAAGACACGGAAACGCTGGTCAAACCCGGCATCAACGGCAAACAAGCCCATTTGCTGAATCTGGGCATAGTTCACATCCGTCGCCGGATCGCGTGTCTTGCTCAGGTAAAAGGCCACATCTGCCTCCGCCTGCGCCAGGTAACGGCCGCACACCAATCCATCGCCCCCATTATTGCCCGGCCCCACCAGCACTAACACACGCATCCCGGCAATGGGATAGCGAGCGATAATGGCTTCCGCTACCGCCTGCCCCGCGCTTTCCATCATCTGCGCATAGGAGACACCAGCGGCATCGGCCGCTTTTTCGGCCGCCACCATTTCAGAGACGGTGAATACTTTTAGTGGCCAAAAAGGGGCATGAGTTAACATTCTTGCACCCTGTCACCCCCTCACCCTGTCACCTTGTCAGGCGTTTTACCCTTAAAGCGGCGCAATCCCAAGATTCCCTGTTCCTTATACCATTTCATGGTCTGGCAAGCCCCTTCAGCAAAGGAAGTGGGTACAAAACCGAGTTCCCGTTCTGCTTTTTCGATGGAAACGGGCCAATCCTGAAAGACATAGGGGGCCATGTTGATGGGGTAGAACGGCTCTTTGCGCGTCACTTGCGAGAGGCGCGTCCAGTTGCGGGCCAGCGCCAGCACCACCCAGGTGGGCATGTTGATGCGCCAGCGGTGGATACCGGCCAGGTCGCTGACAATGTCGTTGGCTTCGTTGTGCGTCAGCGAACGGCCGCAGATGTTATAAATTTCGCCCGGCCGTCCTTTGGCCAGCGCCAGCATAATGCCCTGAGCCACGTCCGGCACAAAAACGGGAAAGATGATATGTTTGCCACCATCCACTTTGATGCGCCACCCTTTGAGCGGCTCTTCAAAAAAGAGGCGGTTGAAGGCGTAGCGCCCCCAGGGGCCATAAAATGCGCCGGGCCGCAGCACAATAGCGGGCAGCCCTTCGTTGTGGTAAGCCAGGACGCGGGTTTCTGCTTCTAGCTTGGAAAGCTGGTATGGCTCTTGCGGGCGGCAAATGGTGTTTTCGTCAATGATGGCCTGGGTGGGGGTGCGGCCGACAACAGCGATGGAGGAGATGTAGATGAATTTTTCCACCTGTTCGGCGAGGGCGGCATTAAGTACGGCCGTTGTTCCCCCTACATTTGTCTGCCAAAACAGGTGCGCATCCCCCCAAAAACGGAACAGCCCGGCCGCGTGAATGACTTGGCGGCACCCTTTCATCGCTTGCAGGGCGGCATACCCATCGGTGATGTCATCGGTAAAGGCCAGTTCTGCGCCTAATTCTTGCAAAAAGCGGGAATCGCTGGTGGGGCGAACAAGCGCCCGCACTTTGTACCCGGCGGCAATCAGTTGTGGAACCAGGTTGTGCCCTAAAAAGCCTGTCGCGCCGGTGAGGAGAATCATGGATATGTGCCTTAGGAGAGGAGATTAAGAGATTGAGAGATTGAGAGATTGAGAGACTGACCAATCTCCATAATCAATCTCTCAGTCTCTCAATCTCTTATTGAATACCCCAGGAGGGAATCGAACCCCCAACCATCGGATTAGCGTACCACTACAGCTTTCACTGCCATTTGAGAAATGTTTGTGGTCTGGACTATACCTTCACCATCACAGGTGCGGCGCGTCTAGTCTCTACGGAACCCGCAAATAATCGTCGGCAAAATGAACATTCTGTCTCTGATTATTTTTTGGCGTATCTACCCTTAGTGCTACTGATTTCCCAAACATGTTGTGATCAAAAAAATAGCATTTGTCTGTATCAGGACAATAGATGCAATATACATCTACTTCGTTTTTGTTAAGTGGCGAAGCATGGAGACCGTTGCTGTCTGCCCAGGTCGAACGGAAATGAACCTGCAACGTGCCATGTTTATCCATACTTCGATACTTCACCTGAATCCTGACAAATGTGCCGTTTTTATAACCAACCAGATCAAATTCGGAATGTTCAGTTTGGGGAACAAGAACCATAAATCCCTGTTCTGCCAAAGCGCACTGTGCCTTCAATACACCTAGATCGCCTTTTGTTTTAGTATGATGCTTTCTCATTTTGGTGACCTATGGTTTCCTCGGTGTTGCCATATGTCGCATCCTTGACATTTAGGGTTCACCGATACGGCGCCGTTCACTCTATACATTCTGTTTCTGTTATAGAGGCTCCTTTGTTAAAGTCCGGTGCTCTGTCCTTTGAGCTACTGGGGCTTGGGTTCAGCCTGAATTCTAAACGGCACGGGAAGGGGCGTCAACCGCAATTACTCCGGACGGGCCAGTTTGCGGTAGCCGCGATTCCAGTAGATGAGGGGCAGTTCATCGGGGCGGGGGACGCCGCTGGCCTGCACTTCGCCAATGTAGATGGTGTGGGTGCCGGCGACAATACGGCCGTGTATCGTACAGTCTAACCACGCCACTGCATTTTGCAGGATGGGTGCGCCGGTCACGGCCGTACGCCACTCCCCCACCAAAAACCGATCTTCATCTTTCACCCAGGCAAAGCGATTAGACAACTCTGCCTGGTCTTGGGCCAGTATATTCACGGCAAAAACCGCCCCTTCTGCCTCAAACATCTCATGCCCCAGGCCCCGATGGTCAATGGCGATCATGATCAAAGGCGGCGTGGGTGAAATGGAGGCAAATGCGGAAACAGTTAGCCCATGTGGCTGGCTGTGGCCCGGCGCCATCACTGTTACAATGGTTACTCCTGACGGAAAGTGGCGCAACACCTCACGGTAATCATCGGATGAAACTGTCATGTGTTCCTCTAAAATTGTGAATTATGAAGGATGAATTATGAATTTCATCTCTCACCTGATTCTATCCCTCGTTGGGGTCAGATATCCGATTTCTCCAAGAAATCGGATGTCTGGCAACGACTCAATCTGCCAATCTCAAATACCCACGCACAACCTTTGCCACATCCGTCAGATCATGAATGTCGGCCGCCAGTTCGGCGTGACCGGGCCCGACCAGGATAGTGGGCACAGGGTTGCGTGTGTGCTGGCGATGGCCTTTTTCTTCAATGTTACCATGATCGCTGGTGATGATAAGCATCCCTGTTTCATTCTCCTGGTTCCAGGTTGCGATCAGGCCACCTAGCGCCGCGTCAATCAATTCCAGATGGTGGGCGGCTTCGGCCAATGAACCACGATGCCCGGCGTGGTCGCTGGGCCAATGCTCAAAGAAGCTGAAATGATACTCCCGCGCCAGGCGGGCCAACTGCTGCCCGGCTTCTTGGGGTGTATAGACGGGTATGTCACTGTACCCCAGATAATCGCGCCAGCCCTGGCCGGTGAAGTCGGGACTGATGGCACGGCCGTACCGCAAATCCTCCGCCGTCATCAGAGTCAATCCCGCCTCTGTGGCCGCCAGCGGCACCGAGGAGTAGAGCCGCTTGCCACTCTCAATGGCATCGAAATAACCTTGTGGATACGGGGAAAGGAGAGCGGCACGGCCGTTAACGGCCGTGACTTCCGTAAACAACGTCCCCTGGGCAATCACCTGCCGCACGGCCTGATTGGGCTTGGGGCCGTAATGTTCGCCGATGAGTTGGGGCACGTTGCGCCCGGTGAGGATGGCCGCCTGGCCGGTGGCGCTCTGCGGTTTGCCGGGCAACCCCAGATTGGCGTCGGTGGGGATGAGAGTGGCAGTTGCGTTAGACAAACGGCCGTTGGGCACATACCACCCATCGCCGAACAGCCCGGCCAAATTCGGCATCTGCGCGGTAACAAATGGATTCACGGCCGCATCGGCCTCCCCCATACCCACACCGTCCATAAATAAGATGTGGACATAACGGCCAATTGTCAATTGAAAATTGTCAATTGCCATTTGATCATTGGTTGAGTTGCTCATTCACTTCTTCCGGGTTGATCACGCCATTCGTGCGCCAGATTTCACGGCCGTCGCCGTTAAACAGGATAAACGTGGGCGTAAAACGAAAGTTGAGTTCCGCCAGCAGCGGTTGGGCGGCGGGGTCCTGCACATTCACACGCAATACCACTACATCGTCACCCCATTCAGCAGCCAACCCATCCACGATGGGCTTTGCCCGGCGGCAGGCCAGTCAGTAGTCGGAGTACAGTTCCAGGAGGACGGGACGGCCGTCGGCCGCCGCCAATGTTTGTTGGGCCGTCACGGCCGTGACGCCACCCGTTTCGGGCCGGAAGATGAGCAAACCGCCAAAGAGGAGGACGGCCGTGCCTACCAACAGCCCCACGCGCCGCCTGTCTGGACTGAGCCACCACAAAACAACCGCCAGCAACCCGCTGCCCAGTAGCAAATAGATGAAAACACCAGAAAACTGATTAAAAAACATCAAAAGCCTTTACTCCTCAACTGATTTTAGCCTGTAGCCACCCGGATTCAACCAAATGTAAGAAAAGGTTGCCGACCGGCATGAATTCGTTTAGCGTTGAGGGCATGGATGAGGCTACAACTATCATCATTAACGCCCAATTGCAAATCCCGCTGGCGGAGATTGAGTTTCGCTTTTCGGCCAGCAGCGGGCCGGGTGGGCAGCATGTGAACAAGACGGCTACCAAAGCCACGTTGCTGTTTGATGTGGCCCACTCCCCCAGCCTGACCGAAGAGCAGCGGGCCACCATTTTAGAGAAACTGGCGAATCGGATTGACAATGAGGGGGTGCTGCAAATTCAGTCCCAAACTGCCCGCAGCCAGTGGCAAAACCGGGAACTGGCGTTGGCCCGCTTCCAGACGCTGCTGGCGGAGGCACTGCGCCCCACCAAACCACGCAAGAAAACACGGCCGAGCCGCACGGCCGTTGAAAAACGCCTCAACAGCAAACACAAACTCAGTCAAAAAAAGCAGGAACGCCGGAAACCAGCTCTCAATGAATGATGTAGTCGGGGAAAATTGGCTGCTAGTTGTTGTGCAATGGCAGCCGCACGATGAATAGGCTGCCCTGCCCTACTTCACTTTGAGCCAGAACACGGCCGTGATGCATATGTACCAGTTCTTGCACAATGGCCAGCCCCAACCCGGAACCGTAACGGCCGTCGCTGCGCATGCGTGATTTCTCCACCTGATAAAACCGCTCAAAAATGCGAGACAACTCCGGCGTGGGAATGCCTTTGCCCGTATCTTGTACGGAACAATCCACCTCATTTTCCCCGTGTCGAGACAGACCTAACCAGACATTCCCACCCGGCGGTGTGTGCGCCAGCGCATTGTCTATGAGATTGCTCATCACCTGTACCAGCCGGTCATGATCTCCCCAAACGGCCAATGCCGTCGGCGCGTTGAGCGTTAATGCAATCTGATGCTCTTGAGCGCGGGGCAAAAAGCTCTGGTATACATGCTGCAAAAGCGCCTGCAAATCCACCCATTCATGCTTGAGTATTATCTGCCCGGATTCGATGCGCGCCAGGTCGAGTAGATCATTGACCATACGCTCCATTCGTTCTGATTCCGTGTAGATGATGCCCGCGGCCTGCTGTTGGTCGGCGGCAGTCACGGCCGTACCGTCCAGCAACGCCTGGCTCCAACCGCGAATCGAGGTAATGGGGGTTTTCAGATCGTGGGAAACATTGGCCACAAAATCGCGCTGGGCATTGCGTGTTTTGGTCACTTCCGCAGACATGATGTTGAAACTGGCAGCCACCCTTTGCACTTCTTCCGGCCCTTGTAGGGATAGCTGCTGTTCATAATCTCCGGCGGCGATAGCTTCAGCCGCGCCTGCCAACTTTTGTAATGGCCGGGCCACCGAGCGCGCAATCCATACGCCCAACAAGGCCGCCACCACCGTTGCCAACAGCCCAGCCCAGCCTAATGCCCGCCCAAAACCAAGTTCGTCAAAAAAGGCGCGTGGCGTCGGCTCTGGCACAGCATAAACCACCATCTGCCGGTCTACACCGGCGCTGGCAAGCAGCGCCCGCGAATACAACACCCACGTAGAGCCGTTTTCATGTTGAAATCGGGCGGCCACGGTATTGGCATCGGTGGAAGGTAAAAAGCGCCGGTCAATCTCATCTGCGCGTATCGTATCACCCAGCCAGGCATCATTGACATCACTGTCATAAATGACGACCAGCGTGGCCGCATCCAGCACCAGAATCCGTACATTGTTTTGCACGGCCGTTTCATCCAGCACGTCAATGATCGTCTCATTGTCGGCCCCGGCGCCTAGCAACCGCACCAATTCATTCCGGCTGACCCGGCTCAAGTCATCCAGTCGTTGCAGGGTAAAAAAATAGCGCACATTGGGCCGGGCCACAAAAGCGAGCATAGCCGCCCCCACCACCATGAGAGCAATCAGAATGACAACCACATACGACACCAACAATCGGCTGCGCAATGTCTTCAGCATGGCCAGAGTGTAGCCGAATTTCCTGAACCGCGAAGAAGGAAATTGTAACGGGAATGTAAAATGATCAGCTATTCAGACCTGACCGATTTTTAGAACCTATCAGGTCTTTAGCGAGTCACCAGCGTCAGCCACATTACGCCCCACGCCAGACTTAACACCGTAATAGGCACACCAGCCTTCAGATATTCACCAAAGGTCAGCCGCACTCCCCGCAAGGCGGCCGTTTCAGCCACAATCAGGTTGGCGACGGAGCCAAGCAGGGTCAGATTTCCGGCCAATGTGGTGGCCATAGCCAGCACCAGCCAGGTGGTTTGTGGGTCGCTAAATTCGGCCACAAACGGCCGAAAGAGCATGACGGCGGGTACATTGGAGATGGTGTTGCTGAGGATGACGGACACGGCCGTAAGCGGCACAATCCCCCGCTCTGCCACCGGCTGCAACACGGCAAAGAGCCGATCACTCAGCCCGCTGGTCACAATGGCCCCCGTGACCACAAACAGCGCCGCAAAAAAGACCAGCAGCGTCCAATCAATTTCCCGGAAAACACGCTGAGGCTTTAGCCGTCGGGTGATGAGCAACAATGAGGCCGCCGTCAGTGCGGCCAGGGGCACAGGCACCCCGGCCACAAACGCCACCAGCATCAACCCCGTGGCGATCAAACTTTTGCGCAATAGCGGGCGGTAAGGGCGGTCGGGGGGTAGATGGGGTGGCGGCAGGGGCACGGCCTTGAACTCACCGCGATACACCAGCACCACCACACCCCAGGCCAGCACCAGCCCCACCACCGCCACCGGGGCCAGATAAGCTGTAAACGTCACATAGGGAATGCCGGACGACATGCCAATGAGCATGTTTTGTGGATTCCCGGTAATGGTCGCCACCGAGCCGATATTGGCCGCCGTAGCCAGGCCAATCAGGTACGGGATGGGGTTGCGCTGCCGGGCGGCCGTCATCTCCAGCACCAGCGGTGTAAACATGAGCACGATGGTGTCATTCAGGAAGAGCGCCGAGAGGATACCCGCCGCCGCCACGATCAGCGCCAGCAATCCGCGCGGCGACTGCGCCCACTGCGCCACGCGCCGGTTCACCAACCGGAAAAAGCCGGCTAGACTCAAATTGACATTGATGATCATCATGGCAAAGAGCAGCACGATGGTGTTCATGTCAATGGCCGCATACGCTTCTTCCAGGCCGATAGCGCCGATGAGGACGAGCAGCGTGGCCCCCACCAGGGCGATGGTGGCCCGGTTCATACGCAGCCAGGGGTAACGCCCCAGGGCAATACCTACGAGAATGAGCAGGACGAGAAAGAGGGTAAGCCAGGTTTGTGGATACATTTCAAATCCTTATAGTCGTTTTAAGACCCTAAGGGTTTAAGAAAACCCTTAGGGTCTGGTGACATTTATACCTCTGCTTCCTCACAAACGTCACATTGGAAGTTACCCCACTCTCCGGTACAATCGGCGTGTCTTACCGATGGGTGTATTGCCTGTACCGCGATGCACAATAACAGGAGAGACATGACCACTGAACCCATTGATTTAACATTGTTGGCTCCGCTATTGCAGAAGTATCACGGCCGTCGCCGTGATGCCCTTCTCACCTTGCTGCATGAAGCTCAGGCGGTTTATGGCTGGCTGCCCGGCGAAGTACAGGAGGCGGTCAGCAAAACATTGCGTGTTCCCCTGGCCGACATTCACGGCGTGATTGAGTTTTATACCATGTTTTACAACCGGCCGATGGCCCGTACCGTCGTGCGCGTGTGTGAAGATGTGGCCTGCCAGTTGGCCGGGTGTGAAGCCATTCACACGGCCGTTTCCCAAAAATTGGGCTTACAACACGGCGAAATGAGCGCCGATGGAGCTATCGCCTACGAGCGTGTGCCCTGCCTGGGTATGTGTGAACACGCGCCCAATGCCCTCTATGGCGAGAAACCGGCGGGAGATTTGACGGTCACGGCCGTAGACGACTTTCTGGCCGGAACTTACCCCGAACCCGCCGCCAAAATCTACGGCGAACCCAAACTCAAGCTGTTCCGCGTGGGGCAAATTGACCCCCTGAGCCTGGACGATTACCGGGCGCACGAAGGGTATGTGGGGCTGCAAAACGCCATGCAGCACCCACCGGAAGAGATCATCCAGTGGATGGACGCCAGCAACATTTTGGGGCGCGGCGGAGCCATGTTCCCGGTGGGCAACAAGTGGAAATTCACCCGCGCCGCCCCCGGCGCCCCGGCGCAAAAGCACATCATCGCCAACTGTGATGAGAGCGAGCCGGGCACCTTCAAAGATCGTGGGCTGATGGAAGAAGACCCGTTTAGCCTGGTGGAAGCGATGACCCTGGCAGCCTACGTGGTGGGGGCGGAGAATGGCTGGATTTTTATTCGCGGCGAATATCCACGCAGCCACAAACGGCTGCTGAATGCCGTAGAAAAGGCGCGGGCGGCCGGGTATCTAGGCAAAAACATCCTGGGGCGGCCCGGTTTCAATTTTGATATTCAAGTAAGATTGGGCGCTGGTGCGTATATTTGCGGCGAGGAGACGGCGCTGTTTGAAGCGATTGAAGGCAAACGAGGCTTTCCGCGCATCAAACCACCTTTTCCCACCACGCACGGCCTGTTCCACCAGCCGACGGCCATCAACAACGTGGAAACATTGGTGGCGGCGTTGGCCGTGGCCCGCATTGGTTGGGATGCCTGGGCGGCGTATGGCACGGAGGATTCTAAAGGGACGAAGTGGTTCTGCCTCAGTGGACACGTCAATCGGCCAGGGTTATATGAACTGCCGTTTGGGGTGACGGTGCGAGAGTTGATTGAAATGGGCGGGGGGGTGAAGGACGGCCGTGCCATCCAGTCCGTTCTTGTCGGCGGCGCCGCCGGCCGTTTTCTCAGCCCCGCCGAACTGGATTACCCGCTCACCTATGCCTCCTCGCGCAACCACGCCTTCCCCATTGGCTCCGGCGTGGTCATGGTCATTGACAACCAGACCGATATGCGGCAGACCCTGTACCATCTGGCACACTTCTTCGCCCACGAAAGCTGCGGCAAATGTTTCCCCTGCCAGATTGGCACCCAACGGCAAATGGAAATCCTGCACCACATCTGCCACAACGGCGGCCCACAGCCTGGCGACAAAGAACGGCTGCTAGACGTGGGCTTTACGATGACAGAAACATCGCTGTGCGGCCTGGGGCAAACGGCCGCTTCCGCCATCGTCAGCGCCATCAACCTTTGGCCGGAGTTGGTAGAGTAGAGATTGAGAGACTTGTCCTGAGCTTTGTCGAAGGATTGGGAGATTAGAGAGTATGCCCACCATATGAGTTGATGGAAAACTGGAATCGGGCACGGAATGGTGAACCATTACGGGAAATTCCGCCTTTGTTATATAAGAGCAGACCATATTTATGCACGTGAATGAAGTAATCTATCTGAATGATTACAGACTCCTCTTAACGTTTAATGATGGCGTGGTGATGGATGTAGACCTGAAAGACGAATTGTACGGCCCTGTATTTGAACCGCTAAGAGATGTGCTTTATTTTCAACGAGTAGTCGTTAATCCTGAAACCAACACGATTGAATGGCCCAACGGCGCTGACTTTGCCCCAGAGTTCTTACGTGAACTAGGCCATGAGCTTGTCCTGGCTTAAAGCAAACAGCCGCTGCCGCCATCGTCAGCACCATCAACATATGGCCGGAGTTGGTGGAATGACGTTCAAAAACGGGAGATTGGCCGATGGAAAATGAACAAAAACCATCTAAAAACTGGCTCAATACGGTATATGGGAAGGCGTTTCTCACGGGAATGATAATGCCGATTGGCTGTATTCTGACATCTATTGTCTTACAACCACTCACCGATAACGCTGACATCTCGTCTTCTTTGTTTTCTTTGGCTGGCCTGTTGTTAATGACGGCAGGAGTATTTGCCGTATTTCAGCTAATCTTGAAACGTCGTGGATTTGAAGGCTTTAACCTGATTGATAAAGGGTCTTTTGGCGAGAGTGGGGCATATTTAATGTTTTTTTTGGGTGCGGTAGTTTCTATTGCGTTGATCTTTTTTGTTGTGATTGTTGTGGTGTTTGTTGCTAATTATTTGAGAATGTTGTAAGCAAAGTGCGTAGTCTGGCTGTGTATATCGATTACCGTTCACCGATAACCGAATACCGACTACGGAGAGAGCTATGAGTGAGACAGTTACGCTTAAAATTGACGGCCGTGAAATCACCGTCCCCACAGGCACCACCATTCTGGATGCGGCGGCGCAGTTGGGGATTGAGATTCCGGTCATTTGTTACCATCCACACCTGACGGCCAATGGCTTGTGCCGGGTCTGTTCGGTGGATGTAGGTTGGCGGGTGCAGGCGGCCGCTTGCGTGACCCAATGCGCCAACGGCATGAACGTGGAGACGCACAGCGAAGATGTGTGCCGGGGGCGGCGTACCATCCTGGAAATGCTGGCAGCGACGGTGGAACTGGCCGAAGCGCCGGAAATTTTGGCCTTGTTGCAAGAATATGAAGCGGACGAAAATCGTTTTGCGGACGGAGACAGACGCACGGCGCCGATTCACGATGACAACCCGTTTTATATCCGCGACTATAACCAGTGCATCAACTGTTGGCGCTGTGTGCAGGTGTGCGCGGAGGATGCGCAATATACGTTTGCCCTGAGTTTTGACGGCCGTGGCTTTCATACTCAGATCGGCACATTTATGAACAAGGGCATGACGGACACCACTTGCGTCTTTTGCGGCCAATGTGTGGGCGTTTGCCCCACCGGGGCGCTGAAACCCAAACGGCAGGCGTTGTTGGAGCAAGGGTGGGACCCGGATTCGATTTTTGATGCCACGCGGCGGAAGCGAAAGAAGAGCGTGATGCGTGATGCGTGACCCATGTCTTACACATCAAATCTTGACCGTGATGCTATAATGAAGCGCGATGGATGAGTTACGGCCGTTACCCACAAACTGGCGCATGAATAAAACCCATTGGCCTCAATTTAGTCCCTTTTATGTACGGCGATTTAGAAAATCGCCCCACGCATCGGGAGATGGGCCACCAGGAGATGGGCCATCAGGAGATGGGCGGTGAGCCATTCTCCGGCAGCCCTGATTACCACAAACATTGCCTGGCAGGAATGTCTGGCGCGGTTGCAAACAGAACCGCGTGTGGGCATTGATCTGGAAGCGAACAGTATGTATGCCTATCGGGAGCGGGTATGCCTGATTCAAATTTCTATTCCCACACAAGATTATATTGTTGACCCGTTAGCCGTTGAAAATTTAGACGGCCTGGGGCAACTCCTCGCCAGCCCAAATGTAGAGAAGATTTTCCATGCAGCCGAATATGACCTGATGCTGCTCAAGAGGCAGTACGAGTGGCAGTGCGCCAACCTGTTCGACACGATGTGGGCGGCGCGTATTTTGGGTTACGAACGGTATGGACTAGGAAATTTGCTGCAAGAGTTATATGGGGTGGAGCAAAACAAGAAGCATCAGAAGGCAAACTGGTGTAAACGGCCGTTGACCCCCGACTTACTGCAATATGCCCAGCTAGACACTCACTTCCTCTTGCCCTTGCGCGACCACCTGGCAGCGGAACTGATCGCCCAAAACCGGTTGGCGGAGGCGCAAGAGACATTTGCCGAGCAAACTCAGGTGTCGCCCAATCACCAGGCATTTGACCCCGATGGTTTTTGGTACATTAGCGGGGCGTATGACCTGCCGCGCCCACAGCAGGCGGTGTTAAAAGCGTTGTATGCGTTCCGAGATCAGCAGGCGGAGCGGAGCAATCAGCCGTTGTTCAAGGTGCTGAGTGACCGGACGTTGTTGGAATTGGCCCAGGCTTGCCCGACTACGCTGCGAGAGTTGCACGCGGTGTATGGCATGTCGGAGGGGCAGGTGCGGCGATACGGCCGTCAGTTACTTCCTCTCATCGCCGAAGCGCAACAGACCGAACCGCCCCGCCCACCCAAACGCAATCACCGCCCGCCGGAAGAGGTTGCCAACCGCTATGAAAAATTGCACACGTGGCGCAAAGAAAAGGCCCAGGCGCGGGGAGTGGAGTCTGATGTCATTGTCAGCCGTGACTGCCTGTGGGCGCTGGCGCATCAAAACCCACAAGACCCGGAAGAGTTGGCAAAGGTGAACCAGTTGGGTGCGTGGCGACGCCAGACTTACGGGCAGGAAATCATTCAGATTTTGCAAAACCATCAAAATGGATAGTTATTGCGTTTGTAGTAGGCGATTTATCGCCAGATGACGGCGACGGCACTCAAGTGCCTACTACAAACGAGAAGGGCAAACAATGAAAATCACTTTCCATGGCGCGGTGCGCACTGTAACGGGTTCACAACATCTGGTAGAAGTGAACGGGCTGAAGATATTACTCGACTGCGGGCTATATCAGGGTTCGCGCAAAGAGACGTATGAACGCAACCAACACTTGCCGTTTAATGCGGGCGAAATTGACATGTTGGTACTGTCTCATGCCCATATTGATCATTGTGGCAATATCCCGAATCTGGTGAAGAGTGGTTTTCGGGGCAATATCTTCTGCACGTATGCCACCCGCGACCTGGCATCGGTGATGCTGCATGACAGCGCCCGCATTCAGGAATATGACATTGAGTATCTGAACAAGAAACGGAGCAAACAAAACCAGCCGCCTTTGGAGCCAATATACACCGTCGCAGATGCCATAGAGAGTTTGAATAATTTTGTGGGGATTGGGTATGAACGGCCGTTTCTCATTGCCCCTGGTATCACCCTCACCTTTTATGATGCCGGGCACATTCTGGGTTCGGCGATTGTGGCGCTGGACATTGAAGAAGCTGAGAGCAAACGAGACATCCGCCTGGTTTTTAGCGGCGATTTGGGCCGGCCGAACCGCCCCATTTTGCACGACCCCACCTTTATCGCTGAGGCAGATGTGCTGCTGGTGGAAAGCACTTACGGCAATCGCAAACATGAGGAGCTAGACGACGCCAGCAAAAAGCTGGAGCGCATCATTAACGACACCTACCGCCGGGGCGGCAAGGTGATTGTGCCCTCGTTTGCCGTCGGGCGGACGCAAGAATTGGTCTACCGACTGCACCAATTGGTAGAACAGGGGGCCATTCCGGCTAATTTGCCGGTGTATGTGGATAGCCCCATGGCCATAGATGCCACCGGCATTTACCGGCTGCACCCGGAGGCGTATGACGATGAGATGTCTAAATTTTTGAACGAAAACGGCCGTAAAGACCCCTTTGGCTTTGAGATGGTGCGCTATACCCGCTCTGCATCAGAGTCAAAGGAGTTGAATACCCGCAGCGAACCGGCGGTGATCATCAGTGCCAGCGGCATGGCGGAAGCGGGGCGCATTTTGCATCACCTGAAAAACAACATTGAAGACCCGCGTAATACCGTGTTGATTGTGGGCTGGCAAGCGCCGGATACGTTGGGGCGGCGGCTGGTGGAACGGCAGCCACGTGTGCGTGTTTTTGGCGAGGAATATGAATTGAAGGCGCAGGTGGAGAAGATTAACGGCTTCAGCGCCCACGCCGACCGGGACGAGTTGTTAGCGTGGACGGGACATTTCCGGGAACGGCCGTCGCACACCTACATTGTTCATGGCGAAGAAGAGGCGTCGCTGGCTTTTGCCAACTCCCTGCGCCAACAGCAGCATTTTCCCAATGTACAGGTACCAGAGTTAGGCCAATCCTTCGTGGTTTAGCCCTACCTTCCTATCCACCATTGCGCCTAAATTTTGTATAGTAAGTTCATCGGGGCGAGCGGCGAACAGAGCATTATAGCAATTACGTAGTTCGGCAATTGAGTAAATTCAGAAAGGGATATGGGGATGAAAGCTGGCGCTGGCATCCCCTGTTCATGCTTTTTGAAGGTGTATGATGTTTCCAATCAATACAGGTATAACAGGCGTTGTAATGGTTAGTGGATTTGATGTACTTGAGTCGGATAAACAGCAGAAAAGCGATATGATGACACTTCGTAATCGCTTGAAGGATTTACAGGCGTGGCCGGCGGCTGGTGATGATCTGCTCAATCTGGTACCGGACTTCAACTGGCATCCATTACCCCTGACCGAATCTGATAACGAGTGGCTGCCTCTGGTGGTAAGGGATTCATTGCGCGGGGTGGATATTGGTTTTCAATATCCGGCTTTTTTTCAAAAATTGCTGACCAACCCCCGCTTGCGCCGCCTTTTTTTAAGCGAAATTGAACGAGCCACGTCGGCGCACTAATTATTCTACCGGTCTCTTTTTTGGTTAACTGCCCGGCAACCCTGTGTTGCCGGGCAGTTTTCTTTTATATCACGCCCAGTTCTTTGCCAACCCGGCTAAAGACCTCTAATGCTTCTTCAATATCGGCTGGCGTGTGCGCGGCCGAATTCATCACCCGGATACGCGCTTTGCCCTGGGGCACAGTGGGGTAGCCAATAGCCATGGCAAACACGCCCTCTTCAAACAGGCGGCGGCTGAACTGCTGTGCCAACGGTGCTTCGCCCAACATGACGGGTACGATGGGGGTCTGGCTGTGGCCGGTGTTGAAGCCCAGTTTTTGCATCCCTTCTTTGAAAATGGCGGCATTATGCCAGAGGCGGTCTACCAGTTCAGTGGATTCTTGCAGCAGTTGGACGCCAGCAATGCAGGCGGCCACATCGGGCACGGTCATGGCGCTGGAAAAGAGGAACGGCCGTCCGCGCTGCCGCAGCCAATCTATGATGACCTGTTTGCCGGCCACCAGACCGCCCACCACGCCAAACGCTTTGCTGAGGGTGCCGACTTCCACATCTACACGGCCGTGCAGTCCAAAATGGTCTACGATGCCACGCCCGCCGCGCCCCAGCACGCCCTCGCCGTGCGCGTCATCCACCATCAGCAAAATATGGTACTCCTCAGCCACTTCGCAAATTTTATCCAGAGGGGCAATATCACCGTCCATGCTGAATACGCCATCGGTGACGATCAGGCGACGGCCGTACTCCGTCGTCGCTTCAATCTGGCGGCGCAAATCTGCCACATCGTTATGGGCATAGCGGACGATGGACGCCCGGCTGAGGCGACTGCCATCAATGATGCTGGCGTGGTTCAATTCATCGGAAAAGATGACATCCCCTTTGCCCACCAGGGCGGGGATAGTCGCCAGATTGGCCGTGAAGCCGCTCTGAAAGGTGATACACGCTTCGGCATGTTTGAAGGCGGCCAACTGCTGTTCCAGTTCTACATGCAATGACATGGTGCCGGCGATGGAGCGCACCGCGCCGGGGCCAATACCGTATTCATCAATTGCTTGATGGGCCGCCGCCCGCAGATGGGGATGGTTGGCCAGGCCGAGGTAGTTGTTAGCGCAAAAGTTGAGCAGGGTACGGCCGTTGATGACCACCCGCGCATCCATCGCCGATTCAATGGTACGAATGGTATTAAATAAGCCAGCCTCTTTTAGACCGGTTAATTCCTCTTCAATCCAGGCAGTTGTGCTTGTACTCATGGGGTTCTCCTTGAAACAGATAACGTATGCAATATCGGGGAAAAGTCAGGGGATTTTACTTCAATCTCTGGAGAAACTGTTAACCATCTTTTAACTAATTCTTAACTGACACGGCCGTTTGCTGAATTGACTATGTTAAGTAGGGCGGGTATACTGCCAGCCTCATGAGCAAAGATGGCCTATTGTACGAGCCAGTGCTAACGCTCAATGCGAACTTTGAACCTTTGCATGTTTGCAGCACCAGGCGGGCACTGATGCTCGTACTCACCGGAAGAGCAGAAATCATCTTAAACGGCCGTGGCACAATCCGTAGCAGCTCTGCCGAATTTGAAATCCCCTCGGTTATTAAGCTAAGCTACGTGGTCAAAAGGCCGCATCCACGCATCCCCCTTTCCAAACGAGAAATCCTGCGCCGCGACAACTACACCTGCCAGTATTGCGGTCGCAAAACCTATACCCTTACGCTTGATCATGTTGTCCCTCGCCGTCTGGGCGGCAGCCACACCTGGGAAAATCTTGTTGCTGCCTGTCCAGCCTGCAACCGGCGTAAAGGGGGTGATACGTTGGAAAAAATCAATATGCCCCTGCTGCGCCAGCCCCACGAACCCAAACCATCGGCCGTGTACCTGTTTAGTCGTCATTTGGAGCAGCGTACCGAATGGATACAGTTTATAGAGGGGTGGTAAAATTAGCTCTCGCCCCGTTCGTGGGCATTTTTCTCCGCCAGCGCCACAATACGCGCAAATCCAGTCTCAATCAACTCTTCAACATCTGTCACCATGCGTTTATACCCTGCCAATGGGCCACCGTAAGGGTCGGCGATATTGTATGGTTTGCCTACCATCTCACTCAACATGAAAATGCGGTTTTGAAAATGGGGAAACTCTATCTTGAGCGCCTCGACATGGCCTGTTTCCATGCACAAAATCAGGTCTGATTGGGCCATCAAGTCAGCATCTATCATTTGGGCGTGATGTTGACCAATGTCAATACCCCGGTCGGCCATCAATTGTTTACTGAACCGGGATGGGCCACGTTTGACGGTGGCCCAAGTCCCGGCAGATTGTACGGTCCAGGTAGGGGGGGTACGGCCGTGAGCATCCAACTTCTGCCTAAACAACGCAGCAGCTACGGGGGAACGGCAAATATTGGCTGTGCACACAAACAAGATATGCGGCATGCCTATACTTTAGTCAATAACTGCGATTCATACGACAGAAAAGCCAGAAGCCGCCCTAATCCTAACCCTAATCTAATGCTGGTTGTAAAAGACCATAATTGTTATCATGTCTTCTATACACAACATTCACCATGCCATAATCAGCATTGAAGAAGACAAAAAAATCGTGCCCTAGCAGTTCCAGCTGGTCTACTGCCTCATCAGCCGTCATGGGCTTCAGCGAAAACTGCTTGGTACGTACAATTTTAGCTTCCTCTCCTTCTTCAACGTCTTCCAGTGGCAGTGGTTCACCCATAAACTCTTCACCATTGCCACCTTGCCGCCACTTACGCTGCTTTTTGCCCCGGTAACGGTTGATTTGCCGGTACAGTTTATCCACCACCGCGTCAATAGCCGCAAACATATCATTGCTGCGCTCTTCAGCGCGCAAGATAGTGCCCCGGTTATCACGCACCGTTATCTGCGCTACTTGGCTATCCACAGCACTGCGTGTATTTTCCGCAGAAAGGTCAACACGCACCTCCATCAGATTGGGCATATACCGATCCAGACGTGCGGTTTTCTTCTCCACGTAGTTTTGTAACCTTGTGGTGATGTCCAGATTGCGTCCTTGAACTATTAACTCCATGGTCTTTCTCCTTATGGTATAGAATTTGTTACAATGCTCGTGCTAAACAATACCCAGACACGGCCGTAGCGCCATTCTCCAATAAAACATGAGCAGCCGCCGTCAGTGTAGAACCAGTTGTACAAACGTCATCAACCAACAACACATGCTTTCCCTTAAATTGATGACTCACCACGGCAAAAGCATTCCGCACATTTTTTGCTCTTTCCTCTGCATTCAAACTAACTTGCGGCGCTGTAAATCTGGTTCGTTTTAGCCAATCAGGGGCATACACATACCCTGATTGTTGGCTGAAACGCTGCGCTAAGAGTGCCGATTGATTGTACCCCCTTTTCTTTTCCCGATCAGGATGCAAAGGTATGGGAACCACACAATCTACATGAATTTTCCATTCATGCCAGACGCTAACCATCAGATCGGCCAACACACACCCTAACCCAAACGCGCCCTCGTACTTTAGTTTGTGAATAATGGTAGAAATTGGCTCGGCAAATACAGTCGCCGCCCGAATATGTTGTAGAGGTAAAGGATGAGCCAAACAGATCTTACACAACACCTGGTTGGAGGTAATTGGTCGTCCACAACAGGAACAAATCGGCTTTTTTACCCACTGGATATGCTCATAACATTCAGGACAAATCAGCTTGCCAACTTGTCGACAGTTAGCACACACAGGGGGAAACAACAAATCCCGCACTGTCCCAATAAGCCCGATAAGCTTTGTTTTGGGGGGTACCGAATCAAGCGCCACTTCGTCTGTCCCCTCAACCTTTTTGAACAACCTGGAAAAAGAAAACAGACCCCGTTAATGATAACAAGGGTCTAAAGGAATCAGCTTGACTTAAGTAATTAACCTCTTACACCTTGTACCGCCGAGCTACGCAAAATCTGGAACAATGCCGGGCCTAACAGGACAATAAATATAGATGGGAAAATTAAGAACACCATCGGAAACATCATCTTCACGGGGGCCTGTTGCGCTTTTTCTTCGGCGCGTTGACGTCGCCGTACACGCATTTGTTCGGATTGGATTCGTAAAACTTTGCCAATCCCCACTCCTAATTGATCTGCTTGCACAACGGCGGCAATAAAACTGGTAACATCGGGAACATCAATTCTTTCGGCCATATCCCGTAATGCTTGCCGACGTGATTTGCCAAGTTGCATTTCATGGATGACTCGTCCAAATTCATTGGCCAGTGGATCGTCCCACTTTTCATCTACCTTTTGCATAGCTGCATTAAATACCAGCCCCGCATCCACACAAATAGTCATCAAATCGAGAGCATCAGGTAATTTCTTGATCACAGCGTCTTTACGTCTATCAGCTTTTGAGCGCAGCAACATCCAGGGCATGAACCAGGCAAGTACTATGCCGCCTAATGTAAATAACAGGCGACGACTAAGAGTTGAATCACTCTGATTCATAATTAAGAAAATAAATCCCCCCATGAAAACAGTGAAACCAATTCTCAAAGCAATAAATTCGGCTGCCCGCATATTGCGTGGATTTCCAGCCAGTTCAAGCATACGAGTTGTACTTTCCAACGTTTGTTGCGGTGTATACCTGATCAAAAACTCACTCACTCTTCTCAGGAGTGGTACAAAGATTCGATCGGTGATGGGCATAGAAAGTTCGATTTCTTCAATAGGAACGATTTCTTCACGGGCGGCAAATTCGTCAATACGAGCCGTCAACGGGTCTTCTTCAGCACGTCGCAACAAGATAATACTAAAGGCAATGATGATAACAGCAACAACTAATATAATCAGTATCATTGGAAATGACATAGGAAGGACCTCCGCTTAACGGTACAGTTGTACTTGTAAGTTGTATGTGTTAAACCTCGATAGAAACAATTTTGCGAATGGCAAACCAGCCAGCCGCGATCATGATCAAACCAGTGCCGAGCATCAAGTATCCACAGGGAATCACGTCTGGCCATATCCAGGGCGCTTCTTTGACCCATAATTCAGATACATAATCCGGATTGATGATGTAGAGGATAAAGCCTAACACAACAGGCAAGAGACTGATAACAGTGCCGGAAATGCGGCCCTGGGCAGTTAACGTGCGAATTTCGCCTTTGATGCGCACCCGCTCTCGAATGGTAAAGCTGATATTGTCTAAAACCTCGGCCAGGTTACCGCCAACTTCTCGTTGAATATTGACGGCCGTGATGACCAAATCTAGATCTTCACTTGGCACCCGCCGATACATATTATCTAAAGCTTGCGCCACGCTCAACCCTAACCGTACTTCCTGCACTACTCGTTCAAACTCTACCGAAACGGGTGGAGGTAATTCAGTAGCAATCGCTTCCATTGCCTGTAAAACACTATAACCCGACCGTAATGCATTAACCCACAAATTCAGCGTATCACTAAGTTGCCCATCAAACGCCCGCATACGGCGCGAAGCTGCCATATTGATGTAAATTGGAGGTACACGTGAACCAACAAGAAATCCGACAGCGGCTAAGAGTCTGGAATTATCCTGGGGCAAGTAATACCCTAACGCAGCCCCAATGCAGGCAAAAATCACCATCAATACTAAATACTCGCTGACCCTCAGTTTAATATCCGCTTTGGCTATTTTTTCTTTAGTGGGTTGAAAGAAATTCCGACCGGAAAGTGCCCGATCCATCTTGTCAGCAACATCCGGACCACCCAGCTTGCCGCCACTTTCCTCAGGAATATCAACAACTGTTGTAGTGGTACTGACAAATTGCTCAAGACGTTGATCAACATCTTGTTTGCCACCACTTGCTACTAAAGCAACGGCCGCTCCCGCTATCAAAAGAAGACCTGCTAGACCAAGAAATATGATTAAGATGGGGGGCATAGGCCACCTCCTTTATCTATAGAACCAGCCTTAACGTCGTCTAGAACCAATCCCAAATATTGAAGGCGGTAACATAATGCCTGCTTCTTGGATCTTCCACATAAACTTGGGTCGCAACCCAGTAGGTCGCAGCCGTCCAATCACCTTGCCATTTTCGATATTTGTTTGTTCAAATCGAAAAATTTCCGACATGGTGATCACATCTCCCTCCATGCCTTGAATCTCACTAATGGAAACAACTTTACGAGATCCATCTCGCATCCGATCTTGTTGCACAATCAGATGAATAGCTGACGAGATTTGTTCACGAATGGCCCGATGTGGCAAATCCATACCTGCCATCAAAACCATC
Organism: uncultured Ardenticatenaceae bacterium; assembly: GCA_964467705.1. Taxonomy (GTDB): domain Bacteria; phylum Chloroflexota; class Anaerolineae; order Promineifilales; family Promineifilaceae; genus CAADGU01. Next base: position 35,090 of record CAYXUZ010000002.1, on the reverse strand, counting down.
GTTTCCAAACGGGAGAGCATATCACGCGGACCATTCGCGTGACCTGTAGCCAGACTGCCATCATGCCCTGTATTCATCGCTTGAAGCATATCCAATGCTTCCCCACCACGAACCTCCCCCACAATAATCCTGTCAGGGCGCATACGCAATGAATTGACCACTAAGTCCTGAATTGTCACTTCACCTCGGCCTTCAACATTGGCACTGCGCGATTCCAAAGTCACTACATGATCTTGTCGCAACTGCAATTCGGCCGCATTTTCTATCGTCACAATCCGCTCATCATCAGGGATAAACCCGGATAAGATATTCAGAAGCGTAGTTTTGCCCGAACCTGTGCCGCCAGAGATCATAACATTAAGTTTAGAGACCACACATGCTTTTAGAAACTCAACAGCTTCAGGTGTAATACTGCCAAACTCAATTAGATTTTCAATAGTAAAGGGGATTTTAGAGAAAATACGAATGGTCAATGTGGCCCCGTTAATGGAAATCGGGGGCACAACTGCATTGACACGCGAGCCATCAGGCAAACGGGCATCTACCATTGGTGAACCCTCATCAATTCGACGCCCTAAAGGAGCCACAATACGATCTATAATTCGCAGTAAGTGATCATTGTCTTCAAATGTGACATTTGTCTTTGTGATCTTGCCCTTACGTTCAATGTAAACATTTTTGGGGCCATTCACCATGATTTCTGTTACGCCATCCGTATGCAGAAATTGCTCAAGAGGGCCAAAACCTAAAATCTCAGCGACGATGGCCTCAAACAGTCTTCGTTTTTCATTTCGTGTCAGCACAATGCTTTCTTCTGCCAGCATTGATTCAAACATTTCCTGAATAGTGACACGCACCTCAGAAGTTTGGGTTATGTCCATGCTGGGATCAAGTTCAGCTATGAGTTTCTGTTGTACTCTGTTTTTCAGGTCAACATAGGCATCCCTTGAACCTACCGCTGGAGAGGCTCTCTTTACACGGAGTTCCTGTAATTTTGAAGGTTCTGCTGTATGAGACGGTGCGGGTACATCCTGATTTCGTTCGATTCGTTTTAATAATGACACGTTTAACCTCCAGCTTGCTCACGTTTTCCAAAAAACCGCCCAAAAATGCCGCCAGAATCTTTTTGAGCACCTGCCTTTACTTTGCCATCAGCGGACTGTTTACCCACCAATTCGCGCCGACTGTAATCAGCCAGCTTGATCAAAGAGATACTGATAGGGTGCTTTTGGTTTGGCCCCATTACTAGAGGGATACCTCTGTTGGCAGAAGTACTTGCTGGTAGATCGGCTGTAGGGATTTCCATAACGATTGGCCGTTTCAATATATCGCCAATGTTCTTAACTGAAATGCCCTGATCTTCAGAAGTGCGATTAACAACCAGCCAGACTTTTTCTGGTTCATATTCAAGACTTTCGGTCAAATCCAGAAATAGGCGCGCATTCTTTAAGTTAGGCAGATTTTGTTGGGTGACGAGAATAATTCTGTTAGCAACATCAAGCATAGTCAGTGTTTTTTCTGTCAAATAAGATGATGTGTCAACAACCACAAAATCATATGCTAATCGCAGTGTTTCCAAGAGACTTTTGATATTCTCTTCGGTGACTACATCTGCCATTTCCGGCCTTGGTGGTGCTAAAAGAACATTCAAATTGCTTTTATGAACCTGCACAATACTACTTACCAACTCCGCGTCAATTTCACCTCTTTCACTGATATCGGCCAGGCTGGTGACCCCTTTGAGATCAAGCATCACAGCCACATCTCCAAATTGGAGGCTCCCATCAACCAGGATAGTTTTTTGTCCTCGTCTGGCTAAGGCGACAGCCATGTTGATGGCAATAGTTGTACACCCACTGCCGCCTTTAGGGCTGAAGACGGCGATGATTTTCCCTTCGGGTATGGTCGGAATATCAGACGTTGGCACATTGGCACTGGCCCTATTTTGCCTAGATGGGCCGATTTGGATATTAGGCCGTTTGGCGTGAACTCGACGAATTGCAGCAACTAATTCATCTCCGCCAAAAGGCTTGGTTAGAAAATCTCGTGCCCCAGCCATCATGGCCCGACGCAAATAATTCGGATCGCTTTGCACGGACATTATGATGATTTGTACCGTGGGAACAAGTTCTGTGATTTTTTGACTGGCGCCTATACCATCAATGCCAGGCATGTTGATATCCATGAGGATGATATCTGGCTGAAATTGCTGTGCCATTTCAACAGCTTCTTCGCCTGTGCCTGCCTGCCCAATGACTTCGATGTCTGATTCAAATTGGAGCAGTTTACGAACATTTTCCCGCGTTTCGGGAAGATCATCAACTATTAGTACACGAATATTTTCTGCCATTCTATATCCAAGATTTGCTAGTAGCGATTTGCTGAGACACGTGTGAGAATATCTCTTGGTTAGTGCAATGTTTATTGTGGGGGGAAATAACTACACAGTGCATAACATAACATAAATCGAACCATAAACTACGACCATCATACTATGTTCCTCTGCAAAGTCAAGAGTACAAGCGGTATTCAGGTTTACATAACAGAGTATGGAAAAGTGAAAAACAAAAGTCCTACCAGAGGATAGGACTCTCAAAAACGGAGTGTAAGTTTCATCAAAGGTGTTGCCAATAGGAGGGTAGTACTCAGGTTCAAAGGGTGGCGTGGGTTAAAATAATGATTCGGCATCGTCAATGGGGATAACAAACTCAACCCTGGTACCCTGACCGACGCTGCTCTGGATGTTCAATGTACCTCCGAGCATTTCTGTTCGTTCGCGCAAGGTAGTTAGGCCGATGGTGCGATTACTGCTGTGGTTTAGGGCTTCGTCAACATTGAACCCGCTCCCATTATCTTCTACAACGGCCGTCACCTGTTCCGGCGCTAAATCTACAGACACATGAATTTGGGTGGCCTGCGCGTGGGTCAATGCATTAGTCAACAACTCCTGCACATTCCGAAAAATCGTCACCTCAATATGGCTCTCCAACCGCCTTTCCACCCCTGTTACCGTGATGGGTACCGGGATGCCGTTTTTCTCCTGAAATGATTCCACGTAACGACGCAGCGTCGGTACCACACCCAGGTCGTCCAACATCATCGGCCGTAAATCAAAAATGAAATCTTTGACGTGGTTAAACGTCGTCCCAGCCGAATTTTTCAGCGCATTCAGTTCGGCACGGGCGCGGTCTGGATTCACATCAAAAAAGCGTTGGCAAATCTCTGCTTGCAAAATGAAATTACTGATGGATGAAGCTACGCTGTCGTGCATCTTGCGTACCAGGCTTTGGCGCACCGCTTCTTCTGTTTGAATGACACGAATAACATTGGGTTGTTCCACTGACCCACCGCGCCGTCCGCCTATCGTGGGCAGGTCACCATACCCCACCAGATCAATCAGGCGGCGTTGAAATTCTGCCAGACGCTCCAGGTTACGCTGATCGCTTTGCAACTTTTCGAGCTGCCCACGCATCGTGTACAGCCGCACCTGTACGTCATTTAATGCTTCATAAGCTTCTTTAATATCTTGACGGGGCAGTGTTTCAAAGTTCGTTTCCAGTTGCTTGGCATAGCTCGTTACCTGGGCATTGCGCTGTGCCAGGCGCTCTACCTCGGCCGTACTTTGTTTGATCAGAATGTCTATTTCTTTCAGGTCGCGCTGGGTCTGTTCGTAATCCTTTTGCGCGTCATCCATGAACCCCTGAAACGAACTATCTTCACCCAATGACGATTGATGTAGCATGAGTTTTTAACCTGCCTGCTCCAAAATTAACGTGTACCTTCCAGACGAACCCAACCATGCCGCAGCGCATATACGGCCGCTTGCGTGCGATCATCTACCCGCAACTTGCGTAAAATGGCAGTCATATGATTTTTTACAGTCTGGTGACTAATCCCCAGTTTATACGCAATCTCTTTGTTGCTCAACCCTTTAGTTACGTGCTCTAAAATCTCCATTTCGCGTGGTGATAAGGGCACAAACAAATCTTCAGTATCGCTCACCAATGGCCCATTAAAACGGCCGATCTTCTGCTCCACCCAGGCCATCAATTCATCATAGGTCATCGTTTTTTCATCCACATAATACTTGCCGTCACGGACGTTGTAGATGATTTTGATGAGTGCCTCCGGCGTAATATCTTTGGGGCAATAGGCGGAAGCACCAGCGCGAAGAGCATGAAACACCTGCTCGGCGTCATCATAGCCGGTAATCATAATGACTTTCATTTCTGGCAGTTGGGCTTTGATTTTTCGGGTGACTTGCAGACCATTGATGGTGGGGAGGTTAATGTCCATCAGAATCACATCCGGATTCACTTCAAACGCTTTTTCGATGGCTACTTCCCCATCGGCTGCTTCGCCAACGACTTTGAGTTGCGGGTCTGTTTCTAGAACATCACATAGCCCCTGACGGAACAAGGGGTGATCATCAACTATGAGTAATTTGACTTGCTCTGACACTGCTTATGACCTCACTTTTTTTGAATTGGGAGTTTCTCACGTTAATTGGTCGGTAGCGATGTATGCCGGGATGGTACTTTACATATATAGGAGCAGTCGCAGTATACCATGAAGATTTAACCATTGGCAACAATATAGTACCAGGGTAGGTACTATGGGTTTTGCAGGCGGTAAACGGCCATATTATTCATGCCCTGCTCCTGTGTCAGGCGGAAATTGGTGGCGAAAACCAGGACGGCCGTATCCGATTCCGTCACGGCCGTATACAACCATCCCGGCGCCGTCACCACATAATCAGCCTCACTGGACAGTACATATTCAGACACGGCCGTTTCATCAGCCAGCAGGGGGATAATTTCCGGTGTAATCAGACCGGCCAGATCGAGCAACGGCCGTTCCGCAAAATACCCTATCGCCCCTATATCATGTGTGGCAACGAGCGCGTTGGGTGGCGTATTTTCCGCCAACCACTGCCCGACAGTCACCATCTCCCCTTCAATAATCGCCACATCGGTGGCGTAGGCCAATGCCCCTTGCAGCAGGAAGAAAAGCAGGACAAAGGCAAACGTGAACTGGGCTACCTTTTGTGCCAACCACAACCTGCGCCCCCCTTGCCGCGCAAAAAGCAGCAACAACCAACCGGCTAACCCATACAAAATCCAGACTGGCATCACACCCAGCAGGTAACGGCCGTGTTGGTACGTCACCGGCAGCTTCCAGGCATACAACAGCACATGCCCACCCGCCCACAAAAGGAGCAACGTAGCCGCCAGCCTCTTGTCCGCCCAGTCTTGCCGCACTGCCTGCCACCCGGCAAGCAGCAAACCAGGCAGCAGCAGCAAATGGGCGCTGCTCATCCCCTGCCAGCTATCTGCCGGGCCACCCAGACTCAGCCACAATAATTGCCCCAGCCGCCAGCCGATGAACTCCTGCAATAAAACGGCATATTCTGTTTGCTTGGCGGCCATTGTATTCGGCCAGAGCGAGCCATTAGCCCAATAATTAAAAAGGAAGTAGGGGAGCAAAAGCAGCACAGCCGTGCCCGCCACCACCAGCACCCGCACCAACCGCGCCCGCCACTCCCCAGCCCGCAAAACCAGCCCCAGCAAAACCAGCGCCACCAGCGCCACTCCTTCCGGGCGGGTGAGGATGAGCAGGCCAGAGAGCAAACCAAGAAAAAGGAGAGATCGAGAGAGTGGGAGAGTGGGGAGTCTCTCAATCTCCTGATCTCCCACTCTCTGCTCTTTCAAATAGAGCGCCACGATTTGCATGCTGAGGGCAGCAAAGAGCAGCGTTTCCATGCCGCTGGCGGCGGCCCACAGCAGCGGCCACATCAACACCAGCGTCGCCCCGGCCAGCCAATCTTGAGCCGCCAGTGCCGGCCACAGTTGCCGCCAGACAGCCATCGTCCCCCAGGCCAGCCAGAGCAAAGACAGCCCACCCAACAGATAAGTCCAGAGTAAATAAGGGACACCTGACAAATAACCGAGGGCTAATAACAATGTCCACAACGGGGAGGTGGAACCGGCGCTGGAGACGCCAGGTATGTATTCAAAACGGCCGTACCGCGCTAGATTCCGCGCATATGTCTGGTGAATCCAGGCATCGTCCAACGGGAATCCCAACCGTCCCCCAAGCTGCGCCGACACGCCTAAAAATAACCCTATCCCCACCAGACAAGCTCCGCCAACAATCACCCATCGCCGCTTCACAGTTACTCCGTTGGCTGTAAGGCGAACAGTTTGTAAGGACCAAACTGTTCCACCAGCGTAATGCCGGGAATCTCTTCTTCTTTATAAACCGATTCCAGTGATCGTGGGTACGCCTCATCCAACACCAGAAAGCCGCTGCCGTAGCGGGCTGCCAGTGCCAGCAGCACCTCTGGTGGCTCGTAAGGTACACTTAATGACGGCCGTCCCGTGTGATAATAAAATCCGGGTGCATTACCGGAGATGATGACGGCCGTCTCTGGCAGCGTCGCCCCAATCTGCTGCACAATATCTGGATCAATATCCTCTGGTGTACTCAGCGTGCCCACGCTGATGATCAGCGCCAGCCCCAGGAACATGCCCGAAAATATCTTTTTGGCCCGCTGTGGCTGCCAATGGGGCAGCCGGGCAGCAGCAAAATCTACAGCAATGTCAATACCGCCCGCTGCCAACACCATCATCCAGGGCCAGATGGAGGCGGAGGAATGGAGTAGCCCACCGCGCTGCCCCGGCCAGGTGAATACCAGGCTCATGGCCGCAAATAGCCCCACCGTATACCAGGTCAACGGCCGTAGCAGCGACCACTTGTCTGCCTGTCGCCCCCACTTGATCCATGCCCAAAAAATAAAAGGAAACAGGAAGAGGAGCGTACTGACGGCAATAAAGGTCTGCCCAGCCAGATTGACCCCTTGCAGCCGTGACTTGAGCAAAGCAGGCCACCCAGCGGCTAACAAATGTTGCAAATCAAAGTGGCGGCCGTAAGCAAAAATCTCGTTGTACTGTGTCAGGAAAATCGTCTGTGTGCCGGCGGTGGGCAACGGCCGTCCGAACACCTGCATATTGTGGGCAAACCACCAACCCATCACCAGCAGATAACCGAGGATGAGGAGGAGTAATTGGGCGATTGGGATATTGGGTAATTGGGTGTTGGTGCGGTTGCGGTACCAATCGCGCAGGGAGAAGAGCCACATCAGGCCGCCGACGAGAAAAAATAGGACGCCATCGGCGCGGGTGAGGTGGGCTGCCCCGGCCATGAGGCCCGCCAGCAGCCACCATCGCCCCTGTTGCCGCACATGCCCCCAGGCTAGAAAGAGCAAACAGGCGCTACCCGCCCAGGCAAAGGGGGTAAACGTGGTCGGCTGGTTGAAGAAGCGGCTGTAATATCCACCAACGGCCGTAAACAAACAGGCCACCCACACCTGCCACCGCTCCTCCGTAAATTGCAAACTTATCACATAAGTCAGTAGCGGCAGCAACCCCGCCAATAGCCAAAACGGAAGCTGCGCCGCCCGAAAATTGTCGGCAACGGCATAACCTGCCGCCGCCAGCAGTGAGGGCAGCGGCATCCAATAGGAATGGCTGGGCGTGGGCAGCCCCGCCGGATCATCCAGATATTGCCAGATGACTTCCTCGGTAAAGCCATACCCATCCGCCAGCCGCTGCCCATTGGTAGTGTAATAATAGGCATCCATGTACGAAGGATGCGCCATTTGCAGCGCCCAGAATCCCTGCATCAGCAGACCAATCAGGGCAATCCACAACCAATCCCGTTTGATCCAGGATGGGGTTTCCATTGGCATTCTCATCATACGTTGGGCTTCCTGTACCTGTGAAGTCCCAGAAGGTCTAAATAAATGATCCGCATCTTTTGAAAGACTCTAGAACCCCTTCGGGTCTAAACATCATTCTGCACGCACAAAAATCTGGGCCAGGTCATCCTGGTATACCTCTTGCCATTTGCCGCTGGCGGCCAATACAGTCATCAGCGGCGAATCCCGTTCCATCAACACATAGATCACGGCAAAATCATCCAGCGGCTCTTGCCACCGGGGGCCAGCGTCAAATGCCTGACGGTAATAAAAAAGGAAGTCGTCGCCGTAGACATCGGCACGGCCGTCCACAAATACCGGCAGTCCACGCCAGATGAGATAGCCGCCCCAGTTGTAGCTGTTATAACCCCGTTCCTGGGCCAGCCCGTTGGCTTCCAGAAAATCTACGGCCGCCGCCGGATATTGGGCGGCCACGGCCGTCTCATTCGCCGCTACCTTGTTCGCCGTCCAGACCAACGCCCCCACAATAGCCGCCAGCAGCACAAATATATTCACAGCGGCCATCAACCGGGTTGGTTTTGGTTCGGGCACGTCACCGCTTAGAATGGGGTAGACGGCCGTGCCCGCTAACGTACTGAGACCATGCCGGGCGATGATGGGCGCGGCCACAATGGCAAACAGCGGAATATGCCGCGCCGACAGCAACCCAGCCGCCCCTGTGCCCAGAAACAGCAACAAATCGGCAAACGTCACCCGCCGCTGGCTAAAGACAAACGTCAACACACCCAATGCCAGCATGCCAGCAAACGGCCAGAAAAAACTCAGGTGAAAATCAGGCGAGTGCCACTCCTGAATGTATGCCTGCATGGCCGAACTACCAAGCGTGAAAAAGGGATATATCCACAATTCCGGCCCGTTAGGGTTCAAGGCAGCGACCAGGAAACAGAGAACGGTGACGATGAACAAACGATGGACGGCCGCCCAGGGCAGGGTACGTTCATCCGTCTTGTGAAACCTTTGCTGCGCGGCTTCGCCCACGACGTATGTGCCCAGCAAGACCACACCCAGCAAATACCCGCTGTGGAAATTGGCCCAAATGAGCATAAAAACCGGCAGCAGCCACCATGTCCATAACGGCAGTTTGTGGTCTTTGACGCGCTCCACCTGGAAGACGAAGACGGCCGTAAACAGCAAATTGAACATCTGCGGCCGTGCTCCCCAGACGATGGCCGAGGTGATGGCGGCTAATAACACGATGAAGGCGGCCAGATACGGCCGTCCAGCGCAACTCCCATACACCAACCCAAAGGTCAACATCACCAGCACGGCCGTGCCTACAATCAGCCCGGCAAACCCACCCGCCTGGTACGCCAGCCACATCACCACCTGCGACAACCACTCATGTGTTACCCAGGCATGGTCTGGAACCGTAAATGAGAACACGTCCAGACGTGGAATGCCCTGCTGCAAAATGTACTCCCCCGTGCGCAAATGCCACCACATATCCGCATCAAGCGTTGCCCGCACCCCCATCACAAAGAGCGCAATAAAAAACAACCCTTCAAACAATCTGCGAATACTCATACCGGTTGCAAACGAGAAAACAGCGGCGAGCGAACAAGCCCCCACCGCGTTAGCCGAAATAATAAGGAGACTTGGAGTACCCCAAAACCATAAACGGTGGAATTTTTGAAGCTGATGGAAGACGAATCATCCATGTACCGGGTGGGGCAGGTAATTTCGCCGATGTTATATCCGGCGTAAATGATTTGAGCCAACATCTGGTTATCAAAGATAAAGTTATCAGAATTATCGGCCAGGGGTAATTTCTCTAAGACTTCCCGCGTGAAGCCGCGATACCCGGTGTGGTATTCGGATAATTTGTACCCGATGATGATATTTTGCAGCAGCGTCAGCACCCGGTTGGAGATGTATTTGTAGAGCGGCATGCCCCCTTTGCGCGCCCCCACACCCAAAATGCGCGAGCCTAACACACAGTCAAACAACCCTTCGGCCATCAAGGAGGCCATAGCGGTGATGAGTTTGGGGGTGTACTGGTAATCGGGGTGCAGCATGATCACAATGTCTGCGCCTAATTCTAAGGCGGTGCGGTAGCAGGTTTTCTGGTTGCCACCGTAGCCAGTGTTTTGTTCATGGACAATGGTGTGTATGCCCAATTCGCGGGAAACCTGGGCCGTGTGGTCGCGGCTGGCGTCATCCACCAACACCAGATCATCCACAATATTATGCGGGATTTCGTCATACGTGCGGCGCAGTGTTTGTTCGGCGTTATAGGCCGGCATAACGACGACTACTTTTTTGCCCTTGATCATAAAATGTGACCTTCATCCGGCCGTCGTGCATACACTGTAAACAAATCGCCAAAATTGACAGGCACGGCCGTGCCGCCCAGATGTAATCCATTCACCATCTTCGTGGCTACAGCGCCGATGTGCCGGTTCAGCCCACCCAGGCGTGAAGCCACATAATTCAACCGCAAATAACGCCCTTGCACACCTGACCAAACCACCTCATACCCATTCTTACGCAACATCTCGGCCAGCGTGCGCCGACTAAAATACTGCACGTGCATATCCATCAGCCAGGGCCAGCGCGGCCCCATCAGGCGAGCAATCAGGCTGTTAATGTCCATCGTATGCACCACCAGCCAGCCACCTGGCCGTAACAAACGATACGCTTTTGCCACTTCACCGGAAGGGTCAGCCAGATGTTCAATGACATCCCACATGGTGATGACATCAAAAGATAAGGGTTGGAGTTCGGCATGGTCGAGTGTGCCATGATAAACCGGCAAGCCATTGGCCTGGGCCATGCTTGCCCCCCAGGCTGAAGGCTCCACGCCGCAGGCCCGCCAGCCATTGGCTATGGCAACCTCGACAAAGACGCCAATATACGCACCGACATCTAGCAAAGTACGGCCCGGAGCTGCCGCGGAGCTGCCGTTGTTGGCCGGCCCGGTAAACTTTTCCATTGCCTGCAAATGCTTGCGAAAGGTCAGCTCCCGGCCCAACCGTTCGGCCACATAGGTATTGTCTTCAACGGCCGTGTACGCCGCCAGCAACTCCTCGCCCGTCCAGCAAGGGTTGGCATACATATGTCCACAATGCCTGCACTGTACAATGCGCGCATGGCTGCCATACCCCGCATGTGTACAAGAAAATGCATCAGCCTTTAGCGGATGATGATTTGGCCCGGCGGTTGCATAATTTCCTGTCGCCGGATAACGCACCGTAAAATCATCGCGGCCGCACAAATTACACGTTACATCCATCATAAGGAAGACACAGGGATTTTTGGGCGGCGGGGTTCTTTCCGGCGCAAACGTCGCACAAACAGGCGAAAAACCGTATATTGCGCCTTGAAAACCTCATTTCGTGAAATCTTAGTTTTCCCCTTGCGCCGGTCTTCAAATATGATAGGCACTTCCCCTACCTGCCAACCGCGACGTTGACACAAAAACAACATTTCCACCAGAAACGAATAACCGCTAGAAAAAATTTGATCCAACGGGATAGATTCCAACACCTCACGACGATACAGCCGGAATCCGGCTGTTGCGTCTCTGGCCTTTAGTCCTAATAGAAAACGGGCCACAAAATTCGCTATCCGGCTGAGTAGGACCCGCTTCCAGGTACAGTTCTGCTGCCCACCACCAGAAACATACCGCGACCCGATCACCACATGCTTATATTGACTCATCTGAATCATGGCCGGGATATAGCGCGGGTTGTGTGAAAAATCAGCATCCATCGTCATTACATTGCGGGCATGCAGGGTAAAGGCATGTCGGAACCCAGCAATGTAGGCTGTGCCTAAGCCCATCTTGCCAGGCCGGTGTACCACCTGCACCGCTTCTGGGTGCTGAGTCGCCCAATCATCAGCCAGTTTGCCTGTGCCATCTGGAGAATTATCATCCACAATGATGACACCAATGGCCACAGGCAGGCTGAGGATTTGGGTGAGCAAATCATCTATGTTATCTGCCTCGTTATAAGTGGGAACAATCACATATGTATCTATCTTGCCCATATGCCTCATTTCTTTCAGAGAATCGAATGATTGTAGCCATTTTGCCAGGGGGGGGCAAAGTGGGGTCACCCGATTGGGTCAAAAGTCATATGCCTGGATGCACATTGACAAATTACTATCCTGCTGTCATAGTGGGGTAAAATGTTGGCTGCTGGGTTTCAGTTTTTGTAACACCCACATTGAATTTCTTCGTGTAATCCACACATAGTTGCTAAAGTCATAAGGAGTATCTATGACGCATGATGTTAAAGCTGTGTTTTTTGATCTGGATGGAACAATCCGTATTCCGTCTCCTGGGCCTACGGCCGCATTTATTCATTTTGCTCGTTCAATGGATATTGAAATCTCGCCGACGGCCGAACACCGCGTAAAAGTATGGGCGCACCAGTATTGGGGACATGAAAGTCTGGTAAAACGGGATATGGAACAGTACGATATTGATGGTTTCTGGGTTAACTACTCCCGGCAATTGCTTGAAAAAGTAAATGTTACCCAGGATTTGATGAGGCGTGCGGTGTTGGTACGGGAGTGGTTTAATACAGAATACAAGCCGCAGGTGGAACCGGCGCCTGGCAGTAAACAGCTTTTGACCACATTGAAGCAGGCTGGTTATATCGTGGGGTTAGTTTCTAACCGCCCAAATCCACTGCACGATGATGTGGCGCAGCTGGGGCTGGATGGTGTTTTTGATCTGGTGCTGGCTGCCGGGGAAATTGGTTATTGGAAGCCAGACCCACAAATTTTTTGGCATGTTGTCTCTCGGTTCAATGGTTTGCATACTCAGGAATGCATGTATGTGGGGGATAATTATTTTGCCGACGGCCGTGGCGCTGCCGCTGCTGGCATGATGCCGGTGATATATGATCCAGAAGATTTGTATGGGGAATCGGTTTACCGACGCATCCGGCACATGGCTGAAGTATTAACATTGCTGGCAAATGGAAATGGCAACGGCCGTGTCCCGCTGCCATCTTAAGGCACACCCACCACCCGCGATTCAGTTGCCCACGCCGGGCAAATCACCCGAAAGCAGCCCTTTTTGAATGGCCTCTTCTACGGAGAGGCCTTTATTTTGATCCTCGCTATCCGCATCTGAAAAATCCAGAACCTCGTCCCAAAAGGCATCTACATCTGTGCCTACATCGGAGACATCACCAGCCAGCAGAGCCGCTAATTCGTCCACATTCATATCTAGCACTTCCACTGTCTCTTCCCCTTGTGGCAATAATTCTTCCTCTGCGCCAATAATGGTGATATTCACAGGCAGGTTCTCTGCTGGTACCAACTCAATTTCCTCCGGCTCTTCCACTTTCAGTACGGGCGGTGCTACCGATTGTGTGGACATTTCGGCTATGGGCTGGGGAGCTATCGGCGGCGGTTGTGTGGGGGGGGGAGGGGTGCGTAGGGGGGCTTGTTTGTCGCTGGTTACGGCCGTTGCCGGTAACAGCACCTGCAAATCCTTTATTGCCCGTTGTGTAAACACCCAGATCGTGCCAATGCGCCCCCGCCGGGCTGCCGCGTCAAAGAACAACGTTAAAAAGTATTGCTCACCGATGTTGGCACAGTATAACTCCAGACGAGAACCCGCATGATATTGCAGCGTAAACGGTTCTTTACTACCGATCTCGCGCGCCAATAAAAAGCTATCACTCACGTTGCGGGCGATAATCGCTGCCAACTTTTCCTGGTCAATTTTTGGGCCTCCACCCACGCTGTGCAGCACCTTTCCCTGGATGGAGGATAAGAGTAATTGGAGAGCACCGGTATCTACCCGCAGCGTTTCCAATCGTTTGCGCAGCTCTTCTGTCAGATTAAAGGGGGTTACGGCCGTTACAGGTGTTGATGCGGCAATAGAAACATCACCGTGCAGGGCTTTGTTCACGGCCGTTAGCACATCATCCGTATCCAACGGCTTTTGGAAATAATGAAACACCTCCAGATCAGCCGCCTCCTTCCGCCCCTGCGAGGTTGAATAAGCCGTAATAATTATCACCGGCAAGTTCAACCCCAAACGCCGCGCCCTGCGTATCAGGTCAAACCCACTCATTCCTGGCAGGCGCACATCCGTGATCAACAAATCGAATACACCGCGCCGCAACTCCAGCAACCCTTCTTCTGCTGAAGGCACAGCCAACACCTCATAATCCTGACTGGACAATTGCAGCATGGAGCGCAGAAACTCCAACATTTCAAAATGATCATCCACCACCAAAATATGCTTTACATCCGCCATACCTTACTCCACCAACCAAATACCAGATGCCATATACCAATTATCTGCTCCAAACAATCGCCATTATAGAAGGTAACTTGCTCAAAACACAATAATACAAAATGACCCGCAAACGCGGGTCATTAGTCAAGAAAGAGCAGCCAGGGATATACCTAATCAGCCTCAGCTAATGTAACCACATCACTCTGACGAACTTTATCAATAGTTAATTTACTTGCCCCTTTCTCACCTGTTTCCAGTAGCCAACAGGCTGCATAATGCTCCTTGCCATAATCCTTAAAAGGTGGCGTCTCCTGAGAACATTTGTCAAAAGCCAGCGGGCACCGGGTATGAAAACGACATCCTTTGGGCGGGTTTAGTGGACTAGGCACTTCCCCCTGCAAAATAACCCGCTGTCGCTTCAAAGTAGGATCAGGAATAGGAATGGCGGACATCAACGATTGTGTATAAGGATGAAGTGGGTCACGATATAAATCATCCCGCGAAGCCATCTCCACCATCTTGCCCAGGTACATCACACCTACCCGGTCACTAAAATGCTCAACTACACTTAAATTATGGGCAATAAACAGATACGTCAGACCAAAATCGCGCTGTA
>CAYXUZ010000002.1:0-20479 GCA_964467705.1 uncultured Ardenticatenaceae bacterium | reverse complement strand
CTTTGAGGATATTTAGCACCTGTGCCTGGATCGAAACATCTAGCGCCGAAACCGGCTCATCGCACACAATAAACTTCGGCTGCAAAGCCAACGCCCGTGCAATCCCAATGCGTTGTCGTTGCCCACCAGAAAACTCATGTGGATAACGCCGTGCATGTTCAGCCCGCATACCCACTCGCGTCAACATCTCGACCACAATATCATACCGCTCCTGGCTACTCTTATTGGTATGAATGCGTAACCCCTCAGCGATACTTTCGCCAATGGGCATACGAGGGTCCAGCGACGAAAACGGATCCTGAAAAATAATCTGCATATTACGCCGCATCTTTTTCATTTCAGAAGCATTCAGCGTAGACAAATCCTTGCCATCAAAAATAACATGACCTGATGTGGCCGGAATCAAATTAAGGATTGTCCGGCCGACAGTAGTCTTTCCACATCCGGATTCTCCCACCAGACCCAATGTTTCCCCTTCATAAACAAAAAATGAGACATCGTCTACTGCTTTCACCCATGCTCTTACCCGTTGTAGCAAACCACCGCGTACCGGAAAGTATTTCACCAGGTTATTCACTTCCAAAAGCTTTGGTTTTTCTTCAGCAGGGCTGCTGCCATTGTGCTTCATTTCTTCCACCATCACATTTATTCTCCTCTACCACCCCATTTATTCATACAGCCAGCAGCGCACTGTGTGGTTAGGTGCAATCATTTTCAATTGTGGTTCTTCTTCCGTACACTGTGTTAGCTGATGCTCTATGCGGGCAAGGCAACGGGGCGCAAACTTACATCCCGGCGGAAGGTCCACCAAATTGGGCACTGACCCAGGAATCGTAGTTAAATCCTTGTCGGTTTCTCCCAGAACAGGCGTGGAGCCGATGAGCGCGGTTGTATAAGGGTGCTTGGAGGCTTGAAATAGCTCCTTCACGGGCGCTTCCTCAACTACACGCCCCGCATACATTACTGTTACCCGGTCACACATCTCTGCCACTACACCTAAATCATGGGTGATCAAGATAATAGATGTCTCCATTTTAGAGCGCAGGTTACGCATCAGATCTAATATCTGTGCTTGAATGGTCACGTCCAGTGCAGTCGTTGGTTCGTCGGCGATGAGCAGTTCTGGCAAACAGGCCAACGCCATGGCAATCATTACACGTTGCGACATGCCACCTGACAACTCATGCGGAAATGCCTTAATGCGCGATTCTGGTTCAGGGATGCCGACCATTGCTAACAACTCAATTGCCCGTTTTTCGCCAGCATCTTTGCCTAAATCCTGGTGAATATCCAGCACTTCTGACAACTGGTCGCCCACGCGGAAAACGGGATTCAGACAGCTTTGCGGCTGCTGAAAAATCATCGAAATGCGATTTCCCCGAATTTTGGTCATGGCTGATTCAGACACTTTAAGAATATCTTGGCCATCAAATAAGACTTCGCCTTCCAATATCTTGCCTGGCTGACCAATCAGGCGCATGATGGAAAGAGACATGACACTCTTGCCACAGCCTGATTCCCCCACTACACCCATAACTTCCCCTCGTTTGACTGTTAGATCAACGCCGTCTACAGCTCTCACTACACCGGCTTCCGTGAAGAACTGTGTTTTAAGCCCCTTGATTTCTAGGATGTTATTGTTGTTTTGCTCCACTTCTCTCTACCTTCTTCCCTCAAGAATATAAATTATAATTTTAGACGCGGGTCTAGGGCGTCACGTAAGCCATCTCCCAGGTAATTAAACGCCAATACGGTGACAAAGATAAGTATGCCAGGATAAAGGGCTTTCCAGGGCGCCTGGAACATATCCTTTTGTACATCTTGTAGCATGTTACCCCAGGTAGCAACCGGGGGCTGCACACCAAACCCCAAAAAGCTCAGCGCAGATTCGAGTAAAATCACTCCGCCTAGCCCAAGCGTGGCGCTTACAATAATGGGGGGGATGGCGTTGGGCATCATGTGCCGGGTAATGATTTGCAAGTTGCCCATCCCCAGCGCACGCGATGCTTCAGCGAACTCCATGTTGCGCAATTTTAAGACCTCAGCCCGCGCTAGACGGCAGGCGCCTGTCCAACCCAACACGGCCAGGATGATAATAATGACTACTGCCTGGCTCCATTCAGGGGGAAGAAATGCGATTTGTACATTTCGCAACAAAGAAGACAACACTAGCAACAGGGGAAGGGTGGGCAAAATAATGATAAATTCAACGACACGTTGAATGAAACTATCTGCCCAACGGCCGTAATACCCCGATACCGCTCCCACAAACAAACCAAAAGTCTCGGCCACTAATGTAACAGTAAACGCAATCGTTAAGGATAGGCGACCTGCTACCATCAATCGGTATAACACATCGCGGCCCAGTTCATCAGTGCCCAGTGGATGTTCACGCGAAGGGGGAGAATTGCGTGAAGCCAGGTCTTGTGTGTCCCGGCTATAATTCACATATTCCCCCTTGGACACATTGTAGTATGTTCGTTGAGACAAGATAATGGGGCCAAATGTGACAACCAGGATAATGGTAATCAGGATAATTAAGCTGGCCGTAGCCAGCTTGTGCCGGCGCAACCTCCGCCAATAAGTAATAGCAAGTGGCTCTGGTTTTGAAGTAAGTAAAGCGTCCGCTTGCAAAGCATCCATATCAATCTTGCTGACAGTCATTGAATTTCTCCCTTTACTATTGACCAATTTCACTCACCGAAGGGCATCAATATAATTAACCGAACCGGATACGTGGATCAACAATAGTGTAGAGGATATCACCTATTAAAGTGGCAATGACCACCAAAATAGCTGTAATAAATAGCAAAGCCATAACAATTGGCCAATCATCGCGCCCTAAAGCCTCAATGTATAATCGCCCCATGCCGGGATAATTAAAAATTGTTTCGGTAACAATAGCCCCACCAAAAATGCCCGGTATCTGGAAAACAACAATGGTAATAATGGGAATCAAGGCATTCCGAAAGGCATGTCGCATGATCACCGCCCGTTCACGCAAACCCTTAGAGCGTGCTGTCCGCACATAATCCTGGCGCAACACTTCCAGCATAGACGAACGCATATAACGGCTCCAGCCAGCCAGATATAGTAATGTAAGCACCATAACCGGCAAAAACAAATGTATGGCGCGATCCGCTATTGTATAAGGTTCAATATTTAATACGTCCTGAATACTGCCAGGCAATACCCGCTGTGTAAACACATCTCCGGTGGGGAAATATGGTAGCCCCCACTCTTGGAACTGAAGGCCAAAAATAATGATTACCAGCAAGCCAAACCAAAAAACGGGCATAGCAATACCAAAAAAACTAAAAGTTGTAACCGCATAATCCAACCGGGAATACTGTTTTACGGCCGAGATAATACCAATCGGTATAGCAATTACCAACGAAATTACAGTAACAGTAGTCATCAAAACGAGGGTATTAATCAATCGGCTTGCGATGACCGAGGTAACGGTTTGTCCCCGAGCTAATCGCCACGATTGGCCCCAATCCCAACGCAACACACCCTTACCACAGGGCGCTGTTCTGGCTGGATCGGCGTTGGCATTGGTGCCGCCAGCGTCCTGACATTGGGGAGATTGATAGTCACGCCAGGTGCCTGTCTCAAAGAGATTATTCTTCAAATCTGGGTTACCAACCGCATCCCCTACTTCATCCACCCAGTCTTCACCTAACAACCAGGTCAGGTAGGCCAGGAACACAGGTTTATTGAGGCCAAGCGTGGCTTCTATTCGGGCAATATCCTGCTCACTCAGCCGGGATCTGGCGTCCGCACCCAGGTTTATACCGGATAAGGGGCCACCCGGTACAGCATTCAACATCAGGTAAATAGCAATGGTGGCCATAATGACCACGAGTATCATTTGAAATGCTCGTCGTATGAGATAATTAGTCATCTGACGCCTCCCGGCAAGACAGTCACCTTGCCCAGACAGAAAATCCTCTGTCTCATATGATTATCTTCATTCAAGTAAATGACCTATAAATAAAGGCTCAGGTGCTATGTAAGCAAAGCCCCCTATCTACGCCACATTGACTAGCAAACAGCAGACCTCAGTCCCAATAAGACTTTGGGTAACAACACAAATCTTTGCAAATGAATGTGATCAAGTTGTGCAAGAAATCGGGAAATAATGCATGCATGATGAGATTGTATCAGAGCAAATGGGCTTAGGGCAACAAAAAAAGTAGTGACAGCGTCATAGATGACGCTGCCACTACTAAACTCAATCAAACTGACCCATTATTGTTCGAGATCGATCTCGAAGATGTTGAACAGTTCAGAGTTCTGGGTCGGGTCAACAACGAAATTCAAGACGCCATTGCGGGCCGCAGCCACTTTCAGGCGCAGGAACAACGGGATGACCGGCACGTTCTCGGAGAAGATAATCTGAGCTTCGATATGGCCTTCTTCGTATTCAGGCGTGCCAGGAAGTGAACCAAGGGCCTTCTGGCAGGCGGCGTCAAACTCAGCATTACGCCAACCAGTCTGGTTTTGACCACCCCAACCTGATGGATAGAGAGCGTTGCCGTTTTCATCTACAGCAGCCGGGTCGCCAGGAACTTGTGAACCCAGATACAGATTGCAGGCGGGTTGTACACCCGTTAACCAGGCAAATTCACCCAGGTCATACTTACGGCCGAACAGTACACCATCCGGGCCATCGGCAAACCATTCACCAGCAGGCGGGTAATACAGATCCACCTGAATACCACATTGAGCCTGATTTTCCTTGAAGATTTGGGTTAACTGCTGACGCATATCGTTGCCAGCCGTGGTGCCTAGGGTAATGACAAACGGTGTTCCGTCGGTGTATTCACGAATGCCGTCACCGTCGCTGTCAACAAATCCAACCTCATCAAGCAGAGCGTTGGCTGCTTCTACATCATAAGGCCATTCGGTCAAACCTTCGGTCGGGTAGAGCGGATGAACGCTGGGGATATAGGTCTGGATGACTTCGGAACGGCCGTACATGATGTTGTCCACCATGCCCTGGCGATCCGTACACATGGTCATCGCCTGGCGCACACGCACATCGCTAAACCAGTCACGCCATTCGGGACGGCTGCGATATTCTTCCACCGGGTCAATGTTGAAGTCAATGTGTTCATAGACTGTACCCGTCTGGAAATAGGGGGTGAGCAGGCCATTGTTTTCCGCTTCAATCAAGAAGGGAGCCTGATCGGCCGCCATACCATCTTGGGTACCAATGTCACAAGCACCAGAAATCAACTGGGCAATGAGCTGGTTGGTGTCGGGGATGAATTTGTAGGTTACGCTGTCCACGTAGGGCAAACCTTCACTGGCACGGTAGTAATGCGGGTTTCTCACCATAGAGATGCGATCACCAGCAACCCATTCCGTGATCATGAACGGGCCATCACCTACCGGCAGGCGGCTGGATTCTTCAGCCTCCAGCAGTTCGGCTGCGGTGAAACCACCCAAAACATGTTCGGGCAAGGGGCCCCAGAAGTTAACGAAGTACGTGGAGTCCATGTAGCCGGGCATACCAGTCCAACGGGTGGTCAGGTCACCGGTGGCCTCGTAGCTGGCGGTACGTTCCCATGTGTATTTGCTGGTGGGGGTATCTGGTTCACCGACCAGGTTAAAGCTGTAGACAGAGTCACTGGCTTTGACAGGCTCACCATCTGACCAGACACGCGGTTTCATGGTGAAATCTACTACCAGTTGATTCATCATCACCGGGTTGCCGTCAAAGGTCACTTCTTCATCAGCCGAATTCATGACCGTAACGCCTTCACCCCAGGCCACCACAGTGTCCGTCACATCGCGCACCATGTCACCCGGCTGCACTTCCACTTCCTGGATGATGGCATCGCCATCGGCCAGGCTGGGCAGCTTTTCCACACCTTGCGCCTGGTAATCATAGGACAGGGTGGTGAAGTCGTTTTCAAAAACGGCGTGGAGAACGGCCGACATCGCCAACATGGAACCACCCCAGACGTACAGAGTTTCTGGTTCCTGGGCCATACAGACAATCAAGTCTTTTGGTTTGACTTCTTCGGGGGCAGCAGTGGGTTCAACAACTACTGTTTCAACGACGACGCGGGTAACTTCTACGGGGACTTCCTGAGTTTCCCCTTCTGTTGTTACCGTTTCCACAACGGTTTCAGTAACAACACGGGTAACTTCTACAACTTGCGGTTCAGCGGATTGACAGGCCGCTAACACAAAACTGAATGCCACCAGAATGGCAATGAATGTAAACCACTTTTTTGACATTTGTCTCCTCCAAATCTCTAAATGTTAAGACAATAAACTGTTACTATGGTTGATTTTTGAATTTTCTTTACCGATTGGCTCTACATCACCTCCTATTTGATAGACCAGAAAGATTATTAAACCTTCGTTGGTCTGAAAGCTAAATACAAATAGCCCCTACACACTTTGACACATCTGCCTCAGTGGGCAAATGCCAAAATATGGTAGGGGCTTGCTAAAACAATGATTTTGCTAATAAGCATTAATCGCTCTCCTGTTGATTTGAGGGTAACCAACAGTTGCAGGGATAATTGCTATTATACCCGTGAGCGGATTAGTGTCAACGCAGTGGCATAATAGCTACATTACAGTGGCACGATTTTACCGTTTTTGTTCATTACAAACGGCCGTTACGCAACTGGTCTATATAGGGTAAATAAGCGGCTACATTCTGCCCAGACTTGTGGAAAGCAAAAAAATCTTGAACAATTTGCGCCTGTTGTTCCCGATTAAATTGAGACAGTGATATTTGTCTTTCCTGGGCTTGTACCAAACCTGCCACACCTCCGTAGGCATAACAGTCGCGGTGGGTTGTGATCAGCATGTAGATCGCTTCCGTCAAATAACGAGTCCCCACTTGTTCATATTGATACACATGCACCACCTCATGCACGAGCAGGGGGAGGTTTTGCCGAGAACGAACCGGTGTCTGGGGCAAAAAGATGGTATGCCAGGCAGTAAAGGCCAGGTTCCCGTTAAACCGAAATATCCATCTGGCAAGTCCACCTTCAGCCAGGCGAATTTCCTGAAAGCGCAGGTTGATGCCGATGATGTTGGTAATGACGGCCGTTTCCGTTGCCGTCAGGGGAGAGGTATGAGCCAGTAAACGAAGGAAAATCTGTGCCAGCTCCGGGCCGCCAAATAAATCAAAAAGCTGCACGACAACCAGATGGATAGCCGTTATTAGAGGGGATTTTTGGGTGACGGCCGTGCTAATTGTATGTCTTAATCGCTGAAACCGTCCCGGAAAATCACGGATGAGATTAAGAGGCCACAACCAGAGGCTCACAGCACGTTCTTGCAGCCAGGACAAAATTGCAGAAAGAGGCACAATGAGGATTTATAACTTTTCTGGGTTGATGTTTGCGGCTTGCAATACAGCCAAAACCGGCGGCGCATAAACGAAACAAGATTTTAGACGTGGGTCTTGCAAAGGTTCGGCCGTTTGTCGGATGAAATCGGCCGCAATGGTCAGATGTACAGCCGCGATGTTTTCATTATCGGCCACATGGCTCATCGTGGCATGGAGTTTCCATAATGTGCCCCGATCCACCGAAGTTTGGGCAGCCAACATGGCATTGTTCAGTTCTGCCAGAGCCGCCGTTTGCTCACCCTGATAAAACAGCAGCTCTCCGCGTACAAAAGAGGCCAGAGCACGGTAACGGTCAGCATCCAGCGTTTCAGCAATATCAGCTAATGCAGCTACCGCCTGCGCAGCTAACGAGAAATCTTCATAACGCAAGTAAGCGCGTGCCAGATTGTATAGTGCCAAAGCCTGATGTTCCAGATTGCCTACTTCCCGTGCGCCATCCAGAGCGGCCTGCAAATAAACCAATCCCTGTTCATATTGCCCCATTTCCACCAGGTCAACGCCGAGATTACGTTTAATTTCTGGTACTAACAAATCCGCTTTGGTTTCGGTAGCTTGTTGTAAGGCTCGTTGATGATATGAAAGGGCGTTATCAATGTCATAGAGCGCCTGATGGCACTCGCCAATATCATTTAGCGTCTGCACCACCCGCCAACGGTCATTGACCGATTCCAGAATTTTGTAGGCTTCATGGTGAGCCGCCAGGGCGTGTTGGTATTCACCACGTGCCTGACGAGTACGGCCAAGGCTGGTGAGAACACGACCTTGTTCACGGGCTTCACCTGCCTGACGGAAAGCAGCTAATGACTGCGTAAGGTGGTTGATGGCCGCATCTGTATTTCCTTGCCGCCGGTACAAAACGCCCAGGCCGCGCCGTGCGCGGCCAATAACCAGTAGATTTTGCGAATGTAACCCTTCTTGGAGTGCTTGCTGGTATAACTTTTCGGCCAATTCATATTGGCCGCGAAAATCTGCCAGTTCACCAAGCCGAACACGGGCACGCGATGTCTGGTCTTGGGTATCGCTGGTGGCTAATGATTCGTTGTAATCAATTTCCGCTGCCTCAAATTCGCCCAGTAACCAGTAACATTGACCACGATATTCAAACAGGCGGGCGCGAAACATGGCGGGTGTACCTTCAAATGCCAGGGCATCGCTGTAGTAGCGCACGGCTTTATCATACTGTTGTTCACGGGCGGCCAAACGACCTTCACGGAAGGCTTTGATGGCCGCAGCGGAAACACCAGAGAGGCTGAGTTGACCAGAAGTTATGGTATCTGACATGGTGTGTATGATACACACGAGCATGATTTTTCTCAATAAAGGTTTCGTGAAGGGAGGGGGTGTGAGTACGGCCGTGCCGCCCATTTTTTACGGTTTCTCTACAAATCGGGCGATGGTGCTAGAATAGAACCCATCAAACAGTTATGCAATGGAGTCTTATGGCGCATCTAGAAGGACAGGAACGCGCAGAATATGTGCAAGATATGTTTGCCCGCATTGCCGGACGGTATGACCGCATGAATCGGTTGATGACCTTTGGGCAGGATATGAAATGGCGGCGGTTTGTCATTCAACAGGCTGCATTACCCGCGAACGGCCGTCTACTGGACATTGCCACCGGCACCGGCGATATTGCACTTGAAGGGTTACAACAAATAACCGGGCTGACGGCCGTCGGTGGTGACTTTACCATTGAAATGATGCAGGCCGGTAAACGGCTGCCTGCCCGCGCCGCCATATTGTGGACGGCCGCCGATACACTGCATTTGCCCTTTCCCGACAACACCTTTGATGGGGTGACTTCTGGTTTTCTCATGCGCAATGTTATTGATGTGCCCGGCGCATTCCGCGAACAGATGCGGGTGACTAAACCCGGCGGGCGTGTGGTGGTCTTAGAATCCAGCCCACCGAAGAAGAATGTGTTACGGCCGTTCATTAAAATCCACCTCAACTACATCATTCCTACCCTGGGCAGGCTGGTCACCGGCGAAGCCGATGCCTATCGCTACCTGCCCGCCAGCACCCAACAATTCCAAACCCCAGACCATTTGGCCGAAACGATGCGCCAGACAGGGTTAATAAATGTGCAATACAAGCTATTCATGTTCGGAACCATTGCCATTCACACCGGCCAAAAGCCATTATAGTCGCCTGTCCACCGTTAGGAAGTTTTATGTTATCTGAGATAAGCACGGAACTATTGATCATTTTTGTATTGACACTGGCAAATGGCTTTTTTGCCGGTTCGGAAATTGCCATTGTCTCTGCCCGGCACAGTCGGTTGGAACCTTTAGCGGAAAGTGGAAACCGTGGGGCAAGACAAGCCATCACTCTAGCCGAATCACCAGACCGTTTTCTGGCAACAGTGCAAATTGGCATTTCGTTTATTGGCACATTTTCAGCCGCCTTTGGCGGGGCGCGAATGGCCGATTTACTGGCGGAATGGCTGGCAACGATACCCGTGTTGGCGGCCTATGCTGACAGCCTGTCATTGCTCATCATTGTGCTTTTCATTACCTATTTGTCGCTGGTCGTTGGTGAATTGGTACCAAAACAACTGGCCCTGATACATGCAGAGCGGTATGCCGTATTATCGGCCCCAGCGATGTCAGTTTTATCAGTAGCGGCACGGCCGTTAGTTGCCTTTCTTTCCGGCTCTGTCAGTCTGGTGTTTCGTCTGTTGGGTCAATCTCCTACCAGCGAAAACGTCATTACAACCGAGGATATTGAGTATCTGGTGCGCGAGGGGAAAGCCAGTGGCACAGTAGAAGCAGGCGAAGCCCAACTCATTCACCGCGTTTTTCGCTTTACCGACCGCCCCATCAAAGCCGTTATGGTACCCCGCAGCGAAATTGTGGCTGCCCATATGCAAATGACCCTGGTGGAAGTGGCCGAACTCTTCATTGAAAGCGGTTATTCACGGCTGCCAGTATATGAAGGCTCGCTAGAGAACGTCATTGGTATTCTACACGCCAAGGATATCATGCGTTTTATTGCCAACCCAGAAACAAAAGTCAATCTACACCATTTATTGCGCCCCGCCCCTTTTGTTTTACGCAACGACCATGTAGATGATGTGATGGCCCAATTTCGTCGTACAGCTACTCATATTGCCCTGGTCATGGATGAATATGGACAGGTGGCTGGCCTGGTGACAATGGAAGATTTGCTAGAAGAACTGGTGGGTGAAATTCGGGACGAGTATGATGAAGCCGAAGAACACCCCATGGTCCGCCGTGAAGATGGAAGCTGGCTGGTCAATGGACTGGAAGCATTTGACAAAGTACAGGATATTCTCCATCTGCCAGATGTGCCCATAGAAGACAGAGAGGATTTTACAACGCTGGCCGGCCTCATTTTGTATTTGCACAAACAAGTCCCTTCGGTGGGTGAAACAGTCACCTTTGGCGATTTTATATTGGAGGTAGTAGATATGGACGGTATGCGGATTGATAAAGTGCTCGTTCGTAAAAAGAGCGAAGACCAATAAACTCCAAAGCTATCATCAATATGCTTCCTATTCAGGTACATGTAAGAACCGGCCTGAATAGAGCAAAAGTCTTAAAAAATAAAAGCGGCCTTCGGGCCGCTTCGATTTTGTTCATTCCTGTTCCGGGCTCAAATGGATTCAGCCACAAGGGATGGCACGACAGTGACACCCCTGTCGGTTTCTATACAGACAGGGGTGTCTTTGCATTAGGTTGAACGTTGGCGGAAGGCCTGTACGATCATAATGATGCCGCCAATGACGCCCCAAACGGCCGCTACCCAGATAAAGGTCAAGCCCATACCAGGTAATGAGTAGTCGCCAATCAAAATAAAGCCAAAGATCAGGGCAATAACGCCCAAAATGCCCATGCCCCAGCCGCCACCACGGAAGGCCATGAGCAAGGCAACCGCACCCTGGATCACACCCCAGATACCCAACACCAGCACGAAAATCCGGGGTAACGCCACGGCCGCCGCTATGGGGTACATGAGGATGTAGGCCCCGGCCAGGATGCTAATCACCCCCGTAAACAACTTCCACGCCCAGGCTGTATGATCCTGAAACATGTGTACAATGTCCAAAATACCGGCAATGAGCCAATAAATACCTAGCAGCGTGATCAGCAATAACCAGGCATCGGCTCGTTTGTCTGGCGACCAAAGTAATACTGCGCCAAAAACGAGTAGGGCGGCACCCTGGATCAATAACAACCACCAGGGACGCGACTTTGATTCCATCGCTGTTGCACTCATAATAATTTGCCTCCTTATCCTTCAATAAAGTGAATAACTTATCCCGATTATCTGGCGGCTACAGGTTGCGCCAGATTAACCAGGTTTACCAACGTGATACGTTCATTTTCCCATAAAAGATTGGCGCTACCCGCCCTGAGGCGTGGAGCCGGGGAAGTTAGCCGGGAGCCGATCCCGGTTGGTATAACCGGCACCACCCATGCTGGCAATATCCATCACGGCCGCCAACACCAGCCACAACCAATCCAGTCCCTGTAAGCCGGTTAGTGGGGCTGATGATTGAAGCATGACATACATCAGGGTGGTAAACGGTAGGATGAAGAAACCTAGACAGGGGATCAGGAAAGTGCTGAAAGTAGCATCCATGACCACTGGCCGGGCAATCCAGAACATGAGCAGCAGTAGGCGCGAAAAACCTGTAATCAATCCAGTTAAGCAACCTGCATTATTTTGTCTCATTTTATTCCTCCTTCACGATAACGGCCGTGTCTCTAAATTTTTATGGCAGGCAGTTAATTCATTGGATTAAATGGTAGAAGACCTGACCCACTTATAAAAGTGCCAAAAAGGTGTAAAAAGGGCGCGGTCTGGAGATGATGAAATGGGGTGTTCAGAGGACTGCAACTTCTCATCTCACAAGCCCCAGTCGCTTGATGATTCTTATCGTCCCAAAATCTCCCGCAAAGCCGCCAGCAGCAAGGTCACGTTTTCCAGGCGACTGTTATGGCCCATGAGTCCAATACGCCAAACCTTGCCCGCCAGTGGGCCAAAGCCGCCGGAAATTTCGATATTGTAGTCGTTGAGCAGGCGCACGGCCGTGTCCCGTGCATCAATTCCCGCCGGAACCCGCACCGTTGTCAATGCCGGGATGCGCTGCATGGGGTCGGCAACGTGGAGTGCCAGGTCAAGTTCGGTTAACCCTGCCCATAACCGCTCGGCGTTAGCCTGGTGACGTGCCCACCGTTCGGCCAGTCCTTCTTCCACTACCAGCCGCAGCCCTTCACGCACGGCATACATGGAGTTGATGGGCGCGGTATGATGGTAACTGCGCGTCTTGCCGTCCCAATACTGGCTAAGGGTGGTCATGTCCAGATACCAGTTAGGAACTTTGCTGCGACGGCCGTGCAGCTTCGCCAATGCCCGTTCCCCCAATGTAAACGGGGACGCGCCCGGCGGGCAGCTTAACCCTTTTTGGGAGCAGGAATAAGCGGCATCCACGCCCCACTCATCCAGAAATATCGGGGTCGTGCCCAGACTGGTGACGGTATCAATCAGCAGCAGACAGTTATGGGCGCGGCACAGATCGCCCACGCCGTCCATTGGCTGTAATGCGCCGGTAGACGTTTCGGCGTGTACCAGCGCCAGCAGGGCCGGGTGGTGAGTTTCGACGGCCGTGTGAATTTCATCCAGCGTAAAAACCTCGCCCCAGGGTTTATCCATCCGGCGCACATCCGCACCATAGCGGGAGGCCATTTCCACCAGCCGCTCGCCAAAGTAGCCGATGACGCCAATCAACACCACATCGCCAGGTTCCACCAGGTTGGCGATAGCCGCTTCCATGGCCGCGCTGCCGGTGCCACTGACGGGTAACGTAAATGGGTTACTGGTTTGCCAGGCATAACGCAGCATCTCTTGAATGTCATTCATCACCTGGATAAAAGCCGGGTCTAAATGGCCGACCGGCGGCATAGCAATGGCTTGTAATACGCGAGGATGTGCGTTGGAAGGGCCAGGGCCAAGCAATAAACGGGGGGGCATATTCAATTGGGGGGCAAAAAAACGATGATTGTCGTTAATAGGGAAGGTGTTCATAATTTTCTCCTATGCCTAATTTTGACGCAAAGGCCCAAAGATGCAAAAAAGCCCGGCCTTATGGCCGGGCTTATCATTTCATTTAGTTTTGTTTGTCCGTAGAGCCGATCAGGTGGCCCAGACCGGGGTGGAAATCATCTGTCCCAGCACCCGTTCCAATGCCATAGTGTGGCTGCAAAACCCGCGTGTGTGGAAGAAACTGCAATCACAATCCCACTTGCCGGCGTCATAACTGACGCGGTGTTCCTGACCGTTATCTCCTTCCAGGCGTACCGAGAACGAATCGAAATGGAACCGTTCCGGTTCGGCTGCATAAAACTTTGCCTTTTCAATTTTGCCAATCATTCCGTAGTCCATTTACACGCTCCTCTCTGCATTAGGGGTTGGTAAAACAAATAAAAAACGCACGCCAATTGCGTGCGTTTAAGACCAATTTGATCCTTTCAGATAGGCTTCTGAAATTGTTTTGTCAATCATGTGGCAAGTATAGCTTACATTACGGCCGTGTCAATTCCCACAGCCCACGTTTTACCTACGTTCTAAACCAACCGGGGGCACAGAAAAGGCAAACATCGTGCCTTGCCCCCATTCACTCTCTACCCACATTTCACCATGATGCAGTTCCACGATCCCCTTCGTTATGGACAGCCCCAATCCGGTACCTTTAGCCTGACGAATGTTGGGGTCTTCTGAACGGAAGAACTTGGTAAACAGTTTTTTCCGATCCTCGGCGGAAATACCAAACCCATGATCACGCACCGAACAGACAACCATTGGCGTCACTCGTTCACTTTTGCCGTTGGGCATCATGCGCGTTTCAAACAGAGTTCCACATCTGTTTCTGGTGGCGAGTATTTACCGGCATTACTGAGCAAATTGGTGAGCACTTGCACCAGCCGCCCTTTGTCTGCCACCACCAATGGCAAATCTTCTGGCAGTTGCAAATGGAGTTTGATCCCTTTTTCATCAAATGGCCCCTGGATAATTTGCAGTGTTTCATTTACTACCTCTACCAGGGAAGTGGGAGCCAGACTCACGTGTAGTTTGCCGGTTTCAATGCGGGAAATATCGGTCAGGTCTTGAATTTGCTGACTCATGCGACGAATGTTGGCGGCGATGGTTTCCAGAAAACCGCGCTGTTGGTCGCTCAATTGGCCGGTCATCCCGGAAAGCAGCAAATCGGTATACCCTTTCATGGAAGTCATGGGCGTTTTGAGTTCGTGGGAAACCATGCTCACAAAATCGGATTTGGCTTCGTTGGCGGCGTTTACCTGTTCTACCAGAATAGCGTTGGCAATGGCGATGGCGGCGTGGTTGGTAATGCGCACGGCCGTTTCTACCATCTCCTCATCGAACGCATCCAGCCGGCCGCTTTCAATAACTAATACACCAATCAACTGTTGTTTGTTCAGCAGCGGCAATGTCATTTGCGAATGGGTGGCAAAATTGGCGGCAATATACCCCTCTTCTTCATGCACGTTGGCCGCTACGTATGGTTGGCGGTTAGTGATGGTTTTGCCCACCAGCCCGCTTTCGGCCGTGAGGTTTTCCAGTGTAAAGGCCGGATCATAATTGCGCTGAATCATGCGTTGTGGACGGCCGTCTGCATCCACCAGCAAAATAGCCCCGGCTGACCCATTAAAAATTGCCAATGTCCGATCCAGCGCCAGGTTTATCACCGTCATCAAATCTAAAGATGTGTTCAAATCCCGGTCTAACTGGGTGAGCAACGATAATTCATTCACGCTTTTGCGCAATGCTTCATCCGTCTGCGCTAACAGCCGCGCATTTTCCATGGCCACCACCGACTGACTGGCAAACGTGAGTAAGAGATTCTGATCCTCTTCTGTGAATGGCGCTTCATTCCGTTTATTGATCAGTTGGATAACACCCCAAACGGAGTTGTGGCGCACCAGCGGCACCGTAAGCAGCGCCCGCGCCCGAAACGTGGTGTCTTGTTCTAACTCATCAAACCAGCGCTTGTCTTCCCGCGCTTCGTTCACAATGATCGGCTGTCCGGTTTGGGCAGCCGTCCCGGCCAGCCCCGTCCCAGCCGGCAGCCGTTTCCCCACCAATCCTTCACTGGCCGGCCCCCGCGCCACCCGAAATTCCAGTTCGCCATTATCCAGGTCGGTGATCATGAACGTGCCTGCTTCCGTATCCAGCAGTTGCATGGCTTTGTCCAAAATGAGTTCCAGCAGCACGGCCAGATCCATGGTGGTTGCCAGCGAAAAGGTGACTTCGTTGATGATCTCTAACTGATGCGCCCGCGCCTGTAATTGGCGGTTTGTTTCCAGCCGGGCTAACGCCGTTGCCGTCTGGTCGGCGAGTGTGAGAAATAGTTGTTGTTGCCGGGGGCGCAAGGTAATGTCCGGTTTGCGGTAATAGGTGTAGATGACGCCAAGTGTATCTCGGCCCGCTTTTAAGGGGGCCATCATCCAGGTGTTCCCGGCTTCAAATTTGCCGGTGACAAACTGCCCCCGTTCAAATGCTTCCAGAATGCGTGGATCGGTGACTATCTGGGTAATTCCTTCGCGGCTCTCATCCCGTTCCCCATCTTCCAGGTAGAAGGCGGTGTAATTCTGATTGGTGTCGGCGTCCCACAAATAGATGAAAAAATCGCGCAGGCTAAACAGGCGCTCGTAATTGGTATAGACCAGTTCCATCATGTCGTCCAGGGTGATGGTGAAGTTGAGCGCCTGGGAGAATTGACTGAGCATGTCTTGTTCAAAGACACGCGCTTCCAGGCTGCGGACGACGCTGGCACGTTCAAACCCAATAAGAGAATGGTCGGCCAGGGAAGCAACATAGGCCAGTTCGCTTTGGTTGTATAGTTGGTTGTTAGCCTTGGAGGAAAGGGTAAGCCAGCCAAGCAGGTCTTGTTCGTTGTACATGGGCACGACAACGGCCGTTTCCATTGCCCGAATGATCTCTGCTTCTTGCCGGAACACAGGGGGCCAGGTGCGTTCTTCTGCCAGGTCAATCGCGCCGTGTAACCGTTTCATCCCGGTGATCAACGGCGAATCGGCGCCCACCAGCAGGTCATTGCTGCCATAGTAGCTGCGGTACACGCTCATTTCGCCGTCGGGCAGGTAGAGGTCGGGATTGGCATCAGGGATGCCGGTGCGCACATAGAGCAGCATCATGGAGGCGACCTGGTCTTCCGTCACGGCCGTTGTCAACTCCCGGTTGAAATCACGCAGCATGTTGTCCAGAGCAATGGGCTGTTTCCATAGCCGCTCTTCTACCTGTGTTTGTAACAGCCGTTTCAGGGGGTCTACCACCAGCACAACCAGGACAATGAAGAGGGCAATCAGCACCGGATGGTTCAATAACGGCCCTACCAGAACCGTTAAACTGGAAAGAACCACCACCAATGCCAGCACCAGCGTCCCCAGCAGAAGCCCATATGTCACACCATGTCGCAGCACATCATCGGTATTCCACAGGCGATAACGAATAATGGTGTACCCAATGGCTGCCGGGTAGAGGGCTACCAGCGGCACAAAAAACACTTGAGGAAAACGTGTGTTGTCAATGCCTACGACGGCCGTTAAAAAATAGCCAATGATCGGCCCATACCCTACCACTGCGCCGGCCAGAATCAGCCGTGCTTGCTGCCGCACCACAGGCGATGGCGAACGAACCGCCCGATAGCCCATGATGAGGATGGTAATAAGAAGGCCTATGGCGTTTAGCAGAAATAACAGCCGCCAGCCCAAAACATAGTCCCAGGGCGCATGAGTATCAAAAAGAATGGACTGTGCCCACAGCCCGGCTAATAAACCGGGCAGTAAAATGAGCCATTTGAGAGTGGGACGACGGGCTACCAGCCGTGACGGATGGGGAAAGACGGCCGCCAGCCAGACACTCAGGCCGCACGTTAGCGAGAGGGCGAGCGTCCACAAACGCACAAAGTAATGAGTAGTGCGAGAATCAAACAAAAGCCCAACCCCAAGAGCCGTAAATGCCATTAATAAAGCAAAAACCTGGGCGGCTTCAGTGTACGGCCGTACCCGAAAAACCACCCCCCCCATCACCAGCATAATGACGCCGGTCAAATAAAAGAGCCAGAACTGCTCCCATAATTCGCTCAGCGTAATCTGTATGAGAAAAACACTCTTGATACGTTCCGGCGTTTCAAAACGGGCAGGCACGCCACTTTCTACTGGCGGCTGAATAATCGTAAAAGCAACATTGTTGTTGACTTGCCTGTCGGCTAAGGCGGCCTGCACATCAGCTACATCTGAAACTGGCACACCATCTATGGCTACCACCCGATCCGGGAAAGCCGCTGCCGCACTGCCTTTTTGGGCCGGCCAGGATTCATCGCCGGTGTCATTTACCACCAGATTGGGATCAAACAAAATGCCGGAAAAAGGGGTTTGCGTCCAGCGCCAGGTAAGAAACGGCAGCAGCAGCAGGATGATGCCAGTAAGAACCAATATAACGGTGACAACTCCGCTAATTAACCGAATCCGCTGCTCTTCTGTCACTTTGGGGTAATTGGGTAATTCTGTAACCGGGAAATTCTGTTATGGCGCAATTCCCCACTTACTAATTTCTACAAATCACACGGGTCTCTCTCAACCAGTTTGCCGCTTTATTCAACAATGCGTACCTGGGCTAATAATAAGCGATCATCCAGGATGTGTCCATCGGCGGCCAACACATTTTGTGGTTCTTTAGTCACAGGATCAATCAAGGCGACGTGAATTAAATAAGCGCCGGTTGGTAGATCACCGGGCAAGGACAAAAGCATTGTGTTGGAGATACGTTGCCCCGGGGCCAAAGTGGATGTGGCGGGGGAGATGGGCGTCACGGCCGTGACCCGTGACCCCATCCAATCCGGGCATGGATCATCACACACAGCCACTTCTACTTCATAATCCTGGTCAAGGGGGCTGTCTGCCTGCCAGTAAAGAGTCACCGCCAGCACATCATCCGGCCGAAAAACCCGGCTGTTGTATTCATACCCCTCCAGCCGCAGCAAGTTGTTAAAGTTTTGATTAAGCGGATTGGCCACATCGCCCGGCGCAGGTTGCAGCGAGATGGTGGCCAGTGGCAGGGCGTCACCCAGCCCTGTGCCATCGGCAGCGGTGATGCCCAGGCGGTAAGCGCCGGGCGCATACAGGCCAATACTCAGGGTCGCTTCGTCGGGCGACATCATCGTTTCGGGCATGTGCAGACGGATGGTGTCCACAAAGCGGTCGCCCACCTGCCATTGGCTGGTGGGGAAATTACCCAGGCCGGGATGTGTGTCCCGCTGGGCAATCATCAGACCATCTTCATTGATCAGATGAGCAAAGAGCAGGTAATTGCCGGGCGGCTGTCCGGTCACTTCCCAATACAGTTTCACGACCAACTCATCCCCAGGCTGAACGATCCGTGTGCTGATTTCGTAACCACGCAGGTTCACCATTGAGTCAAACTGGGCATTGGTAGGGTTGGGCACGGCCGTGTCCGCCGCAAATGTTGGTGGCTGTGCATACGCCGGGCGCAAAAAGCCAAAAAGGGCGACGGCCGTGAGTGAGGCCATCATGCCGTTCATAATCCAGGCCAGAATTGAGATTAGGAGATTGGGAGATTCAACAGTCTGCCAATCTCCCAATCTCCTAATCTCCCAAGCTCCAAACAACCAGTCAACCCACCGGCTCCAGCCATAAAACGTGAGAATGGCTAACGCGGGCAGCGCCGGGAAAAAGAAGCGGCCCATCGCTCCGGCGGGGCTGATGAGCAGATAGTTGAAGAGGACGGCAAAGAGCAAAACCACATCCAGCGCCAGCAAAAAGAGCGGCATCGCCGCCTGGCGCAGTTCAGCCCATTGGCGGCGCAGGAAGGGCACAGCCAAACCGGCCAACCCCAGGCCCACCAGCCAGCGCAGCCCCAGGTACATCCATTCTGGCAGCGGAATCTGGCCGTAACCAAAACGTCCCCATAAACTCGTCCAGGTGTAGGGCAGTTCGTGAATCGCCAATCCCCAGCTATCGGCGGGATTGCGTACACCCCACAGTTCGGTGAGGCGTTCCACGCCGGTCGGTTCGCCGTAGAGCAGTTGGTTGCGCATAAACCACCAGCCGGCAAGCACGGCCGTGACCACCCCCGCGATCAACGCCACCTCCAGCCACAGCCGCCACGTTTTGTCACGCCAGGCCACGTAGGTCACGGATACGACAATCAGCACCACCACCACCGCCAGACTAAATTTGCTCATCAAGGCCAGCGCATACAGCCCACCCAATACCACCCCCCAGCGGCGGCTCAGCCCGGCGGGGGATTGCACCAGCACCACACAGGCCAGCAGCACGGCCGTGCCGCTAAATGCCGCGATCACATCATTGTTAATGGCCCCGGACATGAACACAAACATCGGGTTAAAAGCCACAAAAGCGACGGAACCGAGGGCCAGATACGGCCGTGTTGGCCAGATCACCCGCGCCAGCAGCCAGGTGAGAACCACCGTGCCCGCGCCAATGAGAATGTTGACAAAACGAACCAGGTGCGCCGCCAGCGCCTCGCCGTGCCAGGGAAACGCCTCATCTGCGCCGTGCAGGTACAGATTTTTATTGTCCCGCCCCACTTCCCAATAGCGGTATTGCCAGAACGGGTTGAGCGGCGGTTCGGCGCACACCTCCCGCCCCGTATCAATCCAGAACGTTGCCAACGCCCCCAACGCATAAAAAAGCGGTGGATGATGCCCCTGCGCCTGGCAAGGCATTTCCCCCTGCACCGGCAGCCGCTGAAGCTGGACAATATGCTGCACAAAGCGGTAATGGCGCAGCTCATCCGTTGCCTCGTGCAGCGGGTTGATCACGCTACCCGCCACTGCCAGCAACACAAAAACGGCTAACACGATCCAGAGTGATGGGGTGAGCAGGTGGGCGATGAGGACATCGGCGATGAGGGCATCGCGGGGTGATGGGGTGTTCCCTTCAATCTCCAATCGTTAATCTCCAATCTCAATAGTCATGTGGTCACGGCCGTCGTCCGTCAAAATCCGCTCGCCGGTCATGGGATCATACAGGCCAAAAGCGGCGG
>CAYXUZ010000001.1:98036-119364 GCA_964467705.1 uncultured Ardenticatenaceae bacterium | reverse complement strand
CAATTCTTGGGCCAACGTGCCCAATTCCTGGTCGTCTGGCTCTGGGGCGCGGATAGTCAATGGGTAAACGCCGGGGTGGGTTTGGGCAAATTGGCGGTAGGCGTGGGCCATGGCTTCCAGTGACGGCCGTCCCACTAACCCCGTTGACGCCTGCCGTAATTCTGCTAACAGCAACCGTGAACCCGCTACGGCCATGCCGTGCTGCAAATCTTCCAGGCTGGCAACATGGTTGTAGAGGGACGGCACACGAATATCGAGTGATTCGGCCAGGGCGGTGAGGGAGACGGCCGTCACGCTGCCCATCTCATCTGCCATTTCCACCGCCCGACCAATAACCAATTCCCGGTTAAGCCATCTGCGTTTACCGCCCATTGACCTTTGCCTCCGCCACGCGAATTGCCGCCACCATCGCCGGGATGGGGTCTGCCAGCACCGGGCCGTGCCCCACCGCCAGCCGGGTTGGATTGAGGGCGCGCAGGGCAACGGCCGTCGCCAGCGCTGTGGGTAAATGCCAGGTAGCCATCGCCGGAAAGGGGAATGACCAGCGTATGATGCCCGCTACGGCCGTGCCCCCCTGTGTTTGAAAAGCATCGCCGGCAATCAACGTGCCGTCCCGTCCATCGTAAAACACAATCTGGTCTGGCGTGTGCCCTGGCGCAGCCACCACTCGCAATGAGCCGAGCGTGTCACCCGATTGCAGTAGCCGGGTGGCCTGGGTAGATCGGTTCACAAAGTTGCCACGCAGTTTGGCCTGCGGTTCGTCCGGTTCCAGAGTGCGATTACCTTGCAGGAACACGGCCGTGCGCGGCGACGTCGCTACCTCCACCCCCGGCAGTTGGGCGCACACCTCATCCAGCGAACCGGCATGGTCGCCATGTGCGTGGGTTAGTGTCACCCGCGTAATTGGTTGGCCGATGCCCTGTGCTGCCTGCAAAATCCCTTTGCCGCCGCCGCTCATGCCGGTGTCAATCAGCGTCAGGCCATCCGCCTCACGTACCAGATAACAGTTAAACATCCCCATCCGGGTCAACTGCCATAAGTTTTCGCCATACT
The DNA here is from genome assembly GCA_964467705.1 of uncultured Ardenticatenaceae bacterium. Taxonomy (GTDB): domain Bacteria; phylum Chloroflexota; class Anaerolineae; order Promineifilales; family Promineifilaceae; genus CAADGU01. The sequence continues at coordinate 118,311 of CAYXUZ010000001.1, read as the reverse complement.
CTGTTATTTTCATCGCCTGCAATCTCCCGCTAACTAATATATTTAGTTTATATACTAATTTAATTAGTTTGTCAAGCAAGAAAATCCATCAAGATTGACAGGTAGCTCGATTTAATCTAAAATACATCATGTCATCATATGACATGATGACATGATGAGGTATGATGAAAGTCACAAAATCTATTCAATGGGCCTACAGTCTCGTTTTGTTTCTCTTCTGGCTGGCTACCGCCCTGCCCCTGGCGCTCTCCATCTTGCTTTACCAGGCGCGGGGGATCACCCTCTTTGAAATTGGGCTGGCGATGGCCGTTTACTCGGCGACGATTGTGCTGCTGGAAGTGCCGACCGGCGGTCTGGCAGACGCCATTGGCCGTAAGCGAGTGACATTGCTGGCTTATGGGTTGATGGCTGTGACCGGCATCATCCATCTGTTCACGTTTACATTTCCCCTGCTGCTGCTAGGGTGGGCGTTGTATGGGGTCAGCCGGGCACTGGCCTCGGGCGCGCTGGAAGCGTGGTTTGTAGATGCGCTGCAAACGGCCGACCCCACGATTGATTTGCAGCCCCCATTAGCCAGAGCCGGTACGGTTTCCTTGCTGGCGCTGGGCATAGGCACATTGGCCGGTTCGGCCATCCCGCAGCTTTTTGCCAATTTGCCGGAAGATGGCACGGCCGTACTCACCCCGCTCGCCATGCCCATCCTATTCTCACTCGTGCTCAAGTTGATTTTGCTCCCGGTGGTCGCGCTGCTCATTCACGAGCAACGGCCGTCTGGCTCTGAAAGTAGCTGGCGTAGCGGCTTCCGGCAGATGCCGCTCATCCTGCAAGACGCCTTCCAACTCAGCCGCCGCAATCCCACCATCCTGCTGCTGCTCACTACCACTGCGGCCGCTGGTCTGGCGATGGTGGCCCTGGAAACGTTCTGGCAGCCCCGTTTTGCCGCGCTGTTGGGTGGGGCGGCGCAAAACAGCCTCGTTTTTGGCGTGTTACTGGCCGGTAGTTTTGGGATTGGCATGGTCGGCAACATGGTCGCGACACCACTCAGCCGCCGGTTACGCCAGCGGTATGCGCTGGTGGCGGCTATTGCCCAGGGATTGTTTGGTTTATCGCTGCTCATCCTCGCCGGGCAAACGGCCGTGCCCCTGGCTGCCCTCTTCTTCTGGTTCACCTATTTCAACATGGGGCTGGTCAACTCTCCCCATGCTGCTCTGATGAACCGTGAAATTCCGGCGGCGCGCCGTTCAGCGATGCTCTCCGTGCAATCATTAGCCGGATATGCTGGTTCCATGATCGGCAGCGTGTTGCTCAGTTATCTGGCCGAGCAGCACTCAATCAGCGCCGCCTGGATGGTCGCCGGTCTGGTCGTCGTGGTATCATCGGCCCTGTATATCCAGATTGATAGGCGACAGGCAAGTTCCTATGAACCAACAAACACCCTTTCTGAAATCGGTTAAGAAACAAACTCTGGCCGAGCAGGTGGCCGAAGCGGTCAAAGAGTCTATTTTGTCTGGCGAATTTGTGCCCGGCGCGCCCCTGCCCACCGAGCCGGAAATGTCAACGGCGTTCGGCGTCAGCCGGGCCGTGGTGCGCGACGCCACCCGCATGTTAGCTGCCCAAGGATTGGTAGAAGCGCAGCACGGCCGTGGCGTGTTTGTTACCCATTCGCCAATTGAAGCGTTTGGCGATGCCCTGCTGCTGGCCCTGCGCCGGGTAGAAGCGACCGTCTGGGATGTGGAGCAGTTTGAACAGGCGCTATTGCCGGAAGTGTGTGCGCTGGCAGCCGTCGCTGCCACCGATGAAGAAATCGCCGCCCTGCGTGAACTGGTTGCGCGTAATTTGCAGGTGATTGACGAAATTCTCACCGCCTGGTGGACGGCCGAGTCCATGCCGGAAGCAGAACAGCAACGGATGTGGGCCAGTGGGCGGGAAGTGATACAGATGCTCTTCCAGATCAGCCATAATCGTCTGTTGCAATTGTTGGCGCAGCCGTTATTGGCGCTGCGTAATTTGCGTTATTGGGACGAACCGGCGACCACCCTGGAGGCCGCCCGGCAGCGAGAAGCAGACTTTTTCCAGACGTTGCTCACGGCCGTAGCCTCCCGCGACCCGGCACAGGCACGGGCACAGATGCGCACCCGCATGAGCCTGCCACCCGAAGCCGAAACCGCTATGCGCCAGACGGCCGTTGGCGAAATTCCACACATCGTCGTTTCGTTATAACCCATGCCCGATGAATACGGTCGGTTAATTTGTCCAATTAAGTCAGGTTTTTTTTGGCGGTAATGTCTGAATTTCACAATCGCTATTGACGATACCCGTTTCTTTGTTACGATTCCGCGCACGATGGAAAGTTTTGTGAACATTCAAGCACCTCGTTTTTTCCGCCGTCGTAGCCAGGCCATAGGTCTGGATTTTGAGGTTGGATGAGTTCACCAGTGAAACGATGAAATCACAACCGCCAGACCCACACCTGAGGGGTCTGGCGGTTTTTTTTTGCACTTGATACACGCAGACATCTGATCTCTTTGAGAAATCGGATGTCTATAAAGTGGAGATCGGAAAATGATTCAGGCAGGGATTTTTGGCGTGACGGGGTATACGGGGTATGAGTTGGTGCGGATTCTGGCGAAACACCCGGATGTGCAGGTGCAATTTGTCACCTCGCATAGTTTTGCGGGCAAGTGGCTGACGGATGTGTATCCCCAAGCGCCACACCTGCCGCTGATTGACGAGGCGGATGCGCCCCTCGACGCGGTAGATGTGGTCTTTTTGTGCCTGCCTCATGCGGCAGCGGCGGCAACGGCCGTGCGCGCCCTTAACGCTGGCGGCAAAGTCATTGACCTGAGTGCCGATTTTCGCCTGACCGATCCTGCTGTCTACGCGCAATGGTATGGACATGAACACCCCGCGCCGGAGTTGTTGGGTACGGCCGTATACGGTCTGACCGAATGGGCGCGGGAGCAGCTGCCGGGAGCTGATCTGGTAGCCGTACCGGGTTGTTATCCGACGAGTGTGTTGTTGGGGTTGCGGCCGATTTTGACAGATCACCTCCCCCTCACCGGTCCCATCATTGCCGACAGCAAATCGGGTGTTTCCGGCGCGGGGCGGCAGGCCAGCGATACCACTCACTTTATGAACGTGGCTGACAATTTCGCCCCGTACAAAATCGGTCGGGCGCACCGCCACTTGCCGGAGATGGAGCAGGTGATGCAGTGGTGGCAGACAGATGCGCCGCCGCTCATCTTCTCGCCGCACCTGTTGCCTGTGCCGCGTGGCATTCTTTCCACCATCTACGTCACCATCGCTGGCGACTGGACGATGGGTGACGTGGCTACTTTGTACACAGAACTGTATGCTGGCGAACCGTTTGTGTGTGTGCTGCCGCCGGGTCAGTTGGCAACGCTGGCGCACGTTACCCACACCAACAAATGCGTAATTGGTCTGGAACAGGCAGGCAACACCCTGATCATCACCTCGGCGATTGACAACCTGATCAAGGGCGCAGCGGGGCAGGCGGTGCAGGATATGAATGTGATGTTTCGATTGGATGAAACAACGGGGTTGGTGTGATGATGACGGCCGTGACCATTACGAACGAAGACCCTACCAGCGCCACCGCCCGGCAGCTCATGGCCGCGCTGACGCTCGAATTGGAAAAGCGTTATGACCCAAATGTCGCTGTAGATGTAACCCGTATGCCCGAACTGCACAATGTGAACAGCGACGGTGTGCAATTTGTGGTGGCCTGGCTGGATGGGCAGCCCGTGGGCTGTGGAGCCATACGCCCCATTGATGAGGGTGCTACGGAAGTAAAGCGGATGTATGTGAATCCGAACATGCGGGGCAAAGGCATTGCTCACCAGATTTTGACGCGGTTAGAAGAGTTGGCAACGGCGGATGGTTTTAACGTTACCCGGCTGGAAACCGGCATTCGTCAACCGGAAGCGGTGGCGCTGTATGAAAAAGCGGGTTATGTGCCCATCCCATGTTACGGGATTTATGCGCAAAACCCAGAAAGTCGGTGTTTTGAGAAGAAGTTGTGATCAAAGATTACGCAGATTGGTCAGCACGAGACATCCGATTTTTTGAAAAAATCGGATGTCTGGCCCGAACGTGAGAAAGGTATGCAAGTCATAAAAGTTGGCGGGAATGAATTAGATGATCCGGCATTTTTAGTGGGGTTGGCCCAGGCTGTGCGGCAGATTCAGGAGCAGGCGGGCGAAACGGCCGTACTCGTGCATGGCGGCGGCAAGGCGATTGCCGATTTGCAGGGGCGGTTGGGCATTGTGCCGCAAAAGGTGGACGGTCTGCGGGTGACAGATGCAGAATCGCTCATGGTGGCGGAGCTGGTGTTGTCTGGCCTGAGCAATAAGGTGATTGTGCGGGCAATGCTGGCGGCGGGGGTGACGGCCGTTGGCCTTTCTGGTGTGGATGGTGGCCTGCTACACTGCCGGAAGAAGTTGCATCCGACCGCAGACCTGGGATTCGTGGGTGAAATTGTGACCGTGAATGTCGGTCTGATTCAGCAGTTGGCAGGTGGTGGGTTTACGGCCGTCATCTCTCCCATTTCACTGGGCGTAGACGGACGGCCGTATAATGTGAACGCCGACGAAGCAGCGGCGGCAGTGGCAAAGGCATTGGGGGCAACCATGCTGAACTTTGTTTCCAATGTGCCCGGTGTTTTACAAAACGGGGCGATTTTGCCCCACCTGACCATTGCTCAGACAGAGCAGTTGGTTGCCAACGGCGTGATTACCGATGGCATGATTCCCAAAGTGCGGGCGGCGTGTACGGCCGTGAGCCAGGGTATCCCCCAGGCGCGGATTGTCAACCTGGCAGGGTTGGCAACTGGTGGCGGCACCCAATTCAGTTGAATCTTTCAGGAAGATGAAACATAGATTCCTACCCGGTTTACGTCGTATCGGCCAATGGCTTTTAGCCACTCTGGGCATAGGTCTTATTTGTCTGCTAGCGCTGGAAGGGTTGGTGCGCTGGTGGGGTTATGCGGAACGCTACATTTATGATCCCATTTACACCTCTTTTCCGGCTTCTGACGAGATTGCCTATGTCCACAAACCCAACCTGGAATCGGTGCGGGCGCGGGGCGAAATCCACATCCACACCGACAGCCTGGGGTTGCGCACTGATATTCCCGGCAAAATCTATGCTCCCAAACAGCCGGGCGAAATTCGTATTGCCATCGTTGGCGATTCCATCACTTTTGGTGAGGGCGTCGCCGATGTGCAGGAGACCTATCCAGCCGTTCTGGAAACATTACTGGCGGAACAGATCGGAGTGCCGGTAACGGTTTTTAATTTTGGCGTCTCTGGTTATTCGGTCAGAGATATGGCGGCTACTTTGGAAAGCCGGATGTTGGCATTAACGCCCGATCTGGTGATCATGGCGATGGCGACGCAGGATTTTGGCTTGTCACGCACAGGCGCTGTTGACCCCATCGGTTACGTTTATGATCCGGCCAATGGGTTGGTGAAGGAAAAGTGGCGGCTGCGCAAACTGCTGCTCCATATCCGGCTGCTGTATGTGCTGCGTGATATTCGCCTTTTGCACGCTTCGCCACCTGTAACTTCGGCAGCGCCAGGTTTGCCTGCTTCGTATGAATATGTCCTGAATTTTCGGGACACGGCCGTGACCAACGAGATTCCCTACCTGATCGTCTGGCTACCTGTGCTGCAAGATAATGACGCTTTCAGTGAACTGGTGAAGGAGCAAATGCAGGCAGACGGCTTAAAGCTGCTTGATCTGACCTATTTGCGAGATGAATTCAGTGTGGAAGGTTTTGCCGCCAGCACTTTTGATGGACATCCATCCACTTTGGTGCATGGGCGAATTGCCACAGAACTTGTGGAAGTGGTGCAGGTTCAACTCAGCGCCGAAGAGTAGGGGTATTGAGCAATGGGGCCGGTGGAAGGCAGAGAGAGGGAATAAATATGATTGTTGAATTTACGATGGAGCATTATGAGGCAGCTTTTTTGCTATGGCGGGAGACGCCGGGCGTGGGCGTGAGCAGCGCGGATGAACCGGCGGCGATTCGCTTTTACCTGGAGCGAAATCCGGGTATGAGTTTTGTGGCCCTGGTGGAGGGGCGGCTGGTGGGGACGATTTTGTGCGGGCACGACGGCCGTCGCGGATACATCCATCACGTCGCCGTCCACCCGGATTACCGGCGGCAGGGCATGGCGACACAGTTGGTAGACCGCGCCCTGGCTTCCTTAAAAGCAATCGGCATCAGCAAATGCCACCTCTTCATTTTCCCGCAGAACGCGAGCGGCATCGCTTTTTGGCAAACGAGCGGGTGGGATTACCGGGAGGATGTGCGCATCATGTCCAGGTTTATTGAAGTAGATGATGGGAGTAGTTGTTAAGGCGTGGGGCAATTTTGCAAAATTGCCCTACAAGCAGGGAAAGTATGGAAACTCAAGAGATTATTCAAGCAGAATCACAATACATTTTGCAGACTTACGGCCGTGCGCCGGTAGTGTTTACGCAGGGCAAAGGATTGAAACTGGTTGACGCCGAGGGCAAGGAATATCTGGACTTTACGTCCGGGATTGCGGTGACGGCGTTGGGGCACAGTGATGAGGAGTGGGCCACGGCCGTAGCCACGCAGGCGCACCAACTCACCCACATCAGCAATCTGTATCACAGCGAACCACAAGTACGGCTGGCGCAAAAGCTGGTAGAAAGCTCCTTCGCCGACAAGGTGTACTTCTGCAACTCCGGAGCAGAAGCCAATGAAGCGGCCATTAAGTTTGCCCGCAAATTTTCTTTAACGCAGAGGGGCGACCAAAGGTCGGGCAGAGGCGCAGAGGATCACCCGGTCACCTTGTCACCCCTTCACCCGGTCAAGATTGTGGCCTTCAGCGGCGGCTTTCACGGCCGTACCGTTGGCGCACTGTCGGTCACATACAAAGAGCAGTACCGACGGCCGTTTGCCCCGCTGATGCCCGCTGTCGAATTTGCCACCTTTAATGATCTAGATTCGGCGCGGGCAGTGATTGACGAGCAAACGTGCGCCGTCATTGTGGAGCCGGTGCAGGGAGAAGGAGGCGTCAATCCGGCGACGCCGGACTTTTTGAAGGGGCTGCGGCAGTTGTGCGACCAGGTGGGCGCGCTGCTGATTTTTGACGAAGTGCAGTGTGGCCTGGGGCGCACCGGCAAGTTGTGGGCATACCAGAATTACAGCGTCAAGCCGGACATCATGACGCTGGCGAAGCCGCTGGCGGGCGGCCTGCCCATGGGGGCGACGCTGATGACGCAACAAGTGGCAGACGCGCTGAAACCGGGTGATCATGGCAGCACCTTTGCCGCCGGGCTGCTGGTGTGCGCCGCCGCCAATGTGGTCTTTGATCGCGTGAATCAACCGGAATTTTTGGAGAAGGTGCGGTTTCATGGCTCCTATTTGCAGCACCGGCTACAAATGCTGGAATCGGACAAGGTCACGGCCGTGCGTGGTCTGGGCTTGCTGGTGGGTGTGGAACTCAACGTGCCCGCTGCCCCCATCATTGCCGCTGCCCGTGAGCGTGGTCTCATCCTCATTGGTGCGGGTGAAAATGTGCTGCGCTTCGCCCCGGCGCTGGTGGTGGACAAGGGGGAAATTGACACGGCCGTAGATATTCTGGCGCAATGCCTGGAGTAAAAGCGTGAAGCGTAATCCGTAATCCGTGAACCGTCGGATTACGGATTACGGCTCACGGCTTACGAATTACGGATGACGAAGTATGAACGTACGACCTTTTACCGAACGTGATACCGAAACTGTAATTGCCCTCTGGCAGGCTTGTGACCTGGTATGGCCGTGGAATGATCCTCACAAAGACATCCAGCGCAAACTGGAAGTGGGCCGGGAACTGTTCCTGGTGGGAGAAGTGGATGGCCGGGTGGTGGCGGCGGCGATGGGCGGTTATGAAGGGCATCGCGGCTGGGTTAATTACCTGGCCGTGCATCCCGACTGCCGGCGGCATGGCTACGGCCGTACCCTCATGCACGCTCTGGAACAAGAATTGCTGGCGCTGGGCTGCCCCAAACTCAATTTACAGGTGCGCGAAAGCAATACGGCCGTGATCCAGTTCTATGAAGCCCTCGGTTATGGCAACGACCATGTCGTCAGCTTTGGCAAACGGTTGATAGCCGATGATTGAGCCGTCATCCGTAAACCATGGGATTACGGATGATGGATTACGGACAACGGATGACGCCACATGAACATCAGACCCGCCCGCCTCACTGACATCCCCGGCATTTTGGAACTGTTGAATGAACATGCCCGCCGCGGCGATGTGCTGCCGCGTTCGGCACAATCTGTTCAGGAAACATTGGCTGACTGGCTGGTGGGGGTGTTGGACGGCCGTGTGATCGCCTGTGTCTCCCTGCTCTTTTACACCGAAGCGCTGGCCGAAGTGCGTTCGCTGGCGGTGCATGATGAGGTGAAGGGGCAGGGCTGGGGCAGCACCATCGTCAAAGAGTTGATTGTGCAGGCGCGGCAGCGCGGTGTGCCCACCCTCTTTGCCCTTACCCGCGCCGTCAAATTTTTCCAGAGCGTCGGTTTTGCCGTCACCAGTATGGAGCGTTTCCCGGAAAAGGTGTACCGCGACTGTGTGCAATGCCCGGTAAGACATGCGTGTGATGAGACGGCCGTTGTGCTCCAACTTAACCCCGTAAACAATTTTCAATTGCCAATTGACAATTTTCAATTACCCAGAAAAGGAGAAATTCTCATGCCTAAGAAAAAAGAAAGACCCCAAGTTTCCAAAGTCGTCCTGGCCTACTCCGGTGGGCTGGACACCAGTGTCATTGTGCCCTGGCTGCGCGAAAATTATGGCTGCGAAGTCATCTGTTTTTGCGCCAACCTGGGCCAGGGCGACGCCGAATTAACCGGGCTGACGGAAAAGGCACTCGCCAGCGGCGCGAGCAAGGTGTATGTGGAAGATTTGCGCCATGAATTTGCCAAAGATTTCCTGTTTCCGATGATGCAGGCGGGGGCCATTTATGAACGGCGTTACCTGCTCGGCACGTCGGTGGCCCGGCCTCTCATCGCCAAATGGCAGGTGGCGATTGCCGAAGCCGAAGGGGCCGATGCGGTGGCGCATGGGGCCACCGGCAAGGGCAATGATCAGGTGCGTTTTGAATTGACCTACAAGGCGCTCAATCCCACGCTGCAAGTGATTGCTCCCTGGCGCGAATGGGACATCCGCTCGCGGGAGGATGCGCTGGCCTATGCCCGCAAACACAACGTGCCCGTCACTCAGACCGAGAAGTCCATCTACAGCCGCGACGCCAACCTGTGGCATTTGTCACACGAGGGCGGCATTTTGGAAGACCCGGCGCAGGAGCCAGAAGAGGTAATGTATCAGCTTTCCGTTTCCCCGGAAACTGCGCCGGATGCGGCCGAGGTGGTGAAGATTGATTTTGAGAAGGGGGCGCCGGTGGCGGTCAACGATGTGCAACTACCGCCCGCCGCCATTGTGGAAAAGCTGAATGAACTGGGGGCCAAACATGGCATTGGCCGGATTGACCTGGTGGAAAATCGGCTGGTGGGCATGAAATCGCACGGCGTGTATGAAACACCCGGCGGCACCATTCTCTACGCCGCCCATCACGAACTGGAAACGCTCTGCCTGGATCGGGACACGATGCACTACAAAGAGCAGCAGGCAGTACGCTACGCCGAACTGGTGTATGATGGCAAATGGTACACCTTCTTGCGCGAGGCGATGCAGGCATTTGTGGACAAAACCCAGGAGACGGTGACCGGTTGGGTAAAGCTAAAGCTGTACAAGGGGAATGTGATTGTCTCTGGGCGGCACAGCCCACACAGCCTCTACCGCGAAGATTTTGCCACCTTCGGCCAGGAAGATGTGTATGATCAGTCGGACGCGGTGGGTTTCATCACCCTGTTTGGCCTGCAAATGAAGGTGCGGGCGATGATGGAGGTGAGCGACGGCGGCAAAACGCGCTACGCGGCCCCGGACTATTCGAAGTTTAAGCGGGATTGAGTGGATACCAGACATCCGATTTCTTGAAGAAATCGGATGTCTAATCAGAACGAGCTAATTGTTGTTTCCATACGAGAAAAATCTGTGTCTATCCGTTGTATCCATCAAAACTGTGGTAAATTTCTTTAGTCACTGTCATGCACAGATAAGGAAGACATCCCATGTATCAACAGCTATTGGATCAGTATGATGAAGCCGACTTGCAGGCTCTGGCCTTTGACTTCGGCATGATGTTTGAGGAGATTGAAGGGGAAAGTTATAGCGGTAAGGCACTGGCTCTCTACTCGTACATTTTGTATTCGGGTCAATGGGATTTATTTCGCGCCCGGTTAGAAGCGGAACGGCCGTCTGTTCAATGGATAGACTATGTATCCCACCCGCTCCTCTTGCCCCTTAGACCAGAAGAAATCAAAGACCTTCCCCAAGAATTGCAACTGACTGCACTGCTGGAACATCACTTCTCGCGGCGAGAGATCGGTATAATCGCAAATGAGCTAGATCAGACAATAGATTGGCAGCAACCGCCATATTCTTGCGCCCAAAGCCAATTATCGGCCGTAGTGGTCTCTTATCTCGTCGGGCATCAAAAAGTGCTTCAGTTATTGTCCGTTATAAAACAAAAACGGCCGCACATAGCGGCTATCCAGCAATTTACCTGGGAAGAATCCAGCGATGCTTTTGCCGCCAAAAGTCTAGATGAACTCTTTGTGGAGGCAAAAGCAGTGCCTTTTTCCAAATTGCCACGAACCAGCTTTCCTCTACTCCAAGAACAGCTGGGACAACATTTCACGCAGCTTGATCTGGAAGAAGTGTGCCTGGATGCAGGCACTGATTTTGAGATGATTGACGACAGAACGACTCTGGAGGAAGCAGTCAATTCGACCCTCGTAAAACTGGAAAGGCTAACGCCTGAACAACCAATAAGCAAAGCATTTATCGCTGCCTGCATGAACAAAGCACCAACCGTTGATTGGGCGGAAGTAGTAGGGCTAAAGAAAGCAGACATCCCCCCGATTGAATCCGTGGTAAGTGGCGGTTTTTATCTTTCGCGCATCCGTGCCCTTACGGGGCAGAGCCTGCTTGATAATAGAGCCATCTTTGATTTTGTACAGAAGCATTTCCCGCCTTTACGGGGCAATATGAGCCAGGATTGGTTACCCCGGAAAAACACCCTGGCCTTGATCAGTAGTGTCAAAAGAAGGGGGAGGCTTTCTGATCTGCTGACGATCCTTAAAACCGAATACCCACAGCAATATGAACTTTTCGCCCCCTATACCCCGTCAGAGTGAAATAGCATGAAGATCATCAAAAATGGTTCTGTCACTACTCCGGCGGGGTTCACGGCCGTGGCTGTGCCCGCCGGTCTGAAAAAAGAAAACCAGCTTGATTTAGCTCTCGTTTTTTCCGAGCGGGATTGTGTGTGTACGGCCGTGTTCACCCAAAATCAGGTGGTGGCTGCGCCGGTCATCGTGGATCGGGAGACGCTGGCGCAAAACAAGACGGCAATTCGAGCGGTGGTGGCGAATGCGAAGAATGCCAATGCCTGCACGGGTGAACCGGGGCTGGCGAATGCGCGGGAAACGCAGCGGCTGGCAGCAACGGCGTTGGGTATTCGGCCCGATCAGGTTCTGCTGCTTTCCACCGGCGTGATTGGTGTGCAGTTGCCGATGGACAAGATACGGGCGGGGGTGGAAACGGCGGGAAAGATTCTTCAACGCGGGGGCGCGGAGGCGCAGAGGGGAGGAGGAGAAGATGCGGCACGGGCGATTATGACGACGGACACACGGCCGAAACATCTGGCGGTGACGGTGGAATTGCCGGGCGGGGGGTTAGTGACGATTGGTGGCATGGCCAAGGGAGCGGGCATGATTCATCCGAATATGGCGACGATGCTGGCGGTGATCACCACCGATGCGCAGGTTGCGCCGGATATGTTGGATAGGTTGTTGGACACGGCCGTGAACCAGAGCTTCAACCGCATCAGTGTGGACGGCGACACCAGCACCAATGACACGGTGTTGCTGCTGGCGAATGGGGCGAGTGGCACGGCCGTAGCCGATGAACAAAGCCTTACTCTCTTTGGCGAAGGGCTGAACTTTGTCTGCGCCGAACTGGCGAAAATGATCGTGCGCGATGGCGAGGGGGCCACGAAGTTTGTGGAAATTCACGTGACGGGCGCGGCCAACGACGAAGACGCGCACGCCATCGCCAACACCATTGCCACTTCACCGCTGGTGAAAACGGCGTTTGCGGGCAGTGATCCAAATTGGGGACGGATTTTGGCGGCGGCGGGGCGGGCGGGCATCCCCTTTGTGCAAAATAAGACCAGCCTGTGGGTCAGCGCCCCTGGTGCGGCGCGGCTGCAACTGGTGGCGCAGGGGACGCCAACCGACTTTCAGGAAGCAGACGCCACCCACATTTTTGCCCAACCGGAATTTGCGGTAGAGTTGGCGGTGGGAATGGGGGTGGGTACGGCCGTAGTCTGGACGTGCGACCTGAGCCATGACTACGTGAGCATCAATGCCGATTACCGGACATAAGCCCGTAAATTGTAATCCGTTATCGGTAATCCGTTGTCGGTTTACGGGTCACGGATTACGAAAAAGAACGAGGTATTGCGGTGAATTTGTTGGACATAGCTATTATCGCCTGGGGGTTTTATGAACTGTTTGGCATTACGGTGAAGCCGGGATTTTACTGGGAGCGCAGCCGCCGGATGCAACTGACCCGCGCCCGCCTGGGTGATCGGAAGGCAACCATTTTGTATCTCGTTTTTGCCCTTTTGTTGGTGGGGTTTGGGTTGTGGAGTCTCTTTTTGCGCGGCGGGTAGGGATGGTCCGCAGGCTCAAAACATGCGTTCTAGGGAAAATCGTGTTAAACTGACAGAAAGCCAGATGGAGAATGTGAGATGAATTCGACCAATGGAACAAAAAACGGGTTTAACATTGACAGAATGCCCGTTCACTTGCAGTCGCGTATGGCGGAACTATATGAAGCAGGCGCGGAGATTGAAGATGCACTTTGTTCCAATCACATTTACCAGGGGGATGCCCGACTCTTGTTGCCGCGCATCAGGCCGAATAGTGTGGCCCTAAGCATCTGGTCGCCGCCTTATTTTGTAGGTAAAGAGTACGAAGCCTATCTAACATTTGTGGATTGGCAAGGGCTTTTGGCTGAAGTGATCGCCTTGCACTTCCCCATCATTGCGCCAGGGGGTTTTTTGGTGATCAATATCGCTGATATTCTTGTTTTTGAAGACACGACCATGCCGCAGATTCAAGCCGAAGTTGTCAGCCGGCGGGGTTCGGCCGTTACTCGTGAAGATGTGTTGCGCGTTCAGGCGGAACACCCTGATTTTAACCGTTACCAAATAGCGCAACTGTTGGGATGCAGCGAGCAAACTGTTGATCGTCGCCTCAATGGCAACAACATTCGCGGCGGCAAATATGAACCGCAGACCCGTGTGAAAATTGTTGGTGGTTCAATCGAACAATGGGCATTGGACGCCGGATTTTATCCCTATGATCGGCGGGTGTGGGTAAAAGATGCTGCCTGGGAAAATTCACGCTGGCATAGCCTCTCTTACAAGTCGGTAGATGAGTTTGAGTATCTGTATGTTTTTTGGAAGCCAGGCATCACAAAGGTAGACCGCCAGCGATTGAGCCGGGAAGAGTGGCGCGATTGGGGTTCACGGGGCGTATGGCAAATTCCATCGGTCAGAGCAAATGATGATCACGAAGCAAAGTTTCCTCTGGAATTACCCCGTCGTTTTATCAAATTGCTCACCGAACCAGATGATATTGTGCTTGACTGTTTTATGGGCAGCGGCACGACGGCGCTGGCGGCCTTGAGTTTGGGGCGGCGTTATCTGGGAATTGAGTTGGAAGAGAAGTACACACAGTTAGCCAGGCAGAAGATTGGTGAAGCCCCGCAATTTCTGCCATCTGACCCAGATGATGAAACATTAACCCAGGAAGTTCAACCCCGTTTGTTGTGAGAATGCCATGCTTCTTGACCCACGCCAACTATCACAAGATTTAGACCGGCTGGAAGAAATTGAAAAAGCATCGCTGCGGCTGGTGGTGCAGGCGATTTATGATTATCGGGAAACGGCCGTGCTCATTTTCCAACAAGAGAGCGACCTGGTAGCCGACATTGGCGAGGATATTACCCGTGAGGCGTTAGACCGGATGGGTATGGCGCGGATTGACCAACGGTTGTTTGGCAAAATTGATTACAAACGGGCGCGTTATCTTTTTCACCCGGACTATGCCATCAAACAGGCTTTGTTTGTAGACTCCAAAGCGGAAAAGGTGGAGGGGCAGCGCACGGCTACCCTGCAAACCTCACAGTTTTCGATGCAAGTGCGCCAAATACGCGCCGGGCAGCAGATGGAGGTTGCCGGTTCATTACCATCAATCTTGACCGTTCGCAACGAAGATTACATCACCACCACCATTTTCGTGAAATATAACTATGAAGAAGGGGCAGAAGATAACGTCTTAAAATCTATCACCGTCACGGCCGTGCCCAATGGCCTGTTACAAGAACGATACAACCCCTCGGCGGCAGATGGTATCTGGTTAGCCGGTAGAAACGCCCCCACACGCGGCGAACTGTTCCGAGTACGCCTGTCATTCCCACTCCTCAAAACGAAGTGTCGCTGGCGCGTCCAAACGATTCCTCTCTCCCCAGACCAGTTCGTTTGGGATAATTGAACCTGCGAATCAAAGGCAATGATGATGAACGAGTTGATAGCCAGATTGGATGGGGAGTGGCACGGCCGTTACCCGGTGCGCGTCACAAAAAAGCAAAAAGAACAGTTCTTACAGGAATTGGAATCACAGCTACACGCCCGGAACTTTACCACCAATCGCATTGTCGCCCGCAAACTGCTCCGCTGCACCAACCTGGTGACACAGTGCGACCATCCCCGCGTCATCTTCCTGGCCCATTACGATACACCGACCATCATTCCCTTCTGGTTTTCCTGGCTCTTCCGGCTGGTCGGGCATACCCGGCAAATCCTGGCCATGGTGCTGCTGGTGGGGCTGTTGGTGCTGCTCTCCCTGCTATTGGCGACGGTGGGGCTGGCGACGTGGTTTCACCTGCTTATTTTTCTGTCGCTCCTGACCTTGTTTATCCCCAACCCACACAACCGCGAGGATAATACCAGCGGCGTCATTGGCCTGATGGCCCTGGCTGATTGGCTGCATCAACATCCAGAGCGGCAACAAGAGGTGCAGTTGATATTTCTGGATAATGAGGAGTGGGGGTTGTTGGGGTCTGGCGCGCTGAAGCAGGTATGGCAAAAACAGGGGCATCCCTACCATAACGCCGTGATCATTAACCTGGATTGTATTTCCAGAGGTCAAACGCCTCTGCTCATCTACCATCGAAATGGCGCGGTGGCGGAAAGGCTACGGCCGTATCTACAAAAACACCTACCCCAGTTGCAGACGATGGACATGGGGCCGGTACCGCTTTCCGATAACTACACCTTTGGCCGGGAGGGGGCAGTGGATATTTCGTATGCCGACCCGACGTTGATTCCCGGCGGCTACTACATCCCCCACATCCACACACCGTCCGACAATGATTTCTTTCCAGACAAGATACACCCCCTCCTCCAGGGGCTAACCGATTTTTTGCAAAATGAGGTAGAGCAAACAACATGAGTAAATTGTGGGGCGGACGGTTCGCCGGAGAGACGGATTTGTTGGTGCATGAGTTTAACGCCAGCCTGCCTTTTGACCGGCGGTTTTATGCCGAAGATATTCGCGGCAGCATGGCCTGGGCGCGGGCGCTGGCCGGGGCTGGAGTGCTGACAACGGCCGAAGCGGAAACGCTTGTGGCCGGCCTGGCAAAGGTGCAGGCGGAGTTTGAGAACGAGTCGTTTGTGTTTGAAGGGGGAGATGAGGATGTTCACACGGCCGTGGAACGCCGTCTCACCGAAATAGTGGGCGAAGTGGGTGGCAAGCTGCACACGGGCCGCAGCCGCAACGACCAGGTAGCCACCGATTTTCGGCTGTGGGTGATGGGGGCCATTGACCACCTGCATGACAGCCTGACCGATTTGCAAAACGCACTGATTGAGAGTGCGGCAGCCCATTTGAACCTGCCCATGCCCGGCTACACCCATTTGCAGCACGCGCAGCCGGTGACATGGGGACACTGGGTTTTGTCCCATTTCTGGCCGTTGGTGCGGGATGGGGAGCGGTTGGCGCAGGTGCGGGGGCGCACGGCCGTACTGCCCCTCGGTTCGGGTGCATTGGCAGGTACGGCCTATCCGGTGGATCGGGAATGGCTGGCGCGGGAGTTGGGGTTTACGGCCGTGAGCCAGAACAGCCTGGACGCCGTTTCCGACCGGGATTTTGCGGCCGACTTTTTGTATGCGGCGGCGATGATTGGCTTGCACCTCAGCCGGTTGGCGGAGCAGTTGATTTTGTTCAGCAGCGCCGAGTTTGGCTTTGTGCGGCTGGATGATGGCTACAGCACCGGCAGCAGCCTGATGCCGCAGAAGAAAAACCCGGACACGCTGGAACTGACACGCGGCAAGGCGGGGCGGCTGGTAGGTCATCTCACCGGGCTGCTGACCACGCTCAAAGGGCTGCCTTCCAGTTATGACAAGGATTTGCAGGAAGACAAGGAACCGGTGTTTGACGCTTTCGACACCTTGCGCCTGACTTTGCCCATCATGGCCGGGCTGGTGCGCACATTGACGCTGCGCCCGGAGCGTATGGCGGCCCAGTTAGAACCGGGTTTGCTGGCCACGGATTTAGCCGATTATCTGGTGAAGCGGGGCGTACCCTTCCGGCAAGCGCATCATCTGGTGGGGCATGTAGTGCAGTTAGCGGAGCAGAAGGGGGTGAATTTGACGGAGCTGACGGTGGCGGAATTGCAGGCAGTAAGTGGAGAATTTGGGGAGGATGTCACGGCCGTGTTTCACATCACATCCTCGCTATCAAACCGGAGCATCACGGGGGGCACATCGCCAGAAGCACTGGCAACCCAGTTGGCGGCAGCGCGACTGGTCGTAATCCGAAGTCCATAACCCGTAAACCCATGTCCGACTTACGGTCTCGGATTACCGATAACCGATTACGGATTACCGGCTACCGGCACACCGGCCAGCAAGTCTGTAATTGTCTGTACCAATTCCGGCTTAGAGATGGGTTTGGTCATATAGCGGTCAGCGCCAGATTGTAACCCGGTGCGAACGGCTTCGGCCTGGGTGCGGGCGCTGAGGAGGATGATGGGCAGGTCGGCCGTTTCTGGCTGACTGCGCAACTCCTGACACGTCGTAAAGCCATCCATGTTAGGCATCATAACATCCAGTATCACGATGTCTGGTTTGCTCTCCGCAATGACTTCAAGCGCCTGTTGCCCGTCTTCCGCTTCCAAAATCGTAAAACCATCACGCTCTAACATCAGGCGCAATAGTTTGCGGGTCATATCTTCATCATCTACCACCAGTACGATTGATGTCACGGCCGTTCTCCTTCGTGCTGTCCGGCTGTTCTGAGAACAGCCTTTTGCTTCCATTGGCTAACATACCGTTAGCGTATTACACCAGGGCTTACAGGAATACTGACAGGGGGGAAAGTTCACGCGCCATTCACGGCCGTTGGCTATGAACGAGAAGAATCTGTCAGAAACGCCGTAATTTACACCCACTATGTTCCCTTACAACGGCAGATATAATATGATGGTAGCGGACGAAACAGAAACCATGCACCAGGAAGTACGGAAAATTCTCATAATTGAAGATGAGTTCCCCATGCGGTATCTCATCGAATACCAGTTGAAACAAAACGGGTATGAGGTGAATTTGGCCAAGGATGGGCCAGAGGGGTTAAAAGCGATTTCCCACAGCCGGCCCGATCTGGTGCTGTTGGATGTAATGATGCCGGGTATGGATGGTTTTGAAGTGTGTACCCACATAAAAAACAATCCCGAAACGGCCGACATCCCGGTGATTTTTGTCACGGCCAGTGAATTGCATGATTATCGGCTGCGGGCATTTGATGTGGGCGCGGCAGAATACATCACCAAACCGTTTCGAGCGGAGGAGTTGGTGCAGCAGATCACGGCCGTACTGGAACGCCAACATGAAACAGAAGAGCGGACAGTTACGGCCGTGCCGGAAAAAGTCCAGACCGGGCACGTGGTCTCCCTTTTCAGCCCCAAAGGAGGCGTCGGCGTCACCACCCTGACCATTCAATTGGCCGAAGCCATCGCTTTGCAGACTGGACGGCCCAGCGTCATCATAGATTTTGATCTGCCCCTTGGTGGCGTGGCCCCCATGTTACGCCTGTTTCCCCGCCATGATATTGTAGAGCTCCTCAAAGTGGCCCCAGAGTACATTACCTTGAGCATGATTGATGAATTTGCCCTGCGCCACCGCGAGAGCATCTTTGTGATTCCCGCGCCGGGAAGATTGATAGACCCGGCCACCAGCCCTGATATGACCACGCTTAAACATATAACCGATATTCTGACGACCGAGGGGCATAATGTTTTGATTGACGTTGGCAATCATCTCAGTCAGTGTACGGTGGATGTATTAAGCAACTGCAAATTGATTCTGGGGGTCACATCCGGCCAGCCATTGGCAAACCAGCAGTTAAATCTTTTTATGGAATCGGCCGACCAGTTGGGACTAGATTCGCGTTGCATTTTGCCGGTGATCAATGAGATGGCCGGGCCAGTGCGTGAGATTACACTGTCGCGTGTGCCCGCTGCTCGCCTCCCTTACACGGGCGACCCCACCGATACGAAACTGTGGCTGAAACAACAGGGGCTGCGGAAATTGGTGTCCTTATTGTATTGAAGAAGAGATTGGGAGATCAGGAGATTGAGAGATTGTTCCTCATCTAATCCCTCAATCTCTCAATCTCTTCCTCTCCAATTGCCTTTTTACCCCCGCAAAATAATTGGCAAACCGGGGAAAAGTGAACCAGACCAACCCCAGGCCAAAGAGTAAGCCGGTGAGGGTGCGCAGCCACCAATTGAGTGTGCCGATGGTGTCGCCGGTGTAGAACACGGCCGTACCCATCCCCCCCGTCAGAACCACCAACCACTCATTGCTCCCCCGAAAGCCACTGCCCGCTTCGCTGGCTATATGGCTAAAACCATCCAGCAGCAGCGGCAGGGTGAAGAGCATAAAGGCAAACAGGCTTAGCGACGGCCGTCCCCGCCGCAGCCCCCACACCAATCCGCCAATCACCATCCCCATAAAAATGGCTATCATCCGGTGGTTCAGGGCCGTTTTGTAACCCATTTGGGCATTGCCGGTAAACGCCTGTAATTGCTGCGGGTCGGCGCCAAAAGCAGTGACCTGTTCTAAGGAGTAAGTACGAATAAAACCTGATTCACCAAAGAGGAAGTAGGAACGTTCTGGTAACTGGTGGTTGTGCGGGGCCAGGAAACGGTACACGGCCGTGCCCGCCGCCTCATACCCCTCCGCCAGCAGTGCTGGGGCCAGAAAACCTAACATCAGAAAAACATTTGCCGCCGCCATAAACAGAAAATACCAATACCGCGCCAGCCAATAGACTAGCTTTTGCAGCCCTAATACCAATGAACGCCGCCAGCCGGTGATGGGCGGTTTGGAATTTCGTGGGGAAGAGGGGGATGATGTCATAAAGTCAGATCGGATTTTCTTAAAATCCTGTCAGGCAAACAGGTTTATTATCCGTGTAAAACAGGCGGTGAATGGTCTCTGCATAGGCCATATCCGATAGTTCTACCAGGCCGTAGCCAAGCATCGTTTTTAACTCAACGGAACCTGTAACCAGCGAGGAGAATTCGGCCACATCCAGAGTCAGTGTGACATCGTGGGCAGCATCACCAGGCAAGAGTTGGACACGGCCGTCCACCACATCCAGTACCCACTCCCCCTCATTTTCCGGCAGAAAGCTGTCGGCCATCTTCACTTTCAGGCGGCAGGTCTGGCTGCCAAAAGAGTGGTCGGGTAGTAATTCAAAAAAGCGGGGCACATCAATCAATCGGTACATGATGCCCGTACCCTGAATGTTCGATTCCTGGTACACGGTGGGGAAGATCAGGTCGCCCGTGTTGCGCGGGTCGGTCAGCAGCAGGTGGAAGTCGTCATCGTGCGTGTTCAGGACGATGCTTTCAATTTGGTCGGCCTGGGAGCGGAGGAAAGCGAGCAGGTCATAGAGCACGGCCGTGTCCTCATACACCAGCGCCCGCACCACCAGTTGGTTACTCAGCAGGTTGCGATGCTGGCCCGGCTC
>CAYXUZ010000001.1:58992-98004 GCA_964467705.1 uncultured Ardenticatenaceae bacterium | reverse complement strand
TTCCCAACAACCGGCCACATGCACCGTATCGCCGCTAAAGAAGGCATCCAGGTACGATGGAGAGATTTCCATCATACCATTGGTGCGGGCCATCACTCGCTGGTGGCAGGCGTTGAAGGCATACCGGTCACGGCTGGAAAGCAGGCTGACGTTGGCCTTTGTGCCACGTTTGGGGAGTTGGTTGGGGTGGAAACGGTACTGGTTGATTTTACGGCCGTAGCCAAACCCCATCTGCTTGTAAAAATCGGCCCGAAATGGGTAGAGCGCCGTCAGGCTGGCCCCCTTCTCCCGGTAATGGCGCAGGAAAGACTGCACCATATCAAACGCCACCTTCTCCTTTTTGTGATCCAGGGCCACCGCCACGCCGCCTACCCCACCCACCAGCAGTTGCCCCCCGTGCAACTGCATGGTGAAATCAAACAGGCGCATCACACCCAGCATCTCCCCCGCGTCAAACAGCCCCACCAGGCTGATGATGGGGTCAGCCTGGGTGCGTGCCGTTCGTTCGCGCAGTTGCTCCCGCGTCATGCGCACGCCGGGGTAGGCGTTCAGTTGAATGGTGATGTAATCTTCTAATTCGTGGTTGGTTAACGGCCGTGTCTCGCGCATACTCACCTCGTAATCGGTAATCGGTGGTCGGTAATCGGTAATCGGTGACGGTATGTTGCCCCGACTGGCAGCAAAACCATTGTCGCTGGATACTATACCGGAAATGGGAAATCTAGTCAGAAACTCGTTCGTAGTAGGCGATTTATCGCCCCTTGACGGCAGGCACTAAAGTGCCTACTACGAACAATTGATGGAGAACAACTGATGACCATCGAAAAAATTGGCATTTTGCATCCGGGGGCCATGGGCATTTCCGTGGCCGCCGCCGCCCAAAACAGCGGCCATACGGTCTATTGGGCCAGCACCGGCCGCAGCCCGCAGACACAGGCGCGGGCGCAGCAGCACCAGTTGGTAGACGTGCAAACAGTAGCCGCCCTGTGCCAGACCTGCACCCTCCTTATCAGCGTGTGCCCACCCCACGCCGCCGAAGCAACGGCCCAGGAAGTCCTGGCGCACGGGTTTACCGGCCTCTATGTGGACGCCAACGCCATCGCTCCGCAGCGAGCCGTCCACATTGGGCAGATGATGATGAACGGCCGTGCCACCTTTGTAGACGGCAGCATCATTGGCGGCCCGGCCTGGCAGCCCCATAGCACCTGGCTCTACCTCTCCGGCCCAGAGGCGGAGCGAGTGGCCGGTTGTTTTGCCAATGGCCCGCTGGAAACCCAGATTATTGGCACAGAGATTGGCAAAGCGTCGGCGCTGAAAATGTGTTATGCCGCCTATACTAAAGGCACCAGCGCCTTGTTGGCGGCTATTTTGGGGGCCGCCGAATCGCTTTCAGTGAGAACGGAACTGGCACAGCAGTGGGAACGAGATGATCCGACTTTCCCGGCGCAGACGGAAAACCGGGTGCGCCGGGTGACGGCCAAAGCGTGGCGTTTTGCCGGGGAAATGGAGGAGATCGCCACCACCTTTGAAGCTGCCGGACTGCCCGGTGGTTTTCACCTGGCAGCGGCCGAGATTTATACCCGGTTGGCCGACTTTAAGGAGCAGGAGGAGGCGCCAGCACTAACGGCCGTGCTCGCCGCCCTGCTCCATCACGCGCCAAACAACCAGATAAGTGAGCGGGAAGTTACCGGCTGACCTCATCAAATCATTCCATATTGCCGGATTTGTGCAGGGGGATGGGGTCTGGCTCTTCAGCTGCGCTTTCTTGACGATCTTCTTGTTTGCTCACATAGTAAATAATGAGTAAGGCCATACCAAAAAAGAAGGGCAAGATACCCAGCATCATCCAGGGGCCAATACCCAGTGGGGCGCGTTCATAAAAACCGATGGTCAAGGAACCGCACATCAACCCCATACCCAACATGGTAATAACAATACCCCAACGCAGAGTGTCACGGCCGTTACGCATACGCTCTGGACGCAACAACCCCCGTTCGGCTAAGGCAATCGTCTCCTTGTAACGCAGGTAGCGCACAAAGGCGAAAAACGCAAACGGAATCCCAAAGACAATGGCTATGCCCATCGAAATCCCCAAAGCTTCAATTGCATCATTCATGATCTATCTCCTGTAATGCCTGATTTTGCCCGGCCTGACGGCCGTATGCCTTTAATATCTGCCTTTCCTTCCGTGCAATCGCTCGCATCACTGCCACAAAGGCGACAACTACAGCCAACGGAATCAGCATAGCCAGTCCCACCATCAAATCACCCATCGTTTTCTCCTTTTGTGCGTTATTTATCAGATTAGACCGTATCACAGAGTAAAAGTTTCAAATTCAGTGTCATTGAAACTTTTGCTCGCAAATCTGGTCTAACCTTGTAAGGTGAACTGTGAACCAAGATGACGAACAGAGGATCATCCGGCAGGCCCAGGCAGGCGACACCGCCGCCTTTGCCACGCTGGTGGAGAAGTACGGCCAGTTGGTTTTTAATCTGGCTCTACGTACCCTGCACGATCCGCAGGAAGCAGAAGATATAGCCCAGGAAACATTTGTACGCGCCTGGCGGGCGCTGCCCCGTTTTCGAGCCGAAGCGCAGTTTTCCACCTGGCTGTATCGCATC
This sequence comes from uncultured Ardenticatenaceae bacterium, assembly GCA_964467705.1. Taxonomy (GTDB): domain Bacteria; phylum Chloroflexota; class Anaerolineae; order Promineifilales; family Promineifilaceae; genus CAADGU01. The sequence continues at coordinate 95,382 of CAYXUZ010000001.1, read as the reverse complement.
ACCATCAACCTCTGTTACAATCGGCTGCCACATTTAAGACAAGAGATGGCGACAATGGATGCCGATGAAACCACCGGCCTGCTAGATGCGCGGCAAACAATGGAAAGCAGTCTGGTAATGGTGGAATTGATAGCGCAGTTGCAAACAGCCGTGACCAATCTGCCAGACAGTTATCGCCTGCTCATTACCCTGCGCCATGTACATGATCTGAGCTATCAAGAGATTGCCGAAGTCACAAACCTGCCTTTAGGCTCGGTGAAGACCGGCATTTTTCGTGCCCGCCGCCTGCTGCGCCAGGCGCTGCCATCTTATGAGGAATTGACTTATGGATGAAATGGTTTCTGCCCAGGAGCAACTGTTAGACCAGGCGTTAAACACGCTGCCGCTGGCCCCACTCCCAACGGGTTTTACGGCCTGTGTGTTGGCCCAGATCGAGCAACCGGCTCCTGTGGCACCGGTCCGCTTCCGGCTGGACTTTCTGGATTGGGCGGTGCCCACGTTCACGGCCGTGTTTGTACTGGTCGTCTGGTTGTTGCTCCAAAGCACGGCTGCCGCTCCTGTCTCAGACATGCTGGCCGGTGGCAATCTGCCGGGCCTGATCTTCGCCCTGCTTTCACACCAGATGACCCGGCTGTTTTTGCTGCTGCTGCTGGAAATCTACATCGGTGCTGTTGTCGGCTTGTGGCTCTGGTATGACCGGCCCATGTCAGCACTGTATCGTTCATGAACACGGCCGTTTCCAATCCTCGTTAGTGGAAAAGTAAACAAACAGTCGCTATAATCGCCACGTAATGGGGCGCTCCCACCGTTGCCATTACCAACAACGAACCGCAATTTTCAATACGCACAAGGACAATGCCCAATGATCATACGCGAAGCGTCTGAACCTACTTCTACTCAAACCCAACCAAAACCCGACCAGAAACCTTTACCCTTTGCCAGCCAGATCGAACTAAGCCGCGCCGATATTTTGCGCGATTATCGCATTGCCTGTGAAAGCCGCGAAGCCAGCCTCATCGGCCGCCGCGAAGTACTCGGCGGCAAGGCCAAGTTCGGCATCTTTGGCGATGGCAAAGAGGTGGCGCAGTTGGCCTGGGCCAGAGCGTTCCAAAAGGGGGATTGGCGCAGCGGTTATTACCGCGACCAGACCTTTATGCTGGCGCTGGGGGCGCTGACGTTGGAACAGTTTTTTGCCCAACTGTATGCCCATGACGACCTGGCCCACGAACCCCACTCCGGCGGGCGGCAGATGAACGCTCATTTTGCCACGCGGCTGCTGGACGCCGACGGCCGTTGGCTGGACCAGACCCAACGCTACAACAGTTCCGCCGACCTCTCCCCCACCGGCGCGCAAATGCCCCGGCTGGTAGGGTTGGGTTACGCCTCGCGGCTGTACCATGCGCTGCCGGAACTGCAAGGGCTGACGCAATTTTCGCGTGACGGCCGTGAAATCGCCTGGGGCACCATTGGCAACGCCAGTTGCGCCGAAGGGCTGTTTTGGGAATCGGTGAACGCCATTGGGGTGCTCAAAGCGCCGGTCATCATCTCCATTTGGGATGACGGCTACGGCATCTCCGTCACCAACGAACACCAGATTACCAAAGAGAATTTATCGGAACTGCTCAGCGGCTTCCAACGCAAAACGGGCAGCCGCGATGGGTATGACCTGTACACCGTGCCCGGCTGGGATTACCTGCAACTGGTAGAAACGTACCAAAAAGCGGCCCAAATCACCCGTGACCAACACGTCCCGGCCATCATCCATGTGGTGGAAATGACCCAACCGCAGGGCCACTCCACTTCCGGCAGCCACGAGCGGTATAAACCGGCGGAGCGGTTGGCCTGGGAAGAGGAGTTCGACCCCATTCGCCAGATGCGGCTGTGGATTATTGAGCAGCGCATCGCTCCCGCGGGGGAACTGGACAACATCGAACGCAACGCCCGCAAACTGGCGCAACATGCCCGCGACAAGGCGTGGACGGCCTATACCCGTCCCATTTATCAGGAGCGTAAAGAAGCGGCAGCCCTGATCGAACAAATGGAAACGGCCTCGGCTCATGGCCCCAGAATTAGTGCCCTGCGCCGCCGCTTGATGGAAAAGCAGTCGTTATCACGCAAAGATGTGTTGACGGCCGTACACCAGACCCTCCTGCTCACCCGTGATGAAGCTATCCCCGCTGCCCGCCCGTTGGCCGCCTGGAAAAATGAACGCGCCGAGCGCCACGCCGCCAACTATGCCAGCCACCTCACCAGCGAATCGGCCGAATCGGCCCTGAACGTGCCGGAAGTGAAGCCGGTTTACGCCGATAAGCCAGAAAGCATGAAAGGGTTTGAGGTGCTCAACAAAGCGTTTGCCGTCATGCTAGCCCGCGACCCGCGGGTGCTGGCTTTTGGCGAAGATGTGGGCAAATTGGGCGGCGTGAACCAGGCGTTTGCCGGCTTGCAGGCGCAGTTTGGGCCGCTGCGGGTGGCCGACACGGGCATCCGCGAGGCCACCATTTTGGGGCAGGCCATTGGTCTGGCGCTGCGTGGCCTGCGTCCCATTGCCGAAATTCAATACCTGGATTATGTGCTGTACGCGCTGCAAACGATGTCGGATGACCTGGCCACCCTGCGCTGGCGCACCAAAGGGGGCCAAAAAGCACCCGTTATTATTCGCACACGGGGCCACCGGCTGGAAGGCATCTGGCACGCCGGGTCGCAGATGGCGGGCCTCATTCATCTGGTGCGCGGCATCTATGTGTGTGTACCGCGTGATATGGTGCAGGCGGTCGGTTTTTACAATACGCTGTTGCAAGGGGACGATCCGGGCATCATCGTGGAGGTGCTGAACGGCTACCGGCTGCGTGAAAACGTGCCCACGAATCTGACGGAGTTTACCATTCCGCTGGGAGTGCCGGAGGTGGTGCGCCCCGGCGAAGACATCACCATTGTGACCTATGGGGCGTGTGTGCAGGTGGCATTGGACACGGCCGTGCAACTGCAAGAAGCAGGCATTGACGCCGAAATCATTGACGTGCGTACCCTGCTGCCTTTTGACCGCGTGGGCCTCATCGGCCAATCACTGCAAAAAACGGGGCGCATCATCTTTCTGGATGAGGATATGCCCGGCGGTGCGTCCGCCTACATGATGCAGGAAGTGATCGAGAAACAGGGTGGCTTCTGGCATCTGGATGCCGAACCACGCACGCTGAGCGCCAAAGCGCACCGCCCGGCCTTCGGCTCCGACGGCGCGTACTTCTCCAAACCGAACGTCGAAGATTTATTTGATCTGGTGTATGAGATGATGCACGAAGCAGAACCGGGGCGCTTCCCGATTTTTTACAGATAAGGACATAATGACCGGGTGACATGGCGGCAAGGTGACAAGGTGATGGCAGCGAGCAACTCACCTTGTCACCCCTTCACCTTGTCATCCATACAGGAACGATAATGATAACGAGAGTGATAATGCCCGAAATGGGCGAAGGTGTGGTGGAAGGGACAGTGGCCCGTTGGCTGGTGGGCGAAGGCGACTTTGTGAAGCAGTATGACCCCATCCTGGAAATTGAAACGGACAAGGTGACAACAGAGGCCACAGCCGAAGAATCAGGTACGATATTGCAGATTTGTGTAGCCGAGGGCACGATAGCCCCGGTAGGTACGGTGCTGGCCTACATTGGCGAGCCGGGTGAGGCTATCCCGGAGAATGGGGAAGTGAAAACGGCCGTGCCTCAAACGCCGACCCCCGAATCCATACCCGAACCAACCCCCACCACGACGCCCACAGCCCAACCATCTGCCCCCAACCAACCTTACACCGGTCGCATTAGCCCCGTCGTCAGCCGCATCGCCGCCGAACACAAGGTGGATTTGAACCAGATAGAGGGCACGGGGCTGGACGGCCGTATCACCAAAAAAGACATCCTGGCCTACATCGAAACCCGCACCACACCGCCTGCCCCACCCACACCGTCAGCACCCGAACCCCAACCTACGCCGCAATCTGCTCCTCCTGTCACCAAGTCACCAAGTCACCAAGTCACCGTGTCACCTGTATCCGGCGAAATTCTGCCGCTGACAAACATGCGCCGCAGCATCGCCGAACACATGGTGCGCAGCAAGCAGACCAGCCCCCACGTCACCACCATCTTCGAGTTTGACTTTACCAATGTGGACAAACATCGCCGCGCCCACAAAGAGCAGTTTGCCCGCGATGGCGCCAACCTGACCTTCACCGCCTACATCGTCGCCGCCACCGTCGCTGCCCTGAAAAAACACCCCCTGGTCAACAGCACGTGGACAGACGAGGGCATCGAGCTAAAACCGGAAATCAACATCGGCATGGCTACGGCCGTAGAGGATGGGCTGATTGTGCCCGTCATCAAAAATGCTGATTCGCTCAACCTGTTGGGTATTGCCCGCGCCGTGAACGACCTGGCCCACCGCGCCCGCCGCAAACAGTTGAACCCGGCGGACGTGCAGGGCGGCACTTTTTCCATCACCAATCATGGCGTCAGCGGCAGCCTCTTTGCCACGCCCATCATCAACCAGCCGCAGTGCGGCATCCTCGGCGTGGGCATGATCGAAAAGCGCGTCAAAGTGATTGACGACGCTATCGCCATCCGCACGATGGCCTACGTCGGCCTCACCTTTGACCACCGCATCCTGGACGGCGCTTCAGCCGACAACTTTGTGGCAACGATTAAAGAAGAAATTGAGAATTGGCGGTAATGGAAATTTATGAAGGGGGTGATGAAGTTCACCTTGTCACCCCTTCACCTACTCACCCCATCACCTGACCCAGACCTAGCAGAAAGTCAAATATGACGGCCGTCAACACCATCTGTTTCAAAAGCGGATTCAGGCGGAGGGGATCGTGGGTGCGGCTGACGGCCGTGCTATGCCACAGCAGCAGCGGCGCCGCCAACACAAACAAAAATTGCCAGAGGGAGTGGAAAGTATACCAGGCATAAATGCCCGCCAGCACAAAAGCCATCATCAGCAAACACCAATGGTAAATGCGAGCGCGTTCCGGCCCTAACCGCACCGGGATGCTCTGTTTACCCGCCTGTTTGTCAGACTCAATATCGCGGATATTGTTCACATTCAGCACCGCTACCGCCAACAGTCCGGCGCTGCTGGCGGGCAGCAGCAGCGCCCAAGAAAAGGTCTGCGTCTGCAAAAAATAGGTGCCCATCGTACCCACCCAGCCAAAAAAGAGCAGCACAAACAAATCGCCCAACCCGGCATAACCATACGGCCGTTTACCAGCCGTATAATTCACCGCCGCCCACAAAGACGCCGCCCCCAGCAACAAAAAGAGCAGCACCAGCGGCAGCGCCTCCAACCCAAACGCCACTACTACCAATGCCAGCCCAGACACGGCCGACAGCCCCGCAAACAGCCCCATCGCTCGTTTCATCGCCTGCGGGGTGATCGCCCCAGATTGCACAGCGCGGGCCGGCCCCGCTCGTTCACTGTGGTCGGCCCCATGCAGGCTGTCGCCGTAATCATTGGCCAGGTTAGAGAGGATTTGCAGCAGCACGGCCGTGAGTACACACAATGCCACCACCACCCCATCCAACGCCTCGTCCGCCGCCGCCAGAAACGCGCCCAACATAATGCAGGCCAGCGCCAGCGGCAGCGTGCGCAGCCGCATCGCGCCGATCCACGCTTTGCGTTTGTTGAGGGTAATCAGGGGTTGGGTGTCATGTGTCATGTGTCATGTGTCATGTGTCAGGTGTCAGGCGGCGTCGTAGGCCTGGCGCAGCCAGCTGATTAGCTCGTCATTGACGTCGGCCACACTGCTCAGGCGGACGCGATGGCTGACCATCGAATTGAAGCTGCCTGATTTTTCCAGCCGCTCCGTTGGCGGCACATCCTTCAAATTGATGCCTACATCCACGCGGTTGGCGGTGGACGGCTGGATGATGCCAAACTGCTTGTTGCGGCGCAGGCTGACATAGGCTTTTTTAGGGGCTAACTCTACATCAGGGCCAAATTGGGTCACGGCCGTGATCAACGCCTCATACACCGGCAACAACCCTGCCTTTGCCCCCGCATACTGCGCCGCCACCAGGTCGTCCGCCTCCTTTGGCGCGTCGTCTTGTTCCAGCGCTTTGATAGCTACCAGATTGGCGTAGCCGTATGTCAGATCATGTTCCTCTTTCAGGCGGTTCAATATCTCCCGATGTTTGCTCAATCCCCAACCGCGAGCTATTGTCACCCACTCCTCCAGACTCCTGCCCGTTTTGGCTTGCAAGTTTTGAATCATGGTTTGGGTAGCTTCATCTACAGAAGACATGTTGACCTCCTTTCCAGGTAGGGCGATTTTCCAAATCGCCCTACGCCGCTAACAGTTCCGGCATAGCGTCCAACAGGCGATGCAGCCGCCGCTGGATGATTTCATACTGCGCCGCACGCGCCACATCCGTTGCCCCCAATTGATTGCCAATACCCAGGCGCATTTGTTGGGGCACGGCCGTTTCATCATAACGCGGCCACGCCAGACGCCCCGGTAAATTGGGGTCCCCCTTACCGGCAAACTGCGTCCAATAATCACCCATCACCTGCGACAGCGTTTCATCATCCGGCGTGTGGTCAAACAGCGGAATTTTGCTGCCATGCACAAAGGAAAGTTCGGCCGCGTGGTACGCGCCGGCTGTTTGTTTGGGTGATGGTGGTGTGCGCGTGAAAAAGTAATTGTAAACCGGTTGCCCGGCGCTGGCTGCCTGCGCCGCATAAAAATCCACCACCGCGCCAAAAAAACTATCGCCCATCAAGGCCATACCCGCCCGCTCCTCACCGCTTTCCAGGCCCGGATACAGCTTGAAAAGTGTGTCACTATCCGCGCCAAACTCCTGGCGGATGAGTCCAGCAATTTGGGACGGCTGAAGCTCGTCCCGGCCAAATTCGGCCACTGGCGACGGGAAAATGGGGAACAACAGCGTCCCTTCGTCAGCATTGCTGCCCACGATCAGGGGCACACGCGCCTGGTCACCATCACGGAAAGCGGCCACCGGGCTTTTGGGCAGCACATAGCCATCTACCACCGGATGAAAACGGTGGAACTCCTCCGTTGCCCGCCACCGTTTGTAGAGTTCGGCCGCCGGTATCTGGCGCAGTTGCCCTAGTTGGTTCTGGCCATTGCCCACCAGATGCGTGGCAAAATCGCGCCCAATCGTTTCCAACGCCGGCCGGTTCAAAAACGGCTGCTGCAAAAACATCATCTGCCCGGAATTGCCGGGGCTTTGCATGATGGCTTTGTGGTACAGTCCCCGCGCCAATGGCGACGTGAGCATGTGGGCAACGGATTCGCCGCCGGCCGATTCGCCAAAGATGGTCACATTATCCGGGTCGCCGCCAAAGGCGCTGATGTTTTCCTGCACCCAACGCAGCGCGGCAATCTGGTCAAGTGTGCCGTAGTTGCCAGAGACCCCCTGTGGCGACTCCTGGCTCAATTCAGGGTGGGCAAAGTAACCCATCAACCCCAGACGATAGTTGAAGGTGACAACCACGACACCCCGATGCGCCAGAGCGTTGCTGTCATAAAAAATCTCGCCGCCGCTGCCATCCTGATGGTCACCGCCGTGAATCCAGACCATGACGGGTAGACGGCCGTCGCCGCTCAACAACGGCGTGCGCACATTGATGGTCAGACAGTCTTCGTTTTCTTTTGGTTGGGGCAAGACTTTGAACAGCAGCTTCACCGCACCCGTCTTCAACCCATTCCAACCCTGCCCCACCACCAGCGCATTCATAAACTTTTCAAAGCCGGTAGCTAACTGAAACGCGGTCGGACTATAGGCTGTGGTCTGGCGCACGCCCTCCCAGGGCGTCACCGGCTGGGGCGGCTGCCAGCGCCGCGGGCCAACCGGGGGCGCGGCATAGGGAATGCCTTTGAAAACAGCAATCTGTCCCCTATCCTGAAATAAACCTTGTGCCAGGCCGCCACTGGTACGTACCTCTGGAGTTGCAGTTTCTTTTGCCATCGTTTCACCTCATCTTTGGGCATATGGGTATGTGGAAAATTGTTTCATCGGGCGACCTGCCGCCGAGAATGGCAGGTGTTCGTTGCAGGAAAATATCACAGCTTTTGTTTTAAGGCCAAAAATTTATGAAGGTGGCAGGTGGCAAGTGGCAAGTACCTGCCGCCTGCCACTTGCCACCTGCCTCACCTGTGGCACAATTTGGGCTATGAAATCTCTCGTTCTGCCAGCGCCTGCACACACCCAGATTAACCTACGGTTGCGGCTGCCTGCGCTCTCGCTACTTCTGCTGCTGGCAGCCGCCTTTTTGCTGCCAGACCGGGTGTGGAATACGTTGCTGATTGGACTGGGCGGCATGTTCCTGGCGGCGTATGGTTGGGTGTGGTATCTGGCGCGAGGGTTGCACGCCGGGCGGCAAACGGAACGGCAATGGCTGGCGGTGGGCGACCAGTTGGCCGAACGGTTTGAGGTGTGGAACAACAGCCCCATCCCGGCGCTGTGGGTAGAGGTGATGGATGATTCCAACGTGCCTGGCTACCAGGCGGCGGTGGTGCGCAGTCCGGGGATTGATCATCTGGATCGCTGGCGGCAAACGGCCGTGTGCCAGCAACGTGGGCAATACCGGCTTGGCCCCTGGCGCATCCGCGCCGGCGACCCGTTTGGCATCTTTACCATGACCCGCCACTATCCCCAAAGCCAGGAAATCATCATCCACCCCCCCATTCATATCCGGCTGCCCATCAGCCTGCCGGCCGGGCAAAGCAGCGGGCGACAGCGGGCGCGGCAGCGCAGTTTGCAGGCGACCATCAATGCGGCCACCACCCGCCATTACACACCAGGCGATCCCCTGCGCTGGATTCACTGGCGCACCAGCGCCCACCACGACCAGCTTTATGTGCGCCAGTTTGATATGGACGCCACCGGGGATGTATGGCTGGTGCTGGATTTGCAGGCGGCGGCGCAATTAGGCAGCGGTATGGCGGGCACAGAGGAACACGCCGTGCTGCTGGCCGCTTCACTGGCGGCGCAGGCATTGCGGCAAAATCGGGCGGTGGGGGTGGCAGGCTACGGCCGTGTCCCCCAAATTGTCCCGCCCGGTCAGGGCCAGGGGCAGGAGTGGCGCATCATGCGGGCGCTGGCACTGGTGCGGGCCGATGGCGATATTGACCTGACGGTGGCCCTGCGGGATGTGGGGCGGGCGGCAGAACGGTACAGCACGGCCGTGATCATCACCCCCAGCGCCGACCCTTCCTGGCTGCCGCAACTGCTGCACTTGACGCGGCAGGGCATTGAAAGCAGCGTCATCTTGCTCGACCGGCCCAGTTTTGGTGGTGTTGAATCCAGCCGGGGTATGCAGGAAGCGATACAGCTATTGGGGGTAACGGCCGTGATCATTCACCAGGGCGAGGTGGGCGTGCCCCTGCACGAGCCGAAAAAAGTGGAATATCGCGTGACGCCGCTGGGGAAGGTGGTGGAATTGAGTAGTTGAGTTGTGATGTAACGCGATTTTGCAAAATCGCGCCACACATGCACCGAAAATTCGGGGCTATTTTCAGGACAGTAATTGAGTAATTGGGGAATGGGCATCAATTACACTATTACTCCTCTTCATAATGTGCATACGGCTGGGTGGGCGTGTCTTGCGACTTTTGCCAATCATGCACGACCATGCGGAAAATGTCTGATTCGGTCAGAATACCTACCAGTTTACCAGCGGCATCCAGCACCGGCAGGCCGCTGATTTTGTGTTGGTACATGATTTGGGCCGCTTCGCCGATGGTAGTCTCCGGAGTGGTGGTTAATATCGATTCGCTCATTACTTCGCCCACCGTCAGCCGGGCCAGCAGGTAGTTAAGTTCCCAGGCGCTCAGGGAACTGCTGGTGGATGGTTTGGCTTCGCGTACATCGCCATGAGTGAGGATGCCAACGAGACGGCCGTCTCCATCCACCACCGGCAGCCGCCGCACCCCCTTTTCGCGCATCAGATGGCCCGCTTCCATGACGCCCATAGTGGGCACGGCCGTGATCACCTCTCGTGTCATCCAATCTTTTACCAGTTCCAATCTCATCACTCCACTCCTAAACCTGACAGGTCTTCTGAGACCTGTCAGGTTTCTGGTTCACTGCGTAGGTAGCTGATAGTCAGTACGAAGATGATTGTAATCAAAAGAGCGGATACCAGACAATAACGGCAAAAGGCATGGATGACGAACGCTTCCAGCGCGGTGAGTACCAGGGTGAAAAGAAAGCCAAATCCGGCTGCGCCCACCAGTAGTTCCGACAAATAGCTCTGGCGCAGTGGCGCCCAATCCTTCAGCCAGGTCAACCCAAACAGGACGACATAGCCCACCATGCCGATCAGGGCCACAGGAACAGGGCCAACAGCGGAATAGGGCGCATCGGGGCCACTGACCGTGCCGCAGTCGTCCCACCCGGTATCTGTGCAACCTGCTATCAGTACCCCGTTATGAAACAAGAGCAAGTAAAAAGCAACCAACAGTCCCAAAACGGTAATGGGTTGAATCAGCCGTAATTGCCAGTCATGGCGCATACTGGTCATACACATACCCCTTCAAAGAGGTAATTGGGTGATTTCCTCAATTACTGCTCAATAGCGAATCAATGCGCTGCTGGAAAACGGCCAGGGGCAGGTTGCCACGAATGATGTCCGCGCCGAGCGCGAAGCTGGGGGTGCTGTTGATGCCGGCGCTGGCGGCGGCCTGCATGTTGCGGCGCACCATCTGTTCATAGTCGTTATCGGCCAGGCAGGCGGCAAAGACGGCCGTGTCCAACCCCGCCGCCGCTGCCGCCGCTTGCAGACCTTCTGTCGTGTTATAAAGCGGTGAGCTTTGCAGGTCGAAGGCGGCGCGATGGAATGCAGGGAAGTTGTCTTGCTCGGCGGCGCACAGAGCAGCAATGGCCGAGGGCATGGTACCACCAGGCTGGCTGGAGAGGGCAAAAGGCATGATGACCCATTTGACCTGGCCGGTTTCGACGTATTGTTGGTGAAGGGTCACGGCCGTGTCCACATTAAAGTTACGACAGTGCCCACAGCCATAATCAGATACCTCCACCACCGTAACCGGCGCATTGGCCGCTCCTTCCACAATACAGTTGCCGGGATTCTGTTCGCAGTACCGCTCCAGGCCCAGCGTATCTGGTCCGCGTAGCGCCAGCGCCATCAACGCTACCAATACCATCCCGCCAATCACCATGCCCCCAATTACCCACCAGTTTGTACCGCGCTTTTGTTTGCTCTTTTTGCTATTTTTTGCCATTGTTCACCTTGTTATTCTGAGAAAAAATGTCATTCCGAGGCATCCCTATGGCGCAGCCCTAAGGGATTCCTCATTCCGAAGACTTCGTTCGGAATGACAGGTTATAGGGGGTTTGGATCTACTGAATCTCCCAATCCCTTAATCTCCAATCTCACCCATTACCTCTTTGAAGTCTAACGAAATAGGTGGCCGGGGGGAGTGCGCATTGTAATTACTCACGCCTGACATCTATCACAATCCAGTGGACGGTTTGGCAAGAGTGGGTATGATTTGTTGAGGGAAAGAAGTGGCTGGTTGCCAGACCGCTGGTTGCCGGGCCACAACCATAACAAACGAGAGGTCTTATGGCTGATCTAACCACAACCTATTTGGGACTAACCCTGAGAAATCCGCTCATTGCCTCGGCTTCGCCGTTATCGGCCAACGTGGACACCATTCGCCAGATGGCGGCAGCGGGAGTGGCAGCGGTGGTGCTGCCTTCGCTGTTTGAAGAGCAAATTGAACTGCGCGACCTGGGTGTTCACGACGCTGCCCAGGCCAACCCGGCCATGTTGCCCCAAGCCCTGCAACACATCCCCGAAATGAAGGAGTATAACCAGGGGGCTGGCGGCTATCTGGCCCATATTTACCAGGCAAAAAGGGCGGTGAATATCCCCATCATTGCCAGCCTGAACGGCTATTACAGCGGCGGTTGGGTGCAATATGCCCGCCTGATTGAGGCAGCCGGCGCGGATGCACTGGAACTCAACATTTATCATCTGGCGACCAAACCACACATTACCGGCGCGGAGGTGGAGCAAATGTATTTGAATCTGGTGCGCAGTGTGAAGGATAAAATCCACATTCCGGTGGCGGTGAAGATCAGCCCGTATTTTAGCGCCATGACCCATATGGCGGTGCAGCTTGACCAGGCCGGGGCGGATGGGCTGGTGCTGTTTAATCGCTTTTACCAGCCGGATATTGACCCGGAAACGGAACAGGTGATTCCCAGCCTGGAGTTGAGTGGGGTCTCAGACCTGCGCCTGCGGCTACGTTGGGTAGGTATTCTGGTGCAGTATGTACAGGCTGACCTGGCGGTGACGGGTGGGGTTCATTCGGGGCTGGATGTGTTGAAATGTGTGTTGGCCGGGGCCAGGGTGGCCGAGGTGGCCTCGGCGCTGCTGGAGCATGGAGTGACGCACATCACGACGATGTTGTCAGAATTGGAAGGGTGGCTGGATGGGCATGGACATGAGGCCTTACGGCCGTTGCACGGCCGTCTCAGCCAACCCCATGTAGCCGACCCGGCTGCTTTTGAACGGGCAAATTATATGCATGTGTTGAAGGGAGGGTGGGGAAATTAGGGCTTGGGAGATTGGAGATAGGAAATTGAGCAAAGTCACGGCCGTTGGTGACATTTATCAATGAGCGCCCGCCACTTTGTCCGTTACACTGCAAGCAATGAAGGAGGCAAGGCCATGTTAACGGTTAATGATTTGATGACCCTCATTCCCAACACGGTGACACCAGATACGCCGCTGCGCACGATTGTGGGTGTGATGAAGTCGCAGGGCTGTCGGCAGTTGCCGGTGCTGGACAACGGCCGTCTGGTGGGCATTATTACCGACCGGGATGTGCGCCTGGTAATGAATTCGCCGATTGTGCTGCACGGCCGTTGGCAGGATGAAGAACTGCTGGATAAAGTGACCGCCGAAAGCTGCATGACGCCCAATCCGGTAACGGTGACGCCCGACACCCCTGCCGCCGAAGCGGCTGAGATGCTGGCGCTCTACAAGTTTGGCGCTCTGCCGGTGGTAGAAGCGGGCACACTGGTGGGCATTGTAACCGTCACAGATTTTTTGGAATATCTGGCGGAGGAATTAACGGCGGAAGAGTCGTAATCCGCAACCCGTGAACCGTAATCGGATGACGGATTACGCTTCACGGATCACCGATCCGGCAGGATCAGGTGGATGGCTGTGCCCTGGCCTGGGGTAGAGCGAATAACAAATTTCCCCCCCAAATCCTCGGCCCTGGCGCGCATGTTAGAAAGGCCGTGCCCTACTGAATAGTTGCGGGCAGCACGATTAAAACCCCGACCGTCATCTTGCACCACCATATCTATGACCCCATTATGACGGGTCAGCCGAATGGTGACATGGCTGGCGTCAGCATGGCGGGCTACGTTAGCCAGGGCTTCCTGGGTGGTGAGAAAGAGGGCGCGGGCAACGGCCGTTGGTGTTGTCATCATATCCTCTGCTTCTGCCTGTAAATCCACCGGGATCATGGCGTTAGCCTGAAATTCACGCACCAACCGCTCCAGCCCTTCGCGCAAATCGCCGCGAAAACGGTGCGGCCGTAAATCTAAAATGTAGTTGCGAATATCCCGAATCGTGTCGTTCAATCCCTCAATCACCCGACCCAACAAGTCATCCGCTTCTTCCGGTCCATTGGGCAGCGCCAGCCGCGCCGACTCCAACGTCAGCCCTACAGCGTAAATGGATTGGATGATGCCATCGTGCAAATCCATGCCAATGCGGGTGCGCTCTTCAATGATGGCCAGACGGCTGACCTGTTCATACAGGCGCGCGTTTTGGATGGCCACGGCGGCATGGGCGGCCAGAAATTCCACCACTTCCTGGTCTTCGGCCGTAAATTCGTCGGCTCCCAATTTATTTGTCAGGTAAAGATTGCCCAACATTTCCTCGCCGGCCATCACCGGCACACCCAAAAACGGGATCATGGGCGGATGGCCTGGTGGGAAGCCAACGGCACGGGGATCATCTTCAATGCGGGGAATGCGAATGGGTTGGCCGCTGCGGATGAGTTCGCCGAGCAGCCCTAATCCCTTGGGAAAGTGAGGGATCTGGTTGACCATTTCTGGCTCCATGCCACTGTGAATGAAAGCGTCCAGATAACCATCGCTGTTAGGTACGCCCAGAGCGGCGTATTGCGCCCCTACCAGGTCGCGGGCGGCATCTACAATGCGCTGCAATACTTTGTGCAGGTCGTCCAGTTCAGCAATGGACAGGGTAGCCTGGTGCAGGGCGCGGAGAATGTCGTGGGGAGTACGGCCGTTGCTCATCAAAACAAAAAACCTGACAGGTCTATCCAGACCTGTCAGGTTTAGCTCTGTAGATAATCCTTCAAGTGATGCCGGATGGCATAGGCTGCCGCTTCGGCGCGGTTAGAGACTTGCAGTTTAGACAGGATGCCGCTGACATAATTGCGCACCGTGCCTTCACTCAGATAGAGCGCCTGGGCGATCTCGCGGTTGGTTTTGCCCTCGGCAATCAGTGACAACACATGCATCTCTTGGGAGGTCAATTCATGGAAGGCGGTGGCTTCTTCTTGTTTGATGGAGCGGCGCATTTCGTCAAAAATGCGCTGCGTGAGAGAAGGATCGAGGGTGGCTTCACCACGTGCGGCGGCTTCGATGGCACGGATGACATCATTGCCGCCGACTTGTTTGAGGACATAGCCCACGGCCCCGGCGCGGATGGCGGAAAAGAGCATTTCGTCTTCGGCGTAGGAGGTGAGCATGATGATTTTGGTAGACGGCCGTTGCGTCACTATCTGCTCACACGCTTCAATACCACTGCCACCCGCCAGCCGAATGTCCATGACCACAATATCCGGGTCATAGGCCAGCGCCTTTTGCACCGCTTCATGTTGTGAAGCCGCCTCCGCCACCACTTCAAAGCCGGCATGGCGCTCGATCAGGCTCTTTAACCCTAACCGTACTACTTCATGATCATCTACCAGAAGGATTCGCAAATTTGCCATGCCCCAAGTATAGCTTTAACTTGGCGGTTGAACCAATACTGTAGCCCGATGGCAAGTGAGGAATGTCACAAAAAGCAAATGACACGGCCGTTTGATGACATCGCCTTATCCCGGTATAGTAGAGAGTAGGAGGTTAGCCTTGAACCAGAAGACCAACTTTTACGCCATCAGTGCCATCGCTATACTGGGAATCTTGACTGGTCTGAGTTTGTTTACCTTCAGTTACGCCCAGGGAGCTTCTTATCTGTCTGATGACCCCAACGCCTGTGTGAACTGCCATGTGATGCGCGAGCAATTTGATGGCTGGAATCGGGGCAGCCACCAGGCCGTAGCGACCTGCAATGATTGCCATACACCCCACACATTCCCCCAAAAATGGATTGTGAAGGGCCTCAATGGCTGGAACCATAGTTGGGCTTTTACCACCGGGAACTTCCCCAACACCATTCAAATCAAGCCGTTCAATGCACGGGTAGCGGAGGCAAACTGTATTGACTGCCATGAAACGATGGCTGCCAATGTGCATGGTTCTGGCGAAACAGAAACCCTGGCCTGCGTGGCCTGCCATGGGAATGTGGGGCACGGCCGTTAATCCCGTCAAAAGTTCAACTTCTTCTGAGAAGTTGAACTTTTATAAGAGGTGAAGCACATATGAAACATCTGACACGAGAAAAATGGCTCTATGTAGTCGTCTTTATATTAGCCGCCGCCTTAACCGTTGTTGTGGCTGCGCTGCTGATGAACATCACCCAGCGCAAACAAGAAGCCGCCGAATACCCACTCAAAGTAGTGGAAATTCCTGAGGGCGAGTTAGACCCGGCCATATGGGGACAAAACTTCCCCAACCAGTATGACTCATTTTCCCGCACCGAGGAAAATTACGGCGAGACCCCCTATGGCGGCTCTGAACCTTATAGCAAACTTGAGCGTTACCCGGCCATGATTCGTTTGTGGGCTGGCTATGCTTTCAGCCACGACCACAACGAAGAGCGGGGCCATTTTTACGCCCAGGTTGACCAGGAAAACACGGAGCGCGTGCAAATCGTCAACCAGCCCGGCGCCTGCATCAACTGCCATGCCGCTGAAGCGCCTGGCCTGATTGCCGAAATGGGCTGGGAAGAGTTCAACCACACACCCTATAATGACTTGAAAGATCAACTGCATTTTGGCTCATCCTGTGCCGACTGCCATGACCCGGTGACGATGGAACTGGTCATCACCCGCCCCGCTTTCCGCAATGCCATGGAAGAGCGCGGGATTGACCTGAGCCAGGCCACCCGCCAGGAGATGCGCTCCTACGTCTGCGCCCAATGCCATGTGGAGTATTACTTTTTGGGCGACAACAAGGTGCTGACTTTCCCCTGGAGCCAGGGCCTCAGCATTGACAACATTGAAGCCCATTATGATAGTTATGGTTTTACTGACTGGACTCACGCAGAGACCGGCGCGCCGATGATCAAAATTCAACACCCCGAATTTGAAATGTGGAGCAGCGGGCTTCATGCCCGTTCCGGCGTTTCCTGTGCCGACTGCCACATGCCGTATGTGCGCGAGGGCAGTGTGAAGGTGTCTGACCATTGGCTGCGCAGCCCATTGGAAAACATTAGCGAATCGTGCCAGACCTGCCACAATCGGCCAGAGGAAGAATTGGCCGAAAGAGTTATGATCATTCAGGATACAACCGCCAGCCTGCTGCGTCAGAGCGAAGAGGCGATTATCGCGGCGATTGATGCTATTGTGGCCGCGCGTGAGGCGGGGGCCACGGATGCAGAACTAGAAGAGGCGTTGCTGTTGCACCGGGGGGCCAGTTTGCGATGGGACTTTGTCTCTTCGGAGAACAGCACCGGCTTCCACAGCCCACAAGAATCAGCCCGTATCCTGGCGGAATCTATTAACCTGGCGCGGCAGGCCGAACTGATTGCCTATCAGGTTCAGGCTGGAAAGTAGGTGAATATCGTACCAGGCAAGGGGTAATTTTGCCTGGGCCACCGGCAAGGGGCAGTCCAATGCCGGGTACTGCTGCTTGATGAGGAGGGACACGGCCGTGTCCCTCCTTTTGTTGCCTGCCCCTCTCCCATGCATTAGAATCAGGTCAAAGAGGACTGTGATGAGTACCGAACGAATTGGACGCTACGAAATTTTGAAGCAGTTAGGGCGGGGCGGTATGGCGACAGTATATCTGGGGCATGACCCATTTATCCGCCGCGATGTTGCCATCAAAGTCATGTCGGCCCTTTTAATGGAAAATGACCCCACCTTCTTTGACCGGTTCCAGCATGAGGCGGAAACCATTGCCACTCTGGAGCATCCGGCCATTGTGCCTATTTATGATTTTGGCAATCAGGGTGATCAATCGTACATTGTCATGCGTTATATGAATGGGGGAACGCTGGAAGAGCGCATTGGGCGGGGGCCGATGAAGCTGCAAGAGATTGCGCCGATTATCGAGCGGGTGGCCTCGGCATTGGATGAGGCGCACCGCAAAGGGATTATTCACCGCGATATAAAACCGGCCAACATTTTGTTTGATAACAAAAATGAGGCATTTCTGTCAGATTTTGGCATCGCCAAAAGTACGGCCGCGACCGGGCTGACGGCCGATAACACGTTTATTGGCACGGTGGAGTATATGAGTCCAGAGCAAATTCAGGGAGAGAAGGATTTAGACGGCCGTACTGACATCTACTCCCTCGGCATCGTGCTGTTTTTCATGCTCACCGGCAAGCTGCCCTTCAAAAAGGACACCCTGGTCAGTACCATTCTGGCGCACCTGACAGAGCCGGTGCCCAGCGTGCAGGCCGCTCTGCCCCAATCGCGCCTGCCCTGGGACGAAATTTTGAACAAGGCATTGGCCAAAGACAGAGCCGACCGTTACCACACGGCTGGGGAACTGGCGAAAGATGTCAATAGCTTGCTTTCTGGTAAGTGGTATTTGAACAAATTGTTGGAATAGCCACAAAGCGGCCGTATACCGAATACGCTGTCAGTTAATTGATGAGCGATACGTTGCAACAGTTTCTAGGGTCAACCACCTTCCCGCCCACGACGGCCACAGACAAAAGGGTTGTCAGAGAAAACCCCGCTCTCGATTACATCACCATCAAACCGCCGGGCGAAATCAAAGATTTGCAGAAACAATCGGCCAAACGACATTATGGCGTCCATGGCTACTTTACTAAACAGGTTTGGAATGTGGTGCAGGAATACATCAAGACCTTCACCCAACCGGGCGATGTGGTGCTGGACCCGTTTGGCGGTTCTGGTGTGACGGTGATTGAAGCGTTATTATTGGGGCGCAAAGGGATTCATATTGACCTCAATCCCCTTTCCATCTTCCTGGTAGAAAATCTGCTCATGCCGGTGCGGCCGGGCGATGTGGCCGCCGTCTATGAGCAAGTGAAACAATCTTTCCTGAAACACGCGCCCCGCACCGAAGCCGAAATCAGCCAGGCATTGGCAACCTACCCTTACCCAAAAGGGATTGTTCTGCCCAAAAATTCTGATGTGCGCCTGCTTGAAGAACTCTTTAGCCGCGAACAACTGGCACAACTGGCTTATTTGAAATATCTCATCCAAAACGTGCCAGATGAAGCGGTGCGGGGGACGCTGCTGCTCATGTTTTCTGGCTTGCTGAACCAGATTAACCTGACCTACCACGCCTCCGAAGGGCGTTCTGAAGGGCGCGGTGATAGCAGTGTATTTCGCTATTATCGTTACCGTATCGCGCCTACACCATCCACGCTGGACATCATGGAGCGGTTTCAATTGCGTTATCAACGGGTCATAGCTGCCAAAAGAGAGTTGGCACCGCTGGTTACGACCGAAACCCTCACCAACGCCGCAATCTACAAAGGCAGCGCCACCCAATTAGACCGGATTGGCAAGGAAACGGTTGACTACATCTACACCGACCCGCCCTACGGGGCCAAAATCCCGTATCTCGACCTCTCCATCATGTGGAACGCCTGGCTGGATTTGCCGGTGCAATCTCAGGATTACGAACTGGAAGTGATTGAAGGTGGCGAACTGGCAAAAAGCAAAGAGGAATACTCTGACCTGCTGGCCGACTCCATCCGCGAGATGTACCGCGTCCTCAAGTTCAACCGCTGGATGAGCTTTGTGTTTGCCCACCAAGACCCGGCGTTCTGGCATCTGATTGTGGACACGGCCGAAAAAGCGGGTTTTGAATATGCGGGGGCGATCAAACAATCGAACGGCAAAGTCTCTTACAAAAAGCGGCAAAACCCGTTCACGGTGCTTTCCGGGCAGCTCATCATCAACTTCAAAAAGGTAAAAAATCCCAAAACGATTATGAAGGCGGATTTGGGGGCGGATATTGCCGATATTGTGATGCAAACCATTGAAGGCATCATCGCCCAAAATGAAGGGGCCACGCTGGAAGAGATCAACGACGAACTGATTATCAAAGGGCTGGAGTTGGGTTTTCTGGACATCCTCAGCCGCGAATATCAGGACATCTCCCCCTTTCTGGTGGATAACTTTGATTACGATGAACAGTCGCGGAAATTCCACATTCGCCAGAACAGCAAATTCAGGTCGCGTATAGATGTACGCCTGCGTGTCCGCTACTATCTCATCTCCTATTTGCGGCGCAAAGAGCGCGAAGGGGAGTATCCGACCTTCGATGAGATCGTGCTGCACATCATGCCGCTGCTAAAAAATGGCAAAACGCCGGAAAACCAGACCATTCTCAGTGTGTTGGAGGAAATCGCCATCCGGGTAGGCACAGACCGGTGGCGGTTAATCAATACCAACGTGCAAATGAGTCTGTTATGAGTCTCCTGAAAAAACACCACTGAGGCACAGAGTTTCCATAGAGAAACCTTCGCGTCCGTCGCAAATTTTTCAGTAAGCTCATTCATAATTCATAATTTCCACAGGAGGCTATTGCTCATGTTCCAAAAGTTACTCATTCCGTTAGATGGCTCACCTTTTGGTGAATTGACGTTGAACTATGCACGGTCTCTGGCCCGCCAATATCAGAGCCAAATTGTGCTGCTTCATGTGGTAGCCTCGAATTGGGAGGGGGAAATGCGGGCGGAGATACCTGCGGCAGAAAGTGCAGCCCAAGCCCACGAAACGCAGGATGCCACTGAATACCTGCGGGAAAAAGAACGGGTTTTGCGTGATGAGGGTTTTTTGGTCACGGCCGTCATCCGCCAGGGCGAACCGGTACATGAGATGATATTGGACACGGCCGTAGCCGAACAGGCCGACACCATCATCATGTCCACCCACGGCTTCACCGGCCTCAAACGACTCATGTTTGGCAACATCGCCGAAAAAGTGATCGGCCGTGCCACCATCCCCGTTCTGCTCATTCGCCCCCCTGATGACTAAAAAATTGCCAGATCAGCTAACACAAAGTATCCTTTCCCCCTATCTTCATAATTCCTAATTTCCCTGGAGGCCTGCCCATGATCCGCATCCTTCGGCTCTACGCCAATTCAGTTGACAAATTAACCGAAGGATTAGGCGCTCTTTCCATGTACCTCGTCCTGCCCACCGTCTTCATCGGCTTTGCCAACGTCGTCTTACGCTATGTCGGGCAATACGTTGGCCAGCGCCTCACCTCCAACGCCGTTATCGAAATTCAATGGTACCTCTACTCCCTCATCTTCTTTTTCGGCTTCGCCTACATCCTCAAACACGACATCAACGTCCGGGTAGATTTCTGGTATGGGCAGCAAAGCCTTAAGCGCAAAGCCATCATAGACTTTGTTGGGCATCTGATCGCCCTTGTTCCCTTTTGCATTCTTGGCCTGGTCGTCACCTACAATCCGGTCATGCTCTCTTGGGGTCGCCGCTTCGATGGCTCCTGGGGCACATGGGAAATGTCACCAGACCCCAGTGGCCTGCCCCGCGCGCCCATCAAAACTATGATTCTTGTTGGCTTTTTCACCCTGCTGCTCCAGGCCATCGTTGAACTCATCCGCCTCTATGGCGTCTTGCGTGACATTGACGAACTGCAACGAACGCCTGAGGTGAGAGAAGAACCGTTGCGGATTGAATAATACATTGGCTGTTGTGGCCGGTTTCCATCCGCGCGCCTCCGGTAACAACACATCATCGTAAACAGAGGAGAGAAGATATGGGATCGGGATTTGAATGGGTAGCCATCATCATGTTCGTGTTGTTCTTATTTCTTATCCTGAGCGGCTACCCGGTCGCCTTTTCATTTGCGGGTACAGCCATCGTATTTGGCGCGATTGGCCTGGCACTCGGCGCATTTGACCTGGACATTCTCCGGCTGATGCCCAACCGCTGGTTTGGCTCCATGTCCGATTTTACCCTCCTGGCCATACCATTCTTTGTCTTTATGGGTGCTATATTTGAGAAGTCGGGTTTAGCCGAACGCCTGCTGGAAACAATCGGGCTACTCATGGGACCCTTACCAGGGGGATTAGCATTGGCCGTTGTCCTCGTGGGCACATTACTGGCGGCTGCTACCGGTGTAGTCGCCGCCACCGTCATTGTCATGGGCCTACTGGCTTTGCCCATCATGGTACGTTATGGCTACGACAACAAGCTTTCAACCGGCGTCATCACCGCTTCCGGTACACTCGCACAACTTATTCCACCCAGTCTGGTGCTGGTTGTTCTGAGCCAGCAAGTAGGCGTACCTGTCGGTGATCTATTTCTGGGCGCCTTGGTTCCTGGCCTGCTCCTGGCCGGATTATACGCTCTGTATGTGTTATTAGTCGGAATCTGGCGGCCGTCTCTGGCACCACCATTACCTAAAGAGGCGCGTACCTTGAAAGGTTGGGCATTGGCTCGCCGTACACTCGTCGCTGTTGTGCCCCCTCTTATCCTTATCTTCGCCGTATTAGGCAGCATCTTCACAGGCATTGCCACACCCACAGAAGCGGGTGCAGTAGGCGCATTTGGCGCTTGTATTCTGGCTATCATGAACCGGAATTTCACCTGGCCGATTGTCAAGCAAGCCGCCCGCTCCACCGCCAACATCACATCTTTAGTGCTTATGATCCTCTTTTGCTCTACATTGTTTAGCGTCGTGTTTGATAACTTGGGTGGGCAGCAATTTGCTACCGAACTCTTGACTGGCTTACCGGGTGGTTATTGGGGGTTTATCATTGTGGCTAATATCGCTATCTTTTTGTTGGGTATCAATCTGGAATTTATAGAAATCAGCTTTATTGCCCTGCCTATTTTTATCCCCGCCGCCATTTTGCTGGAGGTGGATCTTGTCTGGTTCACGGTGATGATGGCCATTAACCTGAATATGGCTTTCATTTCACCACCGGTCGGTTTTTCTCTGTTTTATCTGCAAAGCGTGGCCCCACCGGAAGTACCTACGCTGGACATTCACAAAGGTGCTCTGCCTTTTATGGGATTGCAAGCAGTAGCACTTATCATTGTGATGTTGGTGCCCAGCACCGTGTTGTGGTTAGTTAATCTGGCGTCGTAAAAGCAGTGCCAGGCAAGGGGCTATATAGCTCTGGTCAACCAGAAAGGTTATGCCCTTTGCCTGGCACTACAATGCTCACTCTTCCAACGTCGAAATGTCGCCTTCATCCATACCCAAAGCGCGAGCTTTGAGGACACGGCGCATGATTTTGCCGGAGCGTGTCTTGGGGAGGGAGGTCACAAATTCCACCGTTTCCGGTTTGGCAATCGGCCCCATCTCATGCCCCACATGGTCACGTAGTTCGTGGGCCAACTTTTCGGTGGCATCGAACCCTTGCCTCAAGATGCAGTACGCTTTAATGATGTTCCCTTTTACTTGATTCGGGTCGGGGATGCCAATGGCGGCTGCTTCGGCTACGGCCGGATGGCTGACCAGGGCGCTTTCAATCTCGGCCGTGCCCAGACGGTAGCCGGACACTTTAATCACATCATCAATACGGCCGATCACCCAAATATACCCATCCTCATCCTTCTTGGCACTGTCGCCGGGCAGATACCAGCCCTGCTCGGCAAAGCGACTCCAATACTGCTGCACGAAACGATCCGGGTCCTGGTAAATGGTGCGTAACATGCCCGGCCAGGGGGATTGGATCACCAGGTAGCCTTCTTCGTTGGCGGCGACGGGATCGCCTTCTTCGTCCACCACATCCACCTGCACGCCGGGGAAGGCACGGGTGGCTGACCCCGGCTTCAAGGGTACGCAGGGCAAGGGGGTGATCATGAATCCGCCCGTTTCCGTTTGCCACCAGGTATCCATAATCGGGCAACGTTCTTTGCCAATGACGCGGTGATACCATTTCCACGCTTCCGGATTGATCGGTTCACCCACTGTGCCTAGCAGACGCAGCGAAGAGAGATCGTGTTTGTTGGGCCAGCTTTCGCCAAAGCGCATCAGGCCGCGAATGGCGGTGGGGGCGGTGTACATGATGGAGACGCCGTACTTGGCCACAATTGACCACCAGCGATCCGGGTAGGGATGGGTGGGCGCGCCTTCATACATGACACTGGTTGCCCCCAAAACAAGCGGGGAATAGACGATATAGCTGTGTCCGGTAATCCAGCCGGGGTCGGCTGCACACCACCACACATCATCGGGTTTCAGGTCAAATGTCCATTTCAGGGTGGTGCTTGTCCAGACCATGTAGCCGCCGTGCGTGTGTAAAATGGCTTTGGGTTTGCCGGTGGTGCCGGAGGTGTAGAGGATGAAGAGGGGGTCTTCGGCGTCCATGACCTGGGTGGCCGCTTTGGGGTCGGCAATGGGCAGGTTCATCAGGTCGTGATACCAGTAGTCACGGCCGGAAACCATTTCCACTTCTTGCCCGGTGCGCTTGACGCAGATGACGGATTGGATAGTGCCGGCGCGGTCTACGGCTTCGTTGGCAATTTGTTTGAGTTCCACAATTTTGCCACGCAACCAGGCGCCGTCGCAGGTGATAAGCAGTTTAGATTTGCTGTCATCAATACGCCCCAAGAGGGCTTCGGTGGAGAAACCACCATAGACGACGGAATGCATGGCCCCGACTTTGGCGCAGGCGAGCATGGCGATTATGAGTTCGGGGATGCGCCCCATGTAGATGGTGACACGGTCGCCTTTGCTGACGCCCATGGAGCGCAGGACGCTGGCAAATTTGCAGACCTCGAAGTTGAGCTGCTGGTAGGTGTAGGTGCGCACATCTCCTGGTTCACCTTCAAAGATGAGGGCGGCTTTGTTGCGCACGGCCGTGCGCATGTGCCTGTCCAGCGCATTGTGAATGATGTTCACCTTTGCTCCCACAAACCATTTATAAAAGGGGGCGTTGCTATCATCCAGCACTGTTTCCCAGGGCTTGTACCACTCATAATTTTCGGCGGCCACTTTGCCCCAAAAACCGGCCAGATCGGCCGACGCTTCGGCGTGGACTTTATCGTAATCAGAAATATGAGCGCGGGTAATTACTTCCGGGGCTGGATAGTACACTTCGCCAACCATACTTTTGTTTTCAGCCATATCAGCCTCCTTCTCGTTGTGTATTTGTAAGGGATGATGCCTCAAGTATATTGGCAAACGGCCGAAACGTAAAACAGCGGGTTACTATGGATTTGATATGATGCATCGTTATTGTCAGGCGGTTCATTCTGAGATATAAGTAGCGTCTATCATCACATATTTAAGGAGAAATCTCGTGACTGTATCGGCTGATACCATTGCCACCATCACAACCTTTAGTTATCTGTTTGGGCTGATTTTATATATTGTGTTTGCGGCCGGTTTGTGGAAAACATTGGCTAAAGCGGGCGAGCCGGGCTGGACGGCCGTGATACCCATTCTCAATTGGTTCTACATGGTCAAAATTTCCGGCCGCCCTGGTTGGTGGATGCTGCTGTTTTTTGTGCCTATCCTGAACATCGTCATCTGGTTGATGGTGGCGCTGGACACCGCTTATGCCTTCGGCAAAACCACGCTCACCGGCATTTTGCTCTTTTTCCTGCCCTGGATCATGTACCTGGTGTTGGGTTTTTCTGATTCCACCTATCGGCGTACAAACAGTAATTGACTTTTAGTCAGGTCACACAGTACCATTCCCGCGTAATCGTTCATATCTACGTTCAAATACAGGAGAGTAAACTCATGAACTTCTTGCCAATTTTTGCCAATTTCTTCCAGGACGATGGTGGCGGCATTATCGCCGGTCTGTTTGGGGGTGTGTGGTTTATTTGCTGGTTAGCTTTTATTGTCTTGATCATAGCCGGTTTCTGGAAAACTTTTGAAAAAGCCGGGCAACCGGGGTGGGCGGCCATCATCCCCATCTATAATCTGTACGTGTTATGCCTGATCGCCGGACGTCCTGGATGGTGGGTGCTTTTGTACTTCATCCCCTTCGTCAATATCGTTGTGTCCCTACTGATTGCTATTGACGTGGCCAAGGCATTTGGGAAAGATGTGGTTTATGGTGTTGTTTTACTGTGGCTTTTCCAGGCGATAGGGTACTTGCTATTGGGTTTTGGCGACGCCCAATACATCGGCCCGGCTAAAGCCTGATCGTTTCAGGGGACTTCATATTATTTTTGTAGATAACGGAACGATTACCTGATGGCAACAACGAAATGACCTGCCTGGTGGCAGGTCATTTTGTTTTATCCTTTCACTGAGCGTGTTGTAAAAGTCCAAAGAAGAACGGCGGGAGGAGTCGTTTTTTAAGATGATGGTGGCTAGGACACCTGACCATTAACCAACATTAAAACCGAAGTCCTTTATGGCTATGCAAAGTTGCTCTCCTCCAACAATGGAAAATAGGCCTGTACCGTACATCCCTCGTCTGGCATACTGCTGAGTACCACACGGCCGTCATGTGCTTCCACCAACATTTTCACAATATACAGGCCCAACCCCCGCCCATGTCTGTCTGCTTCGTCGGCCAGCCTGGCGCGGAAATAGAGGTCGAAGGCTAATGCCTGTTCATCAGCGGTCATGCCCGGCCCGTTGTCGCGGATTTGCAAGACGGCCGTATCATCTTGCACGGCCGTGCTCACCACAATCTGCCCCCCTTCTGGTGTGTACTTCACCGCATTGGTCAATACATTTGCCATGATCTGTTGGAAGCGGCGTGTATCCAATTGCACCAAAATGGGCGCGGGAAACAATTCCAAAACCACCGACTGTTTCCGTTTTTCGGCCAGATGCTCCAGCAATGCCATCACCTGGCTGACCTGTTGGTTAAACTCCACTGGCTCTAACTTCAGCTTCAAACTGGCCTGCTCAATGGCATCCAAATCCAGGAAATCGTCAATGAGCGCCTCCATGCGCAGAACCTGTTGTTGAATGACACGGCCGTATTCCGCCATCTTTGCGGGGTCGGCCATAGCTGACAAATAACTCAACAACTCACCATACAACCGAATGGTACTCAGCGGCGTTCGCAAATCATGCGCCGCAATAGACAAAAACAGCGATTTCAGCCGGTTCAATCGCTCTAGCTCAACATTGGCTGTTGAAAGCTGCTCTTTTGCCAGCATTAGTTCGTTGCGGCTCTGTGTCAGTCGCTGTTCCATCTGTGCTTGTTCGGTCACATCTTCGGCAATGAGCAGCAGTGAATCCCCTAATTCGGCCGAATGAACCGGCGTCACCGTCAAATCCAGATAGGTAATCAGCCCATCCGGGCGCTGCCGGTGTACCCGGCCAAAAGCAAAAAAGGGCAGCGACCCATCCAACACCGCCCGCAACCCCGCCTCCGCACCCTGGAACTCCCATAACAAATCTTCAATCCTCTGGCCGACAACGGCCGTCACCGGCTCATTCACCACCACCAAAAAGTTGTGCGAGGCATGTAGCACCGTTAAATCGGCCGTCAACAAGGCATACGCCACCCGGTGAATATGATTCAGCACCGTTGTTACCTGGGCAGCCAATAAAATCTTTTGGGCGTCAAAAGGGGGCACACTCATCTCGTTCATTCTCCCTCAATTTGCCGGGCCAGATGGGTAAAAGCCTGGTTCACCCCCTCCCCCGTTTTGGCGCTGGTGAAGAAGAGGTCACCCCCCAGTGAGGTACAAAGCTGCTCTAGCTGTGTGGTGGTAATTCGTCGGTCGGCCGTTAAATCCAGCTTGTTTGCCAGGTAAAGGATAACGGCGTCGGCGTTTACCGCCCGCACCTGTTGGGTATAGCGAGCATACGCATCCAACGTGCTTTCCCGCGTCAGGTCACACACAATCAGCGCCCCGGCCGTGCCCATGATATAACTGCGCTCCGTGTGCAAATACTCATTCCCCCCCACCAGGTCCCAGATCATTAAATTGAGCATTAGTTGATCCAGTTCAACCGTCTTGCGCGACACCTTCACGCCAATGGTGCTGAGATAGCGGTCGTCAAACCGCCCCTCCACAAACTGGCGCACCAGGCTCGTTTTGCCAACGGCAAAATCACCCAGCAAACATACTTTCTTTTGTACACTTCGCTTCATCAAACTCTCTCAAAGACCTGACAGGTTTCTGAAACCTGTCAGGTCTAATCGGTGAATCAGGTTTCATGTCTCCGGAGTCGCTGTCGGTGTGGCTGTAATGGGCAAGACATCAGTTCGCAGTTGTATCCAGGCAAATGGTACCCATCCTCTCTGTAGACCGGGCAGCCAGGGCAGGTCTGATACCCATTCTACCTCCGCCCAGGGGCCAAGCACAGAAATGAGGATGAGCGGTGTATCAAATTCCACCGCCACAAAAGGTTCAGAATCCAGACTGGGTTCACGGCGTACCCAGACGTTGGCAAATGGGGCTGCCGCCGGCGGCGTGGGTGTATAGGTCTGGGTGGGTGTGGCCGAAGGGGTATAGGTGGGTGAAGGGGTGTAGGTGGACGTGGGCGTCAGGCTAGGCGTCATGGTGTGGGTGGGTGTCGGGGTCTGGGTTGGGGTAGGCGTAAATGTTGGCGTGGTAGTGGAGGTAGGTGTTGGGGTGAGCGTGGTAGTGGGCGTGAGTGAGGGGGTGATGGAGGGTGTAATGGTGGGCGTAGCGCTGGGGAAGGCGATGGGGTAGAGGGCGATGGTGAATTGCAAATAGAAACAGGCTACGGCCGTGAAAACCAACAACCCTATCGCCCCACCAATCAAAAACCAGCCCTGGCTGCGGCTCATGCCGCGTGGTTGGGCCGGTTCAGCCACCACCTCGGCCGCAAACTGCTCCACCGACGGTTTCAGGTCGGGCAGGGTAGCGGGATCGCCATTGTAGCTGCGCAACGGCCGTTCATGCTGCACATTGAGTTCATCCACCAATTGCCGCAAGGCGGCGCGGAATCCGGGTGGTTCAATGCCCGTCAGCACCACCGCCACATACGCCGTGCGCCCACCCTGCACAAAAATGCGTTTGTCGCCATAATGCACTTCATTCAGGTCGGCGGCGACCGCGTCTGGCTGGCTGAACGAGTCACGCACAAAATCGCGCACGGCCGTGAGCATTCCACTCACCAGGTCCGAATCGGCCGTCTCCTGCCCCGCCAGATGATAGCGGGCCATCAGCAGCCCCGACCCTTGCTGGATGATAAAAATTTCGCGTAATTCAAATGGCAGCGAATCCCGCAGCGTCAGTTCGGCCGCTGACACACCGCGCAGACGCGCCTTCAGCCCGCGCAGCAGTCCATCCGGGCCAAATGTCACCCGCAGTTGCGCATCCACATTTTGCTGCATCTCGCGGAAAAATTCCCCCACCGCCCGCTGCACCGTCTCGCCAATGATGGGTGAGAGGGCTTCCACCATTTCGTGGCGTGATTCGCGGATTTGCACCCGGATGGCTTCGCTCATCACCGGCCCCAACGCTTCGGCCATCTCGTCACGGCTGTCCCGAATCTGGCGACTGACCAGTCGGCTAAAGACCGGCATCAGCCGTTCTTCCAACCCTTCGGAGTCGGTTTGGGACTTGCGTTGCAGCAGGTCTACGGCCGTTTCCAGATCACGTGCCTGGGCTTCCGCCTTGCGCAGCGCCAGGCGTGTATCGCTCAGTTCTGTTTCCAGATCGCCGGTGCGACCTTGCAGTCGTTCAATGGTAGCCTGCGTCTGGCGGTGCATGTACTCAAGCTGCTGCTCAAGCTGTTGAATCTGCTGCCGTTCATTGGACAGCAAGATGGATTGAATAGATGCCAGCACCGATTCTTCGGAGGGCATGGTGGGGGCGTCACTTTCCAGTACAGGCTGGGGACTGCTCATACATAGTTGCAAGTGACAGGTTGCAAGTGACAGGTACTTGCTACCTGCCACTTGCAACTTGTTCACCGTTCTCAATCCATTTCTTGCCGCAAACGTTGGCCTAAATCGGCCAGCATGTGGCCTAAATCCTGGCGCGATACTTTCTTGTTATCTAACAATGTCGCCAGCATCGCCAATTCATGGCGCAGTTCGTCATCACGCTGTTTAGTATCCTGGCGGAGGGTGCGGTTTTGGGCGGTGTGGGCTTCGTCAATTTCGGCCAGCCGGTCGCTCAACTCTTTGCGCATCTGGCGCATCTGGCCCAGAAGATCTGCATTGAGCGTTTCTAATCGCTGCTGCATTTCGCGCTGTAGTTCCCGCAGTTGAGCGGTTTGCTCAGTTTGTTGGCTGTCCAGGCGGGCGCTCAAATCCCGTTCGACGGTGCGCAATTGGGCCGTCAGGTCGGCGCTTTGTTTGTCCAGCCGTTCGCTCATTTCCTGGTGAATGGTGCGGAGCTGGGCGCTTTGGGCTTCGGTTTTGTGTTCGATGCTTTCGCTGAGTTCTTTGCGCACGGCCGTGACCTGGCTGGCAGCGGACTGGGCGTTGCCGCCGCTCCGGTTTTCGATCAGGTCAATCAACTCCTGGCGGATGGTCTCCAGCCGGTTTTCCAGATTGCCCAGGCGCACGTCAGTGGTACGAGCCTGGGCGCCAAACAAAATGTCACGCAGCCGTTCAATGTCGGCTTCGCGGGTGGGGGTGGCGGGCACGGCCGTGACTGGCGGGCTGCTGCCCGGCGCAGGTGAGGGTGCGGCTTCTGTCAAACCTGGTTCGTCTTCCTTCTTTTGGCTCGATAACATGGCTTTACTACCTCCTGTTGATGCCTGGTATGCTACTGTAAAAGCATAACCTGTCAGAACTTATCACGACGACAAACCTTTTCAGTTGTGGCTGATTCGTCAGGGGGAACCTAACTGGTGTTGATTATAGCGCACTTTGGCAAGAGGGGGAGACGTGGGGCGTGATGCGTGAACCAAAGTCCAATAACGGATTACGCATCACGGACTTCAATGGGTACAACCAGGTGAAAGGGGAAGTTCTGTAGATCGTCCGGGGAGGTGGCTTGCACGGCCGTGTTCACTTCCTCAATGTTTTGCCGCAGCCGGGCCACGTTGACACCCCGGCAAACGGGCGGCAGCGGTTCCAGCCATTGTCGCACCCGCAGCAGCATTTTCACTGCACCGCGATAGTTGCCGCGCTCAATCTGGTAAAGGGCAATACCAAACTGCAAGATGCCTTGGTACAGGCTGCGCGCCGGCGTCCGGTCTTGCCGCCACGCTTCCTCCAGCGCGTCGTGGCAGCGGTAGTATTCGCCCCGGTTGAACAGTTCAATCCCTTCACGGGCCAGGTCAGATAACGGCTGCTCACAGGCCGTCTGCACTGCTTCCCGGTCAGGAAGGCGGGCATGTTTTTGCAAGATTGCGGGCAGGTCGGCAAAAAAGCGGGAGCGGGCGTAGACGGCATCCGCCCCCCGGCTTTTGGCACTCTGGAACAACTCCACATCTTCGTGCGGGCCAAAAGCGATGATGGGGATGCGGCGGGTGGCAGGGGAGGATTTGAGGGCGGGCAGCCAGCCAAACCAGGGGATGGCCTGGTTGGTGAGGTCAAAAATGAGCAGGGCCGGCTGCCATTGGCTGATTTTTTGGAAGAGGAGACCGTCACGGCCGTGTAACATCTCTCCTGGCCTTTCTTTGGGTGCGTGGGGGTCTACTTCGCCCATATCCGCCGCTTTTTCCACCCACACGATCTGAAATCCGGCGATGGCCGCCGCCTTTTGAATTTGCGGCGTAAACATTAAATCGGCCACAAAAGCCACCACAATTGGCTTCTCTTTCTTACTCATGCACTCGATTCTAACAAAAGCATCCCCACAGGAAAACCCTATTGATGATGGCTATAGCGTGTATAATCTGGGCGCATACGGCCGTGAATACAAAACTGAATTATTGAAGGAGTTTACCCATTATGAACCACAATGAACAACATGATGCCAAAGCTATCATGCAAGTCATTGCCGATGAATCTGCGGCATTCTGGCACAAGGATTTTGACGCCTGGGCCAAATGCTGGGTACAGGCTGCTTATATTCGCAGACTTGGCTGGTGGGCAGAAAGCGGCATTACGGTCACAGAAGGGTGGGATGCCCTCAGCGAGCGGGTTAGAACTACCATGATAGCTTATCCAGAACCAAACCCGACGGCGCTACAAGTACGTCGGGAAAACGTGAATCTGCGCGTGAATGGGAATATGGCCTGGGTCACATTTGATCAATATGGTCAGGATACCGGTGATTTGCAGATGGACATGCCCGGCTTAAGCCGGGAGACACGTGTTCTGGAGAAACATCAGGATGAATGGAAAATCGCTTATGTTGGTTGGCTTCTTGAAGGTGAGTAACACACCTCTTGCCGATTCGTCTTGATACTCAAAGGTCGGCGTTAGCCAGAATGTGGTCAGGGATGTACAGTGTACCCGTGACCTTTTTTCTCTTTTCCAGCGCGTGAACGACAACAAGTAAATGGAGATGTTCAGTAATACCACACTGGGCACATTTACCCACCAGAATTCGCTCACCGGGCACCGTTCTGTAAGATGCGAGGCGTCTCCAAAGAATATAGGGACTGTGACCCTCGCCAGGGGCCAGCAGTTTGGGGCGCGGCTCGCTCACATGGTCAAAAAAGATGCCATCATATTCACATTGCATACAAGGAATCCAGAGGGGGTCACCACACAAAACAGTTTTGAAGGCCACCCGGTAATCGTCCTCACGTTCTTCTTCAATGGGTAAAAGCCACCGTACAAACGCCAGCACGTCAGGCTCAATCGGTTTCAAATTGTTCCCATTCTTGAACGCTTCGATAATGCTTTGCAGGTAAACACGTACTTCTTTGCTTAGGATTGCCATTACTTTTTTGTGTAACGGTTCTATTCACGTTCACACAGCGGATATTACGCACAAATGGGGCGGAAGTTATATGATAGCAGATCAGTCACCTGCTACTTGCAACCTGCCACTTGCCACCCGCTCTCCCACCGGCTCATGCACGACGCCGTAGTTGATGTACACGGCCGTGACAAACATGAACATCGCCACTGCCTGATGCGCCAACGCCAGCCACAACGGCACGCTGAACCAGACCACACTCACCCCCAACACAATTTGCAGCAAGACCAGCCCAAACAGCAGAGGGACAGCTTTTTTGATGGGGGCGGCAAACGGCCGTGCCCGCATCTGCCAATACACCACCCCCGCCATCACCAGCACCGCTAGCGCAAACCAGCGATGGATAAAATGCACCGTCAGCGGCGCCTCCAACAGGTTCAGCCACCAGGGTTGAATTTGGGAAAGCATGTCGGCGGGAATGAGACGGCCGTGCATCAACGGCCATGTATTTGAAATCCAGCCCGCCTTCAAGCCGGCCACAAAACCACCATAGGAAATCTGAATCACCAGCACCACCAGCATCAATACCGACAAAATAAACGGCGATGAGCGGAAGACGCCGGGCACACGCGGCGGAAAACGGTAATAGTGATTCAACGCCATCCACAACGTCAACGCCAGCAAAAAAAGCGCCATCAGTAAATGAATGGTCAACCGGAAATGATCCACATGCGGATTATCAATCAGGCCGCTGCTCACCATGTACCAGCCTAAAAAGCCCTGAAAAGCAAAGAGCACCACAATCGCCACGTACACGGCCGATTTACGCCAGGGAATGATGCCCTTTACCAAAAAATAAACCAGCGGAATTAACACAATCAGCCCGGCAAAACGGGCCAGCAGCCGGTGAATATATTCCACGTAAAAAATACGCTTGTATCCCTCCAGCGTCATCGTCGCGTTAATCTTTTGAAATTCCGGCGTCTGCTGATACTTGGCAAACTCTGCTTCCCACGCCGCCTCGCCAATAGGCGGAATAACACCGCTGATCGGGTTCCACTCTACAATAGATAACCCTGAACGGGTCAGCCGCACATACCCCCCCAACACCACCATAAACATGATCAACCCACATACCACAAACAGCCAATTAGTAATTGCTTTGTTATCTTTTTCGGACAGTTGCATTTTTCTACCCTCTCGTGAGATTGGAATTGATTTCATATTCCGCCAGCGATTTTAGCAAAGTTACCAGAGCAGGACGATTGGAATGAGTCAGGATTCACTGTAGACAAATGTCATTTTTGCATTATAATTAGCACATTTGTTCTAATTAGAAGTTCAATTTTTCTGGAAAAGTTGAACTCTTGCAAATCAAAATCATGCGCTATTTTGTTACACCACTTCAAGAAAATCAGATTAAGTTGTGGGAAAAGATTTACGGCCGTACCCATCTCCCCGTCAAATACCCCACCCCGCACCTGGCCTGCACCCAGCGGTGGGGCGAGGCGCCCGTGTATTATCTGGATGTCACGGCCGTGCCTGCTGCCTTGTTGGATCGTCTGGCCGTGTATGAAGCGCGGCGCATGGGCGTTCGCTACAGCGAAGCCCGCCAGGCCGTGCGCCATGAATGGCTCATCCGCGCCGAAGGCTGCCACCTGGAAACCGACACCCCGCCGACCATATCACCCTGGCAGCCCGCCTTCCCCTTCCTGCAAAAAGTTCCCCTCAGCGCCCGGACACCTCAGCCTGCCTTTTAGGCTTGCGTAAACCTGACTGGCCTGCAAAAATCCGTCAGGTTTGGCCTTGTTCGTGAGGGGTCGGCACAACCCGTAAAATCGAAAAATAAACCCACAAAAAAGCCAGAAATAGACCGGCGCTGGATACAACCAATGCCGCGCGTAAACCCAACCAGTCACCCAAAACACCCCCTACCAACGCGCCTATGGGCAGCGCCCCAAAGGAAAAAAACAGACCGGTCGCATTGACCCGACCCAACAAATTGTCAGGTGTTACCTGGGGTACCAGGCTGTCATAGCCAATGTTATAAATTGTATTGCCAAAACCTGAAATGGCCTGACCACAAAGCAAGATGATGGCGGCCACCAGCGGTGTACCCAGAGACAACGGCCGTGCCAGCGACCCCACTCCAATCAATAAAGTACCGATCAGCACCATTCGCCCCAATCCAAACCGCCTTTCGGCCCTCCGTCCCAACGAAGCGGCTACCAAACCCATCAACGCCCCCACCGCAAAAATGACGCCAATAAAAGTGGCCGGTAGCTCCACCACGCGCGTCAGATAAATGATCAAAATCCCATCTACCATACCACCAAAAAGCTGCATGGTTACATTGTTGAGCAGCATCGCTCGCAAGTAGTCGTTATGCTGCACAAACTGAACACCCAGCCTGATCTCGGCACGCATAGAAGCCTGCTTTGTCTTTGCCTCTGACGTTGGCTCGGTGGCGCGAATGCTGCCTAATAAAAACGCAGAAATAAGAAAGGTCAGGGCGTCAATGAATATAGCCACAGGCGCACTAAGCAGCTCGACCAGTGTGGCCGCCACACCTGGCCCGCTTACTTCTACCAGCGATTCAGTAGCCGACAATTTACTATTCCCCTCTACCAGACTATCACGCGAGATGAGCAGCGGCAGATAAGCACCGGCGGCGACGTTCGCAAAGAGGGTCAACGTGCCACTCAAAAAGGCAACAATGAGCAAGTGAAGCAAGGTGATGGTTCCCCACACGGCCGTTACCGGAATCGTTGCCAGCAAAAGCGCCCGTCCCACGTCGGCCAAGATGAGAACGGGGCGTTTACGCAGACGGTCTACCCAGGCTCCTGCTAACAAACCAAACAACAAATAAGGTAATGTGCCGGCTGCGGAAAGAATGCCCATTTGCACGGCCGTTGCCTCCAGCAGCACCGCGCCTATAATCGGTATCGCCAGCCAGGTAATGCCCGAACCAAATTGGGAGGTCACTGTCGCCCCCCAATAGCGCAAGAAATCCCGATGCTGCCAAAGACCGGTCACTGAACAACTGCCTGAACATCCACCATCCACTTCTCCCGCAGCAGTTCTGGGATGCGCACCGGGCGCAATGTGGACAGATCGGCAAAGTAGCCATTTTGCCTGGCAGTCACCGCCACCAGCCCATTCGCCACAATCTCCGCCTGCACTTCCCATTTGGTGCGGCTCAATTGGCTGATCCACATCTGCCCCACCACCTCATCGCCAAAGCGGGTCGGCCATTTGTAGTGAATATCTGTATGGGTAAGGATGGGGGTACGGCCGTCGGCCAATGCCTGTTCCATGGGGTAATGTTCGGCTACCAACTGCTGTCTTAAATCTTCCAACCAGCGAATGTAGACGGCATTATGGACAATGTGAGCAAAGTCAATATCGTAAGTTTTAACGGTAATCGGGAGGATGATGAGTAACGGCCGTGTCTCAGACATACCGATTACCCAAACCGCTTCAACAAAAAATCTACCACGACACGATCAATCACTTCCCCATCCCTGGCTCCATCCCCACTCCAACGTTCCTCCAGATTTTCTTCGCCCACCAGCGCCCGCAATGCTTTGCGGGTGGCAGCGTCAAATTCGCCAGTCACCGCCCCCGTGTAATGCCCTGTCTTTTGCATAATGGCCTGCAATTCCCCGGTCACGTCGGCCAATGGGATCAAGTCGGCCGGGTTCACCTGGCCAAAGTAGAGATGGTGCATCTGCACCAGTTCTTGCAGCTTTTCGATGGGCTGCGGGTGATCGTCTACGCGCAAATCCAGGTAGCGGTCATTGTCGCCGCCGTAGCCACCGTTTTCGCGCACAACCAGCACCCCCGCTGCCTGCCGCCCTCTCTTGTCGCCACCCGCCGCCTGGCCCGCTGCCAGCGCCCTCACCAGCCAGTCCGCCAGTTCACCCGGCCCACGCCGTGCCTCTTCATAGGCGGCGGCCATCGCTTCCACCGTACCCGGAACCAGGATGTTGCCCTGGCAGGCAAAATGGTCGCCCACGATGTGCCCGGCCCAGGCATAACAATCGTCGCCGGTGAAGGAGGTGGCACGGCCGTGTTTGTCTACCATGCCCACCTGTCGCAGGGCGCGCTGTTCGTCTACGGCCGTGAACTCCGCAATTACCTCCGCTGCCGACTGCCCGGCCGCCAGCCGATCCAGGCCATCAATGCCGTACCGCACATTGGCATAACTTTGGGTGGCAATGGCACCCGCCCCCGCCCGCGCCCAGGAGACAACGGCCGCGCAGGCCATAAACTTGGATTGCACAGCCACGCCCCATTCCTTTTTATTGGGGTCATAAGCCACGATGGAGAAGGTAGCGATA
>CAYXUZ010000001.1:16600-58982 GCA_964467705.1 uncultured Ardenticatenaceae bacterium | reverse complement strand
ACCGCCACCCCCCACTCCTGCCGGTAGGGGTCGTAGGCGACAATGGAAAAAGTGGTGATTGGTTGCATGGGGCCTCCGTAATCAGTGAGCAGTGAGCAGTGAGCGGTGAGCTGTAAGCAGTAAGTGGAAGAATTATCGGGCATTGAGGGAAATCAAGCAAAAAAAAGCCCGGCGAGATTATTACTCGCCGGGCCACTGCTGACTACCTCATTGCTTATTGCTTACTGCTAACTGCCAACCGCTTACTGATCTACCGACGGCCGTGCTTCCAGCGTCAGCGCCAGATCCAACAGTTCCCCATCACGGATAACTTGAATGGTGACAGTCTGTCCCACACTGGCCTGCGTCACGATATAACCGAGCAGATCATCAAACTCCACCACCGGCTGATCGTCAATTTTCACGATCACATCGCCACCGATGGTCACATCAAACCCATCAATTTGGGTGGTGCCACTGCTGCCAAGCAGACCGGCTTTGGCCGCCGGGCCATCTTCCAGCACTTCTTGCACCAGCACGCCACGCTGCGACGCATCCAGTCCCATGGCTACGGCTACATCACTGGTCATCTGGCTGCCGGAAATACCCATCCAGGCCGTCTGCACCGAACCATTTTCAATCAACTCCGGCGCCACGCGCTTCAGGATGTTAACCGGAACGGCGTAACCCACACCGCCAAAACTGGGCGTCAGGCTAAAGCTCGATGGATCAGTTTGAATGGCGGTGTTGACGCCAATGACCTGCCCGTCCAGATTCAGCAGCGGGCCACCTGAATTGCCGGGGTTGATGACGGCATCAGTCTGGATGATGTTGGGGATATTGAACTGCGCACCGCCAGGGGCGGCTGCGCCAGGCAAAGTCCGCCCCAAACCAGAGACGATGCCGGTAGACATTGAGCCATCCAAACCAAAGGGGTTGCCAATAGTAGCTACCAGTTGCCCCACTTCCAGCGCATCAGAATCGCCAATAGCCAGTGGGAAAAGTTGGTCCGCCGATACGTCCACCTTGATCACGGCCAGGTCTGAACCGGGATCAGTGCCCACAATGGTGGCCTCCGCCTCTGTGCCGTCGGCAAAGATGACGGTGATGTCCGTCGCGCCTTCTATCACGTGGTTGTTGGTGATGATGTGCCCTTCTTTGTCATAGACAAAACCAGAGCCTTGTCCAGTAGAGGGGAATTGGGGGATGTCTTCGGGGTCGAAATCTTCAGGCAGATTCTCGAAAAAATCTTCAAACCCTTCGGGTATCTCTTCGTGTTCGGGAATATCGGGCATTTCGCCTTCTGGCAATTGGAACATGCTGGTGGTGGCGCTGCCCACCACCTGAATGTTGACCACGCCAGGGTTGGCCTGTTTGTAAATGTTGACGTAGGTTTGTTCGGTCACAATGTCGCCAGACACGGCCGTGTCCGGCTCACTTTGGGCTACGGGCACAGAAACGCTCACGGCGGGCACAATGCCCGTTTCCTCGTTTGTGGTCACTTCGCCTTCGTTGGTTAATATGGGTACAGTCGCTTCTTGAGCAGAATTGCTACAACCGGTGGCTACCAATAACAGCAAGAAAAAAATAATAGGAAATGTTTTGATCTTGTTCAAAATCGTTTCTCCTTTCAATCAACCTTCAATTTCTAGACCTATTTTACAAAACTGTCCCGATTTTCCCCCGTATTTGTAAAAAATCTATGAAAGCTATGTAATCTCACAGTGAGAGTTCACAATAACGGCCGTACCATGCAGAAAACCAAGACCAGGGTCATCATGCCTCAAAACAAGAGATCGCGTATGATTCGCCATATGAACAAGGAATATGGTTATGCGCCAGGTACACGGGCTGTCTGGTTTATTCTCGCCCCGGCACTCTGCCTGTTTTGGCTCTTTTTTCTCTGGCTGGCATGGGCCGAACCACGTTCAGACACGCGGCATATTTTTCTATTTATCTCATTGCTTACCTGTCCCTTGTTAATCTGGGGCATTCTCTCCATTGTGTTTTCTACGATGCGGGTGCGGGTGCAGGACACGGCCGTTACCCTACACCTCCTCAACCGTACCCACACCATCCCCTATGATGACATCACGGCCGTACACCAGAGTCAGCTTTTCATCGTGATCAAGACCCGGTACGGCCGTTGCTACATCGAACGCAGCATCAACCAAAGCGCCCATCTGGTAGCGGAACTGAAACGGCGCGCCCCCACCTTGCGCCGCGCCGCCGCCCTATACATCACCAATCCCCTACCGCGCCATCTGGCGGGCAAACCTACCATGTTTCTCATGGGGTTTGGACTTTTCCTTTTGTTTGCGGTAATGGTTTTCGGGATGACGCAGTTTAATAACGAGGGTGGCTTGGGGCAAATCGTCGGCTGGCTGGTAGCATTGTTTTGTGCTTCATTAGGCTTACTACTGCTTTATCTGACGCTGTTCGAACTTCCCTGGCGGGTCACATTTGCCAGTGACCAGATTACTCTGCGCTGTTTGCTGCGGCAGCGGCGCTTTGCCACTGCCGACCTGCAAACTGCCCGCGTGGAGCAGCGGATGATAACACACAAAGGGGTGACACGGCCGTCTTACACCATGCTCCTCACCTTTGCCAACGGCCGTACCCTCGCCATCCAGCAAGACCAGATTCAACAATCCCTGCTCGAATTCTTACCGGTGCTGGAACATCATTACCAGATTCAACCGATGCACCACCGTGAAATAATGCTGGTTCCCTTTCGCCGTTTTGGTACCGGCTCACAAAACGATTTTCGCTGGTATTTTGAACGGGAAAGCCAGGTGCAAACTGCGACAGTAGCCGAGGTTTGCGGCTGGTTACAACAATGCCGCTACGTTTCTGACCAGGAGCAGTTCAACGCCCGCGACCATTGGCTGCACCCGGTGGAGTTTGAGGTCAACCGCCAGGGAGATTGTGAAGACCACGCCCTGTGGGCCTGGCGCAAACTGGTGGAACTCGGGCTACCCGCCGAATTTGTGGTCGGCCAGGCCAAATGGGCCGACGACCATGCCACCGAAGCCCATGCCTGGGTAACGTTTGTGCAAGACGGCCGTGACTATCTGCTGGAAGCCACTGCCAAAACGAACCTCCTCCATCCCCTGGAATCAACCGCCAGCCGCTACCAACCCTGGTACAGCATTGACCAGGATTTCCAAACCTACCAGCACAACCGCTACATCCAAGCCGACCACAAACTGTCACCCAGCACCCTGCTGCGCCGCATCCGGGCTTTTGATTAGTTAGCCACATAAAAAAAGACCCCGGCATCAACCGGAGTCTTTCAATTCAAGGCTGAAACCTGACAGGTCTGCCAGACCTGTCAGGTTTGTACGTTTATACCCGATGGCGGCGGGCCAGGGCAATGCCCAGCCCGGTAAACACCAGCGCCATCACCACAAACAGCATCAGGACGAATGGCACAGAACCGAGGGTAGCCTGGATGTTTTGCAAGTTCACGGCCGTTGGCGAGAAATCTTGCTGATAATCTTCCACCTCACCGCCGGTCGCCGCTTCCACGGTAATACTCGCCATCGCCACCGTTGCGCCGGTGGGGCAGCCATTACCATCCGTTGCCAGACCAACGGCCGTAAACATCGGATCATTGACCGGGAAGATGCGATACCGCATGTTCAATGTGGCCGGGTAAACAAACGTACCCGCACCAGCCGTTGATTGTGGCGTGTTAAATACAACCTGGGTCGTACCTGTCGGTAAAAACTGAACAAACATCAATTCCGGCACATCCGCGCCGCCAGAGCCATCATTGATCTCATCAGCAAAGTCACCATCCAGATTGTAATCTGTCCAACCAACCACGCAGCCGGGACCGCCGGTGACAGTCACATCAATTTCGGCCGTGCCATCACCCCAGGTACCGGCGCCGTTGCCGGTGGGAATGACAATGCCATCTTCGTCGTCATTGCCATCATTGTCGTCGCCATCGGTGGCGATGCTTTCCTGGCCGTCGTTGTCGTTATCCCAGGCTGCGCCCAGGTAGAGGCCGGTATCCGGGTGGCGTGGGCCATCGTCGCCAAAGATGGTGTTGTTGTATGTGTCGGGCAGGTCGCCGTAGTCCAGCACGGCCGTCAAGCCCAAATCAACGGTCTGGTTGGTGCTGGCATCTCGACGGCCGTTGTCGTTGATGTCAAAGTCGGCTGTCGTGGGTTCCAGGCGACGGTTGAGGGAAACGGCCGTCAGCACCGTTACCCCATTCGTCGCCGCATCGCCGCCATCATCCCCATTGTTGTCATTTTCCAGGATCGTGGTGGTGGGGTCGGTGATGGTAGTGCTACTACCAAAAAGATAGAGCAGGTCGCCCGGATCAAACTCGGTGGTGGGAATATGCACAAAGTAGCTGCCTTCGATGATGCTACAGAAGCTATAAGAGCCATCTTGCCCGGCAACGGTGGCCGTTGTAGTTGTGGCAACGGCCGTGCCGTCATCTCCTCCCGGCTCAAAGATGCCATCATCGTCCACATCCAGGTACAACTGGACCTCAATGCCATTGATGCCATACTCCGCGCCGTTGACCGTGCCATCATCATCCGCGTCAAACCAGACCAGATCGCCGATGCAGAGTGGCTCAAACGCGCCGTTGTCCACCGTCAGGTTGTGGCTGTTATCCGGCGTGTTGGGGTCGGTACGGCCGTCGCTTAACGGTTCGGTAGAAACGGCCAGCGTCACCAGGTTGGTGCTGAGACCCCCGGCGCACGCGCCCGCCGTTACTTCTTGGGCGCTGTTATCATTGTTCAGGTCATCATCCGGGTTGGGGTCAGTAAAGAGAGTGGCAAACATATATTCCAGCGGGCCACCCGGCGCAAAGTTAGACGCCGGCATATGCACGTAATACTGTCCGGCCGGCAAGTCGGTGAACAGATAGTTACCGTTGGCGTCAGTGGTCACTTCGGCTTCATAAGAAGTACCGTCACAAACAGTCGCCGCCGCGTACACCTGCATCGTCACCCCTGGTAAACGCACTTCGGTACCGTCAGGGTAGATGCCCATGTCCAGAGTAGTGTTGGCCTGTCCGGCCACCAATGCGCCTGTATTGGCCGTTCGCCCAGTGGTGGGATCAGCATCAGAATCCGTGCCATCATCCCCACCCTGATCTGGCGGTGTGACCACAAACCCGGCGGGAGCGGTAGCCAGGTCAAAACAGACAAAGTAATCACCGGGCGGCTGGGCAGCAAACAAGTAGTTGCCCTGCTCGTCTGTCACATCGGTAATTGCCGAGGGAACAGTACAATCGGCGTCGGTGGCTGGATGCAATACGGCCGTGACCCCCGGCACACCCATTTCATCCGGGTCTTGCACGCCGTCCTGATCATCATCATACCAGACGTGGTCGCCCACGCTGACCAAGCCGGGGTCTGTCTGGCGGACGCCCATGTCCAGCGTCAGGTCAGAACCATTGGCGGGGATGGTACCGGTCACGGCCGTTGCCCCCGTCGTCGGGTCTGCATCGGAGTCAATGGTATCGTCGCCGCCCACATTCTGCCCCGTCACTTCAAAACCACCGGGAATGGTGGACACGTCAAAACAGACAAAGTAGGCGCCAGATGGCAGGCCGCTGAACAGATATGAACCATCACCGCCGGTGACTGTCACCATCAACGGCGTATCCGTGCCGCAGACATCGCCCGCAGCATACAGTTCCACGCTGACGCCAGGAACGCCACCTTCGCCCGCGTCTTGCAGGCCGTTGGCGTTGTCGTCATACCACACAGTGTCGCCCACGCTCACGTTGCTGGTGCTGACAATGCCCATGTCCAGGGTGAAGTCAAACTGTCCGGCGGTTAAAGCGCCGGTAGGGGGCGTCTGGCCGTTGGCGTCGGCATCGCTATCCACGCTGTCATCTGCCTGGTTGTTAGCAGTGGTGGGTGTGTAGCCAGGAGGGACAGTGGTCAGGTCAAAACAGACAAAGTAGTTGCTATCTGCCAGCCCGGTGAATGAGTAGTTGCCGTTTTCATCGGTGGTCTGGCTGCTGACCGGGGTATCGGCGCAATCCTGGCCGACGGTGAACAGGTCAACGGTGACGCCGGGTACACCGGGTTCGCCTGTGTCCTGACGGCCGTCTCCGTTTACGTCATACCACACCCTGTCACCTACAGAAACGGAACCGGCCGTGTTGACAATACCCATATCGCGGGTCAGGTCTTGCTGCCCGGCGGTCAGCGGGCCAGTGTTGCCGGTGCGCCCGGTGGCGTCGGCGGCATTGTCGCCACCGGCAACGGTGACAACAAACCCGGCCGGTAGATCAGCCAGCGTAAAACAGACGAAGTAGTTGCCGGGAGCCAGGTTGTCGAAGAGGTAACGGCCGTCAGGCCCCGTACTTGTTTGCGCCAGCGGCAGGTCGGCGCAGTCCGTGTCCGTGCTGCGGTGCAGGGCGGCACGGACGCCATTCACGCCCGGCTCGCCCACGTCTTGCAGGCCATCGCCGTCCAGATCATACCAGACAAAATCGCCCACCTGCACTGGCCCGTCGTAATAACCATCGTTATCGGCGTCGTCCCAGACAAAATCGCCCAGGCTGGTAACGGGCGCAAAACCGAAGTCAAAAGTGTGGTTATTTTCGCCAGGGCCGCCGGTCGTGAAATCTACAGCCACATAACCACCTAAACGCGCCTGTCCATCAGAATCACGCAGCTCACCAGAGGCCGAGCCATCCGCCTGCGGTGGCGAAACGGACCACCCATTCAACGCCGTCTGGTTCAAATTCACCCGCAACTGGTAGTCGCTGCGGTACTGCATCGGCGCGTAGTTGGCCGGGGTAAATGCATAGTTAACGATCAATCTGGGTGGGAGGGCAGGATTAAAACTGCTACCAGTGCCAAGCACAGCGTTCCCATCAAAAGATTCGGCATCACGGTAACCGGTAGTGGTAGCGGGATCATTATCAAGAATCAAAACCATGGCGTTGCCCGGAGACCATCCCGGCCGATTGACAATTTCCTGCACAACGGCCGCCAGCGTGGTCGTTTGCTGCGCCGGGCCAGTTGTACTTGCATTCACCGCAGCGCCCCAGCCAGG
This sequence comes from uncultured Ardenticatenaceae bacterium, assembly GCA_964467705.1. Lineage (GTDB taxonomy): Bacteria > Chloroflexota > Anaerolineae > Promineifilales > Promineifilaceae > CAADGU01. The sequence continues at coordinate 51,959 of CAYXUZ010000001.1, read as the reverse complement.
CGGGGACCAGTTGGCGATAGCCGTGGTTGACGTTCGGCTTGTAATGTTGAAAGCCGTAGTAGTAAACGGGCCGGGGTTATCGGCCGCCTCCCCCCGGATGCGAAAATTAACTGGGTCGGTGCTGGTTTCCAAAACATTGTCAGCACTAAATTGGATAAATGCTGAGGTAATCGTAGCGCCCTGTGGAATGTTTAATCCCGTAAAACGGAGACCAACTGTATTTTGTCCACCACCAGAAGTAATTCGACCCAGGTCTAAGTCTATAGCGTTTCCAGTGGTTCCAGAAACGGTCACTGTTCCACCTGCATTTTGTTCAGCGTCATTGTCGGCGGCGTTGATAGTTGCAGCGACGGCGCCGGTGGTGGGCACGTTGGCAAAGTAGTAGAGTCCGTCGGCGTCAGTGGTGGCGGTAGCTATCACCGCGCCGCTGCTGTCTACCAGTTCCACATCCACACCGGCAATGGGTGGTTCGCCGGGGTCTTGAATGCCATTGCCGTTGTCATCTTGCCAGACGCGGTTGCCTACTTCAATGGGCGCGGGGGCCACCAGCAGTTCCACATCGCCAATACCGGCCACTTTGCCAAAAGTAGCCGGTTGGCCGCCCGCATCTGGCCCCACCAGTTCATACCCACGCGGGCGGGTACCATCGGAATTGCGGAACCAGGCCACGCCGCCGGAGCGCCATCGCTGATAATTGGAGGGGTCAAAAACGGCCGTTAATATCTCATTGCTGCCAAACTTATGCGCCAGACTGCCGGCGATAGTTTCCTGATGTGTACCACTATCAGGAAGAGGGCTGATGTTATACATATCCTGCCAGTAATATTCACGGCCGCCCGGTCCCTGACCAGGGGCGCCGGTATTGGTCGGACTGCCACCAGGGCAGGTGCTATCATTTTCCAGTACAAACGTGCCGCCATCATTACAGACCCGAATGAGGTCGCCACCCATGGCCCCTTCATAGGTAGCAGTATCAGCAGGGTTGGTACTGTAGTTCTCATTGCCGCCCTGGTGTCCAAAACGGTCGGTGAAACCCAACAACATGGAGCCATCAATATCAAACTCAATATCGGTCAACATCGGCTGCGGATACATCGCCTGTCCAAACGGCCCGGCACCGGGCGCTGGCATCGGCGGGCCGATGTCTGTCCATTGATCGATCCAGGGCAGCCATTCCGCACCAGGGGAGAGGGCGCCGCTGGTGCTGATGTAACCACGTGGGAAATTCAGGGGCATGGAGAAAATGGTCGTAAACGTACCGGGGGCGTCTGCATCCATCGCCAGGACATGCGCTTCCAGGTCGGCGACAAGCTGTGACGTTTCCGCCGAACAGACAATACCGACGTAGATTTGCCCATCATAGGTATCAACGGCCCAGGGGCGGTAATCGCCGTTGGAGCAGCCGGGGTCGGGGATGGGGTAGGCGGTGACGTCACCGGCGTCGGGCACTGTGGGAGAATAACCAATGTAGATGGAATAGAGGGTGCGGTCAAACAAGTTGACCAGCCATAAGGTTTGCTCGTCCTCGGACATATCCATGTCGCCAATGGAAATTTTGCCGACCGCATCGAAGGCGGCCGGGTCATGGGTGGGGGTGGCCGCGTTGGCCCCTAATGTTCGGGCAATAACGGGGCCAGTGTTGATGCCGATTGTGTTCACATCCACAAATGGGGTCACAGTAGCGGGCAAGGTCAGCCGATAGATACCGCCCTGACCAAGCGGGCCAAAGCCGGCGTGGCGTTTCATCATGGCGGCGGTGAAGACGGTTTGAGAGAGAGGGTGGGGAGCGGTACCCCACACAGAGCCGATCTGGCTGGCAATGGCTACGGTATTGGGTGGCGTGCCAAAGCCGTTGTTGTCATAGGGGTAGGAGACAAAGGCGTTTGATGTACCCGCGGTGCCGCCAGCCAGGGGATCCCCATTAACAAAGACGCTGGAGACAAGTGTAGGTACTTCCTGGCTGTACTGTGCCGGGTTGTTGAACCCCACGCTCACATTGCCCACGTCACCCACGGAAATGTTCACGAATTGGACGGTTGTGCCACCGGCCGCACCGGGGCGGAGGAAATCAAGGCTGCCATTGGTGGGCAAGGTGAACTCTACGCGGGCTTCGCTGCCGACGAGGGTGGGCAGGCTATACGCCCCGTTGGCGGCGGTGGTGGTGCTGGCAGTGTCGCCGGTATCAGTCACGGCCGTGACCGCCACATTACCAATACCCGGCTCATACGTGTCGCGCACGCCGTTGGCATTGTAATCCCGGAAGGCGGTCCCACTGATCGCACCATCGGCGTGTACGGCCGTGCCGCCCGGCTGAAACAACAAAAAGGCTGCCAGGGCAAGCAGGCTGCCTATCCACCAGACATATTTATTTTGACTTCTACGTTTCATACATACTTCTCCTATATTGGCAATAATGGCGCTGTTGAGTTGAACAACTTCACTTTGATTTACTTCGCTTTGAATTAGTCAGGTATTGCTCAAGGGAAGAAAGGGTTTTCACCTTATTGAGCATCTCCTTGTCAGCCTCATTAGTGTGGGCAGTATAACATAGCCGTTTCATAAAACAGGTTGAATTATGGTTAAAGGGCCGACCACCCACATAGGAGTTTGGTCAGGCATCGCCTCATTCCTGGGTGATCTGCCCCAGCGTCCAGGTGTCGTCAGTGGGCTGGTAATGGAAAGTGTAGACATCTTTCTGCACGCGGCTGGTGGCCTGCAAGCTGTAGTTAAATTCAATCGCCTTGATGACCAGGCTGTTGTCGGGCAGGAATTGCAGGCGCTGGGCGATGTTGGTGCTGCCACCGGGTTGGGCGGCCAGGGAAAATTCCAGGCGGGGCTCGCCGGAAAAACGGCCGTCGCCATCCAACGCCACCGAGTAGATTTCCGAGGTACGGCCGTGACCATAATACAGCCGCTTCCCCTGGCTGGCGCGGAAAACGGCAATGCCCAGGGCATCCACATTTTCCAGCTTCGACAAAATTTCCCCACTGGTTGAGTCAATCTGGTAAATAACGCCCACTTCGTCTTGGGGAGTAGAACCGGCAATAGAGGCCGCATACAGGCTACCCGTATCGCAATCATACGCCAGCCCCACCACGCCGTATGGGTTGCCGCTTCCCGGTGGCAACGGCCAGGGCAGGCTAACAAATTCGACCATCTCCCCTGTCCTGGTGTCCACTTTGAAGATTTTGTTTTGCTCCTCTACCGGGTTGAGTTCCAGACTGATGACGGGGGTGGGGGCGACGAAGATGTTGCCCAGCCAATCAATGGCAAACGGCCCCACTTTACCGGCGTCGTCCCAGGTGTCATGTTGGTAAGTTTGTCCTTCACCGGCCGCGTCGCGCACCAGGACACCGGTGGCAAATTCCTGGGTGGTATCAATCACCGGCCGCGCAAAGTTGAGCGCGGCCAAAAATTGGGGCGTGGCGTGGCACTGGTCGGTGGGGCCAACCATGTACCCCTCTGGCAATGTCGGCGTAGCCTCATTTGTGCCACATGCGATGAGTAAGCAGAGGAGTAATAAGATAGGAAGGAGAAATGGTTTGCGCCAGATGTACATGAAATACCTCTTTTCTGCAAAGTGATAATATGATTGTACCATTGTCCCTAATAACGATTGAGGTACTCTGTGGCTATGGTCGCCGTCAATTCGTCCGCTATTTCGCCCCGTATGATCTGGCTGGATAATGCCAAAGCAATGGGCATTATCCTGGTGTTTTATGGGCATTTGTTGGAGACGTTGTACCTGAATGGGCACACGGCCGTACTCCCCCAGTTCCAATTCATCTATGCGTTTCACATGCCGCTCTTTTTCCTGCTGGCCGGGTTTGTGGCTTCGCGGCGGCCAGAGGCTTTCTCTGCTTATGTGTCTTACCGGCTCAAAGCACGGCTCATCCCCTTTCTGTTTTTCAACCTGTTGGCACTGCTCTGCCTGATGCTGCTCCATACAGGGCAGGGCGGGTTGCAGCCCACGCGCTATGTTCAAGGTTTTCTGGCGATGGCGCAGGGGAAACCGGCTTTTAATTTGCTCACCTGGTTTCTGGTTTGCCTGTTTATGGTGGAGGTGTATCACTTTGGCGGGCGGCACTTTTGGCAAAGCGTTCGGTCACAAACGGTAGCCGCTCTCATTTTTTTAGCGGTGGGTTGGGGCGTGACCTGGTTTGTCACGTTTCGGGGGCCGCTGCTGTTGCCCAAAAATTTCTGGTTTGTGCATGAGGCGCTGGTGGCGTATGGTTTTTATCTATTGGGCGTGGCCGGGCGGCAGATGGGATGGGGGCTTGGTCACGGCCGTCGCCCCTGGCTCCTCCTTGCCATTCTCAGTTGTACGTTGGGGGCGGTGCTCACCTACGGCCGTAATACCGGCCCCTTTATCACCGATGTCCCGGTGGTGTTGATGTCCGTTTCCAGCCATGGGCATTGGTTCTGGTTTCCGGTCACGGCCGTTGCCGGTTCCCTGCTCATCATCTGCCTGGCCCGCCTGCTGCCCGCCACCCGGCTGTTGGCCTACATCGGCCAGAACAGCCTCATCCTCATGGGGCTAAACGGCCTCTTTTTTGAATTTTTCAACCACCCCATCATCGCCGCCCCGTTTTGGACCACCGACCCCTGGGCCGTCACCGCCCAGGCCAGCCTGGTCACCGCCCTCAGCATCACCCTCTGTCTGCCCGCCGTCCACTTTCTCAACAAATATACCCCCCAACTCATAGGCAAACCACGTCGCCAAATTTAGTCAATTAAGGGATGGGCACAAAAAATAGCCCGGCATAACAGGGCCAGGAGCGGGCGACGGGGATGCCATTTTCCAACACCGTATCCGCCCAGCAATACTCCTGGCCGGGGGTCGCATCATTCTGCAATTCTGGCACAAACCAGAGCACCAGGTCTTGCCCGGCAGTGGATTCCGCCGGTTCGGTAAACTGTTCCGGCCCCTGCTGGTAATCGGCATTACAGCAGGAACCCAGGCTGGGTAAATCCGTCTGGCCTTCGTCATGTTCCGGGCTGGTGCGCGTCAGGTAGAGGTAGGCCGGGTCGCCGCGCTCGCTGCGCAACGGCCGTATGGCAAAACCCTGGCCGTCCGCTCCCGTCAATTGGAACTGTGCCCCTGCCGATGTAGACGGGGTACTGTCGTCAATCTGCTGCCAGCCTTCGGCCGTCCAGGGCTGCCACGCCTGCCCGTCCCAGGTGGCAAACGTGTCGGCCAACCCGTCGCCACTACCGGCCACATCCAGCCGCAGCACGGGGCGGTACGTGCCATCATCCCCACACCCCCGGCCATGATTGCCCGCTAATACACGGAAACGGCCGTCCGCATAAAACTCATACCGCTGCTCATACCGATAGTTACAGGGTGTGGGCCAATCCGGGCTGCGGAAATCCTGGATGAGGGCGAAGCCAACGGCCGTGCCATTCTCCACAATCTCCTCCACCTTTGGCCCGTCAAACGCCACCACCGCCGCCGAACTAAAGACCGGGCAGCCAATGGCATCATTATAACCAAAACCATCCTCCCGCGAATAACTGACGTGCCAATCCACCAGCGTGGCCGCGTTCAGCACCGGCCGCCCCTGGTACGTCACATCGCTCACCTTCAGCCCATCCGAACTGGTGAGGATGAAATCCATCGTCCAATCGCCTTGTGTGATCGTCTGGTTTTGCTCACAAAATTGATCGTACACAATCTCATTTTGCAAGCTGCGTTCGGTAATGGTTGACGGTGGGCCACTCTCACCTAAATCCGTCCAGCGAATGCCCACCAGCCGCTCATCCGTCAAATCCACAATGGCCCACAACGCCTGCTCCCCCACCAGAAACGTGGGGGCCACGCACAAATGCTGCGACCGTTCACACAGGGTGCCGTTGAGAGCGGTTTTGATGTTGGGCATCACGGCCGTGCCCGCATCCCCACCCAACGCCGCCACCACTTCCGGCGCGTGCCGGGCAATCTGCACCGCCAGGTCGGCCAGCGCGGGTGGAATCTCCGGCTGCACATTGTCCAGATGGGCGACGGAGATCACTTGCCCTACGGCCGTGTCCACCAGCGCCACCGTCGTCGTGTTCAGGGCATAGTTATACAGTTCCACCCGGTAGCAATGGTCGGGGGTGCAGGCGGTATTGGCGGGTTGGTCGGAGGGGAGGGACGGCCGTACCGCCATAATTTCGGTACGCAGCGGTTGGCCGGAAACAGGGTCAGTGATGTACGCCAAAAAGTCCGCATTTTGCAGCGCCAGCGTTTGCGCCTGCGCCGCGCCCTCGTCCAACCCGGCCAACGTGAGAACGGGGGGATTTGCTTGCAGCGCAGCGGCGACATCGGCGTGGCGGGTGGCTAACGCCGGAATTTCCGCCGCCAGCACCTCCCGGTTCATTGGCGCAGCCAGCAGGTTTTGGCGGGTAGGGGTGGGGTTAGGCATAGCCTGGCAGGCAGCTAGATTGAGAATAACCAAAACGATCAAAGCTTTCTGAACTGCTATTTTATGAAACATACTGATTGTGACAGGCACGGCCGTAGAGAAATCGAAAACACGAGCATGATCAAACTACCATTGCTTTGCCCAACTCGGACTTTCAACTTCCTCAGGCTCTAAATGATTAAAGCCGGCAACCTCGTTTGTTACTAATTCAGCTTCTTCCGTCACGTAACTGGCGTATAACTTCCCGCCATTGGTAAACACCAGCCGACCTCGATGATCCCACCGGGCACATTCCGCATTGTCGAGGTTGATAGTTTTCCCAGATATAAGGTCTTTCACTTCATACATTTCGTAATACTTAAAATCGTTAAGATGCCGTTTCATCAAGAGATCAAGTGACCGCTTAGGATGCCGAATTATTCTTATCTCAGGTTGATGAGTAACAAATCCTTGACGGGATTTTGTATATTCCACTTGCCAATTTTGAGAAACCTCCCATCCATCTCTTGTCAAACGCTGCGAATAGATAGGCTCATCCTCACCACTCGCTTCCGAGTTTGCCACAATCCTCATCCACCTGGGTGGTAAATGTTCGGGGTGAGACCGCACGACCTCAGGACGGTGATTAAGCAAAACGGATTTGTTGTTCTCAAACAGACCACCGCCATGCCAACAATCTCCTTTGGGCCATAAAGCAAGCGCAGTAAGCCAGGGCGGTTTACTAATAGCCGTCCAGGCGTATGTGTATTCATTATCTGTAATCGTTTTTTTATTGAACTTACTGGCAAAATAAATGAGCAAGTTACCATCAGGGGAAAGATCACACCGTTTCTCGTAAATTCGACCCTTAAACCATTGCCCATACTCCAAAGTATCAGTTTTTGTATTCCATTGTATGAGTTGTGTCCATTTACTTGGCCCACGTCTGAAAATAACGGCCGTTGCCGACTGTCGGGCCATTATTAAAAACAAACGACAAGGGGGACGTTTCTTTTGCGACTTTGTTTCCATTGCATAACTGGGAGTGTTTCGCATGTCACTCCATCACCTTGCCACCTTGTCACGCGGGCGGGGCCGGCGGTGGGGCAATGGTGGGCAGCGCTTTTTTCAGGGGTGACGGCCGTTTCCTGATACGCGCCTGGGTGTGCAAAGCCACGCCCAACACCTCGCTCATGCGGGTGACAAAGACAAAATTCAAATCCTGGCGCAGTTTCTTGGGGATATTTTCCAGGTCAGATTCGTTTTTCTTGGGCAAAATAAAAGTCTTAATCCCGGCGCGGCGAGCGGCCAACGCCTTTTCGCGCACCCCACCCACCGGCAGCACCCGGCCACGCAGCGTAATTTCGCCGGTCATACTCACCTCACGGTAAATGGGGCGTTCGGTGAAGGCAGAAATAATCGCTGTCGCCAGCGCCACCCCTGCCGAGGGGCCATCTTTGGGCACGGCGCCTTCGGGCACGTGCAAATGGATGTCCGTCTCTTCAAACCGTTTGGGGTCAACGCCCAGAGCTTCAGCCATGCTGCGGGCGTAGGTCAGGGCTGCCTGGGCACTCTCCTGCATCACCTCGCCCAACTGCCCGGTGAGTTGCATCCCCCCCTTGCCAGGCATGAGATTGACTTCGATGAACATGATGTCGCCGCCAACGGCCGTCCATGCCGCCCCCGTAGCTACTCCCACCTGATCCTCCTCCTGCAACCCCTCCTCGGAGAAGCGCGGCGGGCCAAGCAGTTCCTCCACGCGCCGGGCGGTGATGCGCCGGGCAAACTTGCGTTCTTCGGCCACGTCCCGCGCCACCTTGCGGCACACGTTGGCAATCTCCCGCTCCAGATTCCGCACCCCTGCCTCCAACGTATAGCGGCGGATGATGGTCTTGAGCGCCTCTTCTTCAAAACGGATGCCGTACTTGTCCAACCCATGCGCTTCCAACTGGCGGCGGGCCAGAAATTGGCGACAAATCTCCATCTTTTCTTCTTCCAGATACCCCGGAAACTCGATGACCTCCATCCGGTCTTGTAAGGCATGGGGGATGGCGTCCAGGTAATTGGCGGTGGTCACAAACATCACCTGCGACAAATCAAAATCCAGGTCGAGATAATGGTCAGAGAACGAAAAATTTTGCTCCGGGTCCAACACTTCCAGCAGCGCCGATGAAGGGTCGCCGCGGAAATCGTTGCCCAGTTTGTCAATCTCATCCAGCATGAAGAGCGGGTTCTTCGTCCCGGCGCGGCGCATCGCTTGAATGATGCGCCCCGGCATCGCGCCGATGTAGGTGCGGCGATGGCCGCGAATTTCAGCTTCATCGCGCACCCCACCCAGACTGATGCGCACAAATTCGCGCCCCAGAGCGGTGGCAATAGAACGGCCGATACTCGTCTTGCCCGTGCCCGGCGGCCCCACAAAACACAAAATCGGGCTGCGCATCGTCTCCGGGGCGATCTTTTTGACGGCAATATATTCCAAAATGCGGTCTTTCACCCGATCCAGCCCGTAATGGTCACCATCGAGTACCTGGGCGGCGTGGGATACGTCCAGGTTGTCGGCCGTTGTTTCCTGCCAGGGCAGCGCCAGAATCCAATCAATGTAGGTGCGGATGATGCCCACTTCCGGCGACATGGGCGGCATGGCGTTGAGGCGGGCGATCTCCTTGTCCACTTTGCTGCGCACATCATCGGGCAGCGGTTTTTGGGCCGCAAATTCGCGCACTTCGTTGATTTCCTGGGTAAAAATATCCCCCTCGCCCAATTCGCCCTGGATGACGCGCATTTGTTCACGCAGGAAATGTTCCCGCTGCGACTTGTCCACTTCTTGCTGTACTTTGGAGTGAATCTGGTTTTCCAGTTCCAGCACATCCAACTCTTTGGCGACGACAATGCTCACTTTTTGCAGCCGTTCGTTGGCGTCCAGCGTTTCCAGAATGTCCTGGCGCACGTCTACGGGCACGCTGAGGGTGGAAGCGATGAAGTCGGCCAGCCAGCCCGGCTCATCAATGTTGATGGCGAAGGTGTAGGCGTCTTCGGGCATACTGCGGTTGAGGGAGACCATCTTTTCAAAGAGGGTGATGACGGCCCGCATCAACGCTTCGGTGTTGCGATCCCATTCCATTGGCTCATGCACGGGGCGGGCTTTGGCGCGGATGTACGGTTCCCACTGGGTGAACTCCACAATTTCCACCCGCCGCCGCCCCTGCGCCAGGACGCTGGTGCTGTTGTCCGGCATCCGCAGCGCCTTGCCGATGGTAATTTCGGTGCCGATGGCATACATGTCATTCAGGCTGGGGTCGAGGACATCGCTGTTGCGTTGGGTGGCGACGATGAGGTTTTCATCGTTGGCGACGGCCGCCCGCACCGCTTCCAATGAACGTTCCCGGCCGATAAAGAGGGGCATGACCATTTGCGGGAACAATACGATGTCCCGCAGCGGCAGAAAAGCACATTCAATAAACCCTTCTTCGTCTTCCGCCAGCTCTTTGTCGGGAAAAAGTTCGCCGCCGAGGCCGGGCATTGCGTCCAGGAAGTTGGGGTATTGGTCAAAGTCAAAGTCGAATTCTTCGTCGTCCATAGATAAGTGTTTGTGTGTTCACGTGTTCAAGTGTTCAGGTGTTTATGAAAACAGGTCATTCCGAGAGCCTGTGCTGAGGTTGCCGAAGTATCTTCCGAGGAATCCCCAGATAGTAATCATGAGATTCCTCACTCCGCAGACTTCGTTCGGAATGACAATGGGCCAGTAAGTTCGGATTGTAGACTTTCCCAGCGATTAAGCAAATCGCCGACGATGTAGATGGAGCCGGTGACGCAGATAAGATCGGCGGGGGCGGCGAGGGACCAGGCCAGGCTCACGGCCGTGTCCATATCCTTTGCCGGGTACGCTTTGGCGCCCAATTCCTCGGCCAGCACCGCCAACTCTTCCGGCGTGGCGGAGCGGGGATGGTTGACGGTGGTGGTGATGATCCCGGCGGCGGCGGGCAGCAGAGCCGCCAACTCCTGCCGGAAATCTTTGTCGCGCGCGCTGCCAAAAATGAACCAGAGACGGCCGTACTGATAATGATGCACCAGTTCATACGCCAATTTTTGGGCAGAGTCTGGGTTGTGGGCACAGTCCGCCAGCAGGGTGGGCGCGTCTGGCGACCGGTGCAAAATTTGCAGACGGCCGGGCCAGACCACATCGGCCAACCCCTGGCGGCAGGCTTCAAGGGAGAGGCGAGGGAAGGACGGCCGGGCCACCTGCAACGCTGCCAGCGCCAAAGTCGCGTTTTCCAATTGAAAGTCGCCAAAGAGCGCGAGTGGAAAGGTTGTGCCGTTGGGGATAAAGGCGGGGTCGGGGGAGTGGGTGATGGTGAGCGTTTGCTGATCGGTGGTGGGATCAGGCTTACGACCGTGATACTGCCAGTTTTGCCCGATCACACTTAACGGCGCTTCTCGTTCGGTTGCCAGTTGGCGCAGCACCTCCAGCGCCTCCGGTTTCTGGCTGGCACTGATGACGGGCACACCCGGTTTGATGATGCCCCCCTTTTCAAAGGCGATTTGGGCCAACGTGTCGCCCAGATATTTCATGTGATCCAGGCTGAGGCTGGTGATGACGGAGACGAGCGGGGTGACGACGTTGGTGGCATCCAGCCGCCCGCCCATGCCCACTTCCAGCACGGCCACGTCTATTTTTTCTTGAGCAAAATGGAGGAAGGCGACGGCCGTGAGGATTTCAAACCAGGTCGTGCCCGGTGTGGCGGCGACGGCCGTTTTCAATTGTTCGATGTGGTGGACAAAAGCGGCAGGGGGGATACGGCCGTCTGTCTCATCCGGTGTCAGTATGCGAATGCGCTCCCGGAACTCCTGCAAGTGGGGCGAGGTATACAACCCCACCCGGTAGCCCGCTGCCCGCAGGCTAAAGGCGCACATCGCGGCCACGCTGCCCTTGCCCTTTGTCCCGGCGATGTGGATGGCCGGGTAGTTATTTTGGGGATCGCCCAGGTGGGCCAACAACTGTCGCGGGCGGAAGATGTCAATTTTGGCCGTTGTGTATCGGTCTTCCGGCGGCTGCTCAAAGTTAAAAAAGCTGTAGAGATAATCGAGAGCGGCTTCAAAAGCCGCATCCTTTTGTCTTTGTTCCATAAGCAGCGGATTGTAGCCGATTCAATGGTCAATGGTTAATGGTCGGGAGCGACTAATATCATAGGCATACAAAATCTATGACATGCTTTTCATCGAATGGACGTGCCCAATTGTGCATCTGTCTTTGATTCCAAGCATGGGCAAACGCTTTGAGATTTGGTTCATGATACTTTTATACCATGCCTTTCAGATTGGTCACTCCCCCTGGCCGGAGACATCCGCATGATGAAAGTTCAGCAGAAAATCTCCGGTTGTTTTCGCAGTTGGGAAGGGGCGCAACAATTCTGTCGCCTGCGCACCTACCTCTCAACCGTTCGTAAACAAGGTCTCACTGTATGGGAGGCATTAGGTTCCCTGTTTGATGGTGATCCGCTCATGCCTCAACTCACACCTGAATAGTTACGCACATTTTTCATTTAACCCCACCTTTAAAGGTCATCTACACGCTGCCCTTATCGCTACCCGCCTCGTTCTTCACAATAACCAATCTAAAAAACAAAAGTCCCACACCGGAAGATATGGGACTTTAAGGGCAGTTAGACCCTTTATATGGTGGTGGGTCATACAGGATTCGAACCTGTGACCAATGGATTAAAAGTCCACTGCTCTACCAGCTGAGCTAATGACCCAAAGCAGGCGGATTATAACCATGCGTCACCGGGCAGGCAACCGGGATTCGTAATCCGTGATCCGTGACCTGTAATCCGATTACCGATTAAGGGTCACGGATTACGACTGCCAATACTTTGTAAACAGCGGCGGTTCCGGTTGATCGGGATAAGGGTCTTCGCCGCGAATCTTTTTGAGCGTGAAGACAAAAAATTCACCAAAGATGGCAATGGCTGCTGCCGCCAGCAAAAAACCTAATGTGCCCATCACCGCCGCAAACACCATCAGCCCGATGAGAATGAGCCAGATTGGGATTTTCACCGATTTGGAGTAGACGCGGGCATCTACAAAATAATAGGCAATACCGGAGGCCACCATGAAGATAATCATCATCACAAAAGCAAACAGCAGCGGCCCCATGGCAAATTTGCTGGTGCCGCTGATCAGGGCGATGATGAAAACGAGAATGGTGGAGATATAGCCGCCAACCTGGGGAATAAAGTTCGGTACGCCAACGATAAACCCTTTGATGAGTGGGTCAGAGACGCCAGCCAGACTAAACATAGCCCAGGCCAGCAGCCAGTAAAACAGCACCACCAGCAGCGAACCAAAGAAGAAATTGGCCAGTAGTGTGTCACTGCGCTGGATCAGGATGGCATATTCGCGGCGCGAATTTTCGGGGAAAAGTCGGCCGATGCCGCCAATAGTGGTGGGCATTTCCAGCAAGAAAAAAAGCAAAATGGTGACGATGATCGCAAACTGTCCCATCAAGTCGGCGGCGCTGGTGATCAGTTGGCCTAATCCGGTCACAATCCCGGTCGGGCCGCCAAAAAGCTGCGTGATAACAAAATTGGTGGCCATCCGCTGCAAAGGGGCGATGAGAAAACTGAGGTCAATGGGGCCAAGATTGAGCGATTCGGGTGGAGTGGGCATATTGGCATTGATGAACGTTTGTAACTCTTGCAGCATGGTAATGGCGACCGAAATCACGGTACCGGTCAGGGCTACAAAAGCCCAGATGGAGAGCAGCATAAAGAGGAAAAAGATAATAAACACGGCCAAAGAGCGGCGGAGTTTAAGCCGTCGGTGCAGGAAATTGATGGGATATCGCAAAACAAAAGCCAGCAGTAGAATGGTGAGCAGCGTAAAGATGACTGGCTTGAAGAAGACAAAGATGACAGGAACGAGCAATATCAGGACTAACCCGGCCAATTGTTTTTGCCAGTCAGGCCAGATGACGGACGAGCTTTTTGGGGGGGAATTGGGGTTTTCTGCCATACCACGAGCCTCCTGTTCTATGTATGGACGAACGGCCGTGATTGTATCAGATTCGCGCTGTAAACTGTAAATCGAAGTCTGACTTCGGACTTCGATTCTAAAGCCCGGTGACTACAAAACGAGGCATGAGGAAAAACATAAACAGGTTCACAAACCCCCACACCCATTGGGCACGATTCGTATCATCGCCGCGCAGCAGGGCAAGATAAACGAAGGGCAAAAAGACGAGGATAAACGCCCCATACAGCACATGCACATCAAAGCGGGCCATGTTGATGTTACGGCCGTTCGCCCACAATACCGCGCCCAGCACTACATTCACCATCAACAGCACCTGTGCCACCACCAACGCGCCCATATAACTGCTGCCCACGCTATGCCCCCGCACCGCCCGAAAAAAGCCCCACACCCCCAAAACCAGAAAATAAAGCAAGGCCGTATTGGTCAATCCCTGATGAATGGTGTACACCGTATCCATATATCTGTCTCCTTTTTTGAATGGTCAATTGTCAATCGTCAATTGAAAATTGGCAATTGACAATTGGCAACGACCATTAAGGGAGTGACTAAAACAAAAGACATGATATAACAGACATATGAGTCAATGTCCACATTGTCAGAGAACAGAACATCAAGTCAAAAATGGTAAAACCCTCGCTGGTAGCCAGGTGTATCAATGCAAGGTGTGCCGTCGCAAGTATGTGCCCACGCCAAAAACGCCAGGACATGAACGGGCAACCCGGCAACAAGCCATCCGGCTGGTACTGGATGGCAATAGCCAACGGCAAGCAGCTCGTCATCTGGGGGTAGCGCCACAGTCGGTGGCCAATTGGCTTAAAGAGTACACGGACAGCTTGCCGGAGACGCCGCCCAGACCGGAAGGGCCGGTGGCAGTGGCCGAACAAGATGAGTTATTCACCTTCATTGGCGCTAAAAAAACGAAGTCTACATCATGACGATTGTCGACCGGCAAACACGCTGCTTTCTGGCCATCCAACCAGTCTGGCATCGCACCCAGGAAACAGCCCAGCAGATGGTTGATGAGGCGCCCGCCGAGCAATATGACAGCGACCAGTTTCCCCTCTATGACAGCTTGACCTATCGGAAAGGGGATCATCTGTCCTTACCTGACAAGAGTGAGACTTACTCGGTGGAAGGAGGCAATGCCGATTTGCGCCACTATTTGACCCGCTTGGCACGCAAAAGTCGCTGCTTCTCCCGCTGTCTGACGTGGTTGAACCGCCATCTCAAGGCTTTTGCTCATGCCTGGAATCAGCGACAGTTACACAATCGAGCCAGACCATTTGACAAGAAGCATGTGATTGATTTCGTATGTCTATAAGTTTGGTCACTCCCGACGATATTATTCGTCCGCGTTTTTATGTTACTATCATGGCATGGACTTTCTTGTCACCAGGAGTTGTACTACCAGCATCAATTCTTGCTGGTTCTTTGCAGGGAATGTTTGATGCGTATTTCCAGTGACGTTCACCTCAAGCGATAAGGTGCAAAAATGATCAGGGTATCAGTCGTTTTGGTAAGCATTCTGTTGCCAATGTTCATTGTGGGCGGCATCATTGCCAAAGCAGACGCGCACCGCAACGGCAGCGCGGATCCACTCATTAACGAATTTGTGCTGGATCACATCGGCATGGATACCCACGAATTTGTGGAAATTGCCGGTGATGGGCTGACCGATTATGCAGCCTTCAGTTTGCTGCAAATCGAGGGGGATAGCAGCAGTTCGGCCCAGGGTGTCATTGACTCAATCTTTTTCCTTACCACAACCAATGCTGCCGGTTATTGGACGACTGGTTTCCTTGACGACCAAATGGAAAATGGCTCGGTGTCGCTCTTGTTAGTGGAGGATTTTTCGGGTTCCAATGGGCTGGATTTGGACACGAATGATGATGGCATTTTAGATCTCACACCCTGGCTGCGTATCGTGGACTCCGTGGCCATTACCGATGGCGATAGCAGTGATCTCACCTATGCCAATGTCACCCTGGCACCAGGCTATGATGGCTTGAGCGGCCGTGTCTGGGGAGCCTCTCGGCTACCAGATAAACAAGACACGGACACTACCGCCGATTGGACACGCAATGATCCTGATGGGGCTGGATTACCGGGTTTTATCGGCACACCAGATCCTAATGAGGCGCTCAATACACCTGGCGCGGCCAACCTGCCGACCATCTCTTCTCCTAACACATTGGTGATTAACGAGGTGGATTATGATCAGCCGGGTGCAGATGCCGGGGAATTTATTGAGATTCGGAATAATGATTCCGTTCCGGTTAATCTCTATCCCTATCGTCTGGATTTGATCAACGGTGATGGCGCGGTTTTGTATAAAACCATCCACTTCCCAAACTTCCTCTTGTCACCCGGCGAATACTTTGTTGTGTGTACGGATGCTGACCTGGTGATTTACTGCGACCTGACGTTTGGCGGTTCGATTCAAAACGGCTCCCCAGATGCCGTTTCCCTGTGGTTGGATACTACCTTGATCGACACTGTTAGCTATGAGGGAGATACAGCGCCACCTTATACCGAAGGGTCTGGGGTTGGTTTGGCAGATGATGGCCTGGGGATAACCGGCATTTCCCGCCTGCCAGATGGCCTGGATACTAACCAGAACAACAGCGATCTGAGCCAGCGTTGTCTCACACCGGGGTGGGCTAACACGGCCGCCACAGACGATTGCGAGACATTACTCCCGCCCACTATAGCCATTACCGTAACGGCCGTACCCCTTTCCTTGCCAGAACCAGGCGGGTCGGTTCTCTTCTCTGTTGAGGTGAGCAACCAGAGCGCCACATCTATCACCTTGCTGGCGCTCACGGACAATGTAGTCGGCGACCTGGACGGGAAAGGAAATTGTTCCCTGCCACAAACCATGGCCATAGACATTACCTATCATTGTAGCTATAGCCATGACATTCAGGGGATGGCCGGGCAGATGATCACCCGCAGCGTCACCGCCGAAGGTCAGAACCAGGTGCCGCTGACGGTTCAGGCCAGTGCTACTGTCACTTTGACAATCACAGAACCAACCAACCCTGGCCCTCAGTTGGTGTTTCTGCCGCTGGTATTGCGACCTCGTATCTGGGGAGAACCCAATAACAGTTGTGGCGACGCCTTCCCTGTGGCCCTCAACCAACCGGCCCAGTTTTTGGCGGAAGATGAGAATGATTGGTATCACTTTGCTTTGAGTCAGCCAACCCCCATTCAGGTTGAACTATTGAATTTTGTCCCTCAGGCCGGTCAGTTGACCGTTTGGTCTGGCCTCCCCTGCACCGCAGCTACACTCATCGGGCATGATGGCTCAACGGCCACCAATCGCACATTAGATTTAGGTACACAACCAGCCGGTGATTATTTCATCTGGCTCATTAACGCCGGGGCTTTGAATCCGACCGACCTCTATAGCTTACAAGTCCGCACCCCCTGAATTTTTTGGGGCGCGTCAAGGATTGGGCGGAGGAGTAAAGGTTGGTAAGGATGGCGGCGTGAATGTCGGTTGCGGGGGTGAGGGTGTTGGGGATGGAATCACAGGCTGCGGCGTGGCTGTAGGGTCGGGTGGTGGCGCCGTGGTTGGGGTCGCCGCTGCTGCTGTGGCTGTCACCGGCAGTTGAGGCAACCAGATGGTTTGTCCTACGGCTAAATCGCTGCCCTGCCCCAGACAATTGGCCCGTAAAATTTCAGTCGCCGTACTGCCTGTCAAAAGCGCCAGACCAGTCACCGTATCCCCTGGCTGCACCAGGTAGCTTATCCAGCCATCGGGTGACTGGCATACGCGCCCGGTCGCCGTGGGCAGCACCGTATTTGTCGGCGTCGTTGTGGCCTGTTCGGTGGTGGTGGGCAACGGCCGTCGGGTGTTCGTAGGCACAGATGTAGGTGTGCGGGAAGGAGTGGCCGAGGGTGATACAAAGGTGATGAGTGATAGGGGGCTGCTGGCAACGGGTGAAGGGGTTTCATCAGTCGTTGTCAGCTGAATCTGCCAGACATACGTGGCCGGCATAGAGAGGAAGCTCTGCCCCTGCACGACCAGCTGGTATAGGTCATTGTCTGAGGCTTGCGGCGCGGCCACAATCCCTACCAGGATGGGGCTTTCGCCGCCCAACAGGTAGACAGAAAATTGTTCAGCAGCCGCCAACGGGTAGGGCCAACGCCAGGCAAATGTAATCGTGTCATCGAGGGTGAATTGGCTGCCAGCAGTCGGGCCAAGTACGTTGATTATCTCCTCGCCAGGGGATGTTGGCAGCGGCCCGGTAGTGGCGGAGGACGGCAGACCTGCGTTGGTGGGGATGGCGATCAAGTGGCTCGCAGTGGCGGGGGCAGCCAGGGCGCCAGGCGAGGATGCAGCCGACCATTGGCCCTAGATACCCCAGACGATACACAAGCCCAGCAACCCCAGCGCCAGAATCACCGTCGGGCACGGCCGGCCGCGATTGGCGGTTCTGCCTGTCTGGATGTGAGGAGGGGTGGCCGACGCTGCTCGGACAAAATAGCCTGATCTAGCTGGGCCAGGAAAGAGGCCATATCTGGAAACCGGTCAGCCGGATTACTGGCCAGACAGCGACCGAGAAGTTGCTGCGTTTCCGGGGCAACGGGAGTGGCCGGAGAGGAAACCAGATGTGCTGTGGGAATATCGGCCGGTGTGTAAGTGTGGGTACGCCAACCCGGTAAGTGCGGTCGCTGCCCTGTGAGCAATTCATGGAGGATGATTCCCAAACAGAACTGATAACTCTGGATGGTGACGCCATCTCCGGCCAATTGTTCAGGGGCCAGATAGCCCGGTTCATCGGCGCGGCTACGCTGGTTATCAGTGAACGGAGGTGGCAAGGGGATTTCCCAGCCCACCAGAACCGGCGCCCGATTATCCGGGATAATAATATGGGCGGGATGCAGATCATGGTGCCAGATGTTGACCTGGGCGGCAACAATGAGGGAATCCGCAATCTGGCGGCAAAGCAGAAGAGCTTCTGGGGCTGGCAGCGCACTTTCAGCCTGCTGCCAGGAGCCTGTTAACAACGTAGTTAGATTCTGCCCGGCAATATATTCATAAGCGCAGAACGGATGATCATCCCCGGTGACATCAACCCGTGTGATGGCAAAAATACCGGGGTGGTCCAGCAGCACCAGTTTATCCAATCGTTCCTGAAAGAGTCGGGCCAGGATGGGATTGTCGGCAATGGTAGATTTCAAAACGGTCAGCACCGCCAACTCGTTCAGAGTCTCGTTTTTGGCCAGATACCGCTGGTACGGGCGGTTGGGCGGGTCTGCGATTTCGCGCTGGATTTTGTACCCCTCAATATAGATACCCGGTAATGAGACAAAACCGGAAGAAATGGCGGTATCCAGGTCATAACGGGGAACGGAAACACCCTGGCTCTGGATGGCCTCCCGGTATGCTTCAATAAAGGAGATGGCGTTGGGATAACGAGCGTTGGGATCGATAGCGATAGCCCGCCTGATAACGTTGACCACATCAGGTGGCAGCTGGGGATTAAAATCTGCCGGAGACCGGGCCGGTTCCATGGTTTTACGGCGGATAAGTTGCAGTAAACTGTCCCCTTCAAATGGGAGGCGCAGAGTCAGCATTTTATACAATACCAGCCCCAGCCCATAGATGTCCGTGGCCCGACTCAATTCCCCTTTTTCAATTTGCTCAGGAGCCATATAAGCGGGCGTCCCTGGGCCAAATTCGGCCGCCGTCTGTAAATCAATACCCACGATTTTGGCCAGACCAAAGTCACCGAGAAAAGGGTTTTGGCGGGTATCCAGAAGGATATTGCCCGGTTTAATATCTCGATGAATGACGCCTTGTTCGTGCGCAAAATGAAGTGCTACGGCAACGGGGGCCAGAATGCGGTACGAATGAGCCAATGACAGAGGCTCCCTTTCCAGAGCCAGATATTCTTCCAGGGATGGCCCATTGATAAACTGCATGACCATGTAATACAGACCACCGTCAGTGACATTAAAATCATAGACCTGGATAATTCGGGGATGGACGAGTGAACCGGCCGCAGCCGCTTCATGCCGAAACCGTTCAATAAAGCCCGGTGTAAGGGTAAAGTGTGGGTGGAGAATTTTGACCGCGATGTCCCGTTTCAGGTCGGGGTGATGGGACTTATAGACATTGCCCATACCGCCCACGCCAAGTAAATTCTCTAAACGGTAACGGCCGACTTGACTCCCTTGTAAGTTGGTGTAATTGAGGGTTTTATTTGCTGTACCCATGACACGCATTCACTATGATTTCAATATGACCCGGCATAATAGCCATTCCTGCGCTGTTGGTCATGGCGCATTATGACGGAGTTGACCAGATTGGGCAAGCCCATCAACCGTGAGCGGGGGCGGGCCAATCGGTTGGTAACAGCCCCCACAAAGTCACAGGAGGACGAACCATTGAAAAAACCAACGACAAATACCACTAGCCGTGAACACGGCCGTGACCGGACATTGTGGACAATACCCGTTCTTCTTGCCAGTTTGGGGCTGGTTATCCTATTCTTTCAGGTGCAGGCGGTGGCTCCTGACCCACATCCGTACTTCACCGCGAACACCGACATTGTGACCTCCACGCCTACCCGGACAGTGATGGAAGGGGCACTGCTACGACATATCGCGGCCACGAACGATACACTGGATGCTGCCTTGTATGGCTTTGACCGCCTCTCCATCCGCGAAGCTCTGATAGCCGCTCACCAGCGAGGAGTAGTGGTACGATTAGTCACTGATGATGAGGCTTACGCCACGGATCCCGTCTATGCCGACCTGGAGGCGGCCGGTATTCTCATTGTGCCGGACAACCGTTCTTCCTTGATGCACAACAAGTTTTTTATCTTTGATGAACAGGTCGTCTGGAGTGGCTCTACCAACATGACCAACAATGATTTCACGCGCAATCATAACAACACGCTTGTATTTACCAGTACACAGTTGGCAAACATCTATACCACAGAATTCGAGGAGATGTTTGTCCAGCATCGTTTTGGCACGGCCAAGATGGATAACGGTAATCACCATTTGGTTTATCAGGGAATCCCATTGGAAGTTTACTTTTCCCCCAGCGATGAGGCGATGGAGGAGCTGCTGGCCGAGGTAGCGAGGGCCACACAGACGATTCACTTTGCCATTTTTTACCTGACTGAGGACAGGCTGCGGGATTTGCTGCTGCAAAAAATACAGGAAGGGGTGGTCGTCCAGGGGGTGTGGGATGCGCTGGGGGCGGGCAACGCCTATTCCGATGATGAGGCGCTCTGTGCGGCCGGGGCATATATAAAGATTGATGATTTTCCTGGGCTGCTGCATCATAAGTTTATGATCATTGATGCGGCTTCCGCCGATGCAACAGTGATTACCGGCAGTATGAATTGGAGTCGGGCTGGGGACGTGGCTAATGACGAAAACACTCTGATTCTTCACGATCCGCTGACGGCGCAGGTATATCTGGCGGCTTATGAGGAGCTTTTTGAGGCTGTTGGGGAAGGCCGCTATTGCGGGCCACCGCTGCCTGCTCCTCTCACTCGCCTATATTTACCACTCATCGTACAGAGGCCCTGAGTGGTCGTTCAATCCCTCCACTTTGACAGACAACCGCACGGGAATAGCCGCGACCTGGGCCAGGGCCGTGGCCAGTTTCTCGATGAATGGATATTGGTCTATAGGAGGGGTGTTCGTTAGTTTTTCCAGCCAATTGGCTAACAGGTTTGTGAGTGTCGGGTGGCGGTCGGCTGGATCGTCCAAGTGCAACTGGTGGATTTGGGTTGTTGACCAGGAAGTGGTCACACTTTGTAATAAATGAATCGCTGCTGCTGCGTCGGCCAATTCAATGAGGTAGTTCCCATCTTGTAAACTCAAATTAACCAGCGAAATGGGCTGAGGTGGCACCCCTTGGTATTGTTGGAGGATCGCCTGAATGGAATCTACGGCCGTCAGGTAAGCCATAATATGGGTAGCCAGAAACCCAATAGATGAGCTTGTCATTGTCAACGGGGCAGTAGGCTGCAAGGCAAACCGGACAACTTCTTCATCCGCCGGGGTAAGAAAACAGACAACGAGTTTTAGCACCGGGCCGACGTGTAGCACATCCCCACATGTTAACGGAAAGGGTTTACCGACAGACAGGCGTTGGCGATTGAGCCAGGTGCCATTGGTGCTGCCCATGTCCTCAATAACAAATTGGCCTTGTTGATACGTGATTTTTGCATGTCGGCGGGATATACCCAACGCCACTTCGCCGAAAGGTGACATATCGAAAAAATTCTGCTCTCCCTCATCATTTTGGCGTCCAATGATGATGTTTGGCGCGTTTTCAAACAGTACCGGCTCTTGCTGGCCGTGAACGAGGAAAAGGATGGCCCGGTGCGAGAGACTGGTCAGGTAGGGCACACAGTCCGTTGCGTGATCTGTGGGCGAATCCGGGCTTGTTTTCATGCCCAGAGTGGAGCGATCTAATACAGATTGTCCTTGAAAGGAAAACCCGCATTGGGTACAGCGTGTGGCTGTTGGGGTATTTATCTGCTGGCATACAGGACAGATCTGGTTATGAATCATGGACGCTCTGGGTACACCTGGTAGGAGTATGATAATAGGCTTGATTGGGTAACATACTGCCTGTTGTACAAGTTAAGCCATATTCTTGTCAATAGGAGATCACCGAACGGGGTACGATTAAAACTTGTGTATAAATCAGACTACGGTAAATTCCCACTCTGGAAACTTCTCTCAAGTTATACACAAAAAGTAATCGCACCCCACAGAACGTAATGCCTTAACATTTTGGATCTTCCTGGCGATGCTAAATAGAGCAACCAAAGTCACGCAGGGCGACGGTGAGATCGCTCCAGGAGGTTCACCCACTAACCCAAAGGCTACCTTTTGCAGGTTGATAGCCTACATAATAACCAATGGCGGCAAATGAGTGCGGACAATACTTCATAACCAGCCGGCCGTACTTCCATCTCATTCGCCGCCTTAGAAATGATGCCTTCGACGCCTGCTCGTTGGCACGAAAACTCCTTGAACCCCTCTGCATCTCGCAAGAGCAGACACAATTTGGGGGCCGACCTTTTCCGCTTTGGCACACAGTATATAGGCTGTACAGATTGAACCGTCAATTGAGGCGAAGGCAACGTGAATGTTCGGCTTGTCGGGATCCAGTTTCCCATCCTTCCGGTAAGCACTGATTTTTGGCGAATGTCGTTTTGTATCAGAATGCCCCTCAGAGCGTCACGGCCGTCCTCACTTGAGGCAGATTTGCGGGCATTTGTACCAATAGCTTTGTTTCAACCCCTCTCAATGCGCGTGTCAAAATCCATGAAGGCGGCCATTTGTTTGGCTGCTTCGTCATGCTCAAGGATATGCTTCTCCACCTCCTCGTCGTAGACGCCGTCTAAAAGGCATCCAGTTGCCAGGGTTCAATCTGGGCAACGGGGTTGTACCTTTTGTTCTTTTTCGGCCGTGACCATCATTTGACCACCTCCAGGCTGAAAGATATAATCTCACGTCGCTTTGAGGATGAGCGGTTGTATAGATTTGTATCACAACATTCGTCTCTACCCTTCTTTCCGATAAGATTTGACAACCTGTGGCAATGTGGGGCAATTCGGTAAATTGTCTTATGCTGTCTCGTGAAAAAGACACAATCGGTGGCGCGATTTGGCAGATCGCGCCACCTGTATGAAGGAGAGTTACAACATGCCAAAACGGACTTATCAACCAAAAATTCGCCGCCGGATGCGCGTACATGGTTTTCGGGAACGGATGAAAACGGTGGGCGGGCGCAAAGTTCTGAGCGCCCGCCGCGCCAGAGGCCGCGCCCAATTAACGGTGAGCATGAACGATCATGTGAAAAAAATAAACTGGAACGCGACATCAGCTACCGCCTATCGTTCTGTCAAACGATGGGGGGGCGGCAAATAAGAAGCCTGACGGCCCGGCGAGTGGTGGGTTATGCTGCAACCAGACTATCGTTTGCGGCGCCCGGCTGAGGTCAATCGGGTTCGGCAGACAGGAAAAAGCTGGCGTCACCCTTTGGTCATTTTGTTAGTACAGTCAAATTCGTTGGATGTGAGCCGTTTCGCTTTTATTGCCAGTCGGCATGTGGGCCAGGCGGTGCAGCGTAACCGGGCCAAACGAGTGCTGCGGGAGTCGGTACGTATACACTTATCGCAAATTCAACCGGGATGGGACTGTGTGTTAATTGCCCGGCCATTTTTACTTCAGGCAACTTTTGGCGAAGTGGACACGGCCGTGACCCAATTACTACAACGAGCAAAGCTGCTGCTCTAGAGCCTAAGGGTTTTCTGAAATCCTTAGGCTCTACCAGCATAATTAGCAAATGAAAAAAATAGCCCTTTTGCTGATACGCTTTTACCAAAGAGGTATCTCCCGCTATACGCCACCTACCTGCCGCTTTCAACCCACCTGCTCCCAATATGGTTATGAGGCCATCGAAAAATATGGCATTTTCAAAGGTGGCTGGTTAACGGTCAAACGCATTTCTCGTTGCCACCCGCTTCATCCTGGTGGGTATGACCCTGTGCCCTGATAGCGGAGGTATTCCTTGTTCTCAACGCAACGGCCGTTCCTACGGCCCTCCATCCTCTTCATTTTTTTGTTTAGCTGGTTATTAACCGGTTGCGCCGCTCAGGCGATTACCGAAAACTGGCCTGGCCTGGTTGCTAATGGCTCTACCATTTATGTGGCTCATGGCCCGGCGGTCATCGCCTACGATGCCGTAGAACAAGCCGAACAATGGGTGTTCAGACCGGAAAACAGAAGTTTACAGTTGAATGCAGCACCGTCCGTGCAAGACGGCCGTGTCATCCTCGGTGATTATGGCGCGACCGGTGGCATGTTCTCCCCCTCCATCATCGTTACCGTTTATGGTCTGCAAGAAAACGACACTGCCACCCCCACTACCCTCTGGACCAACAGCACCAGCGCCACTGACAAAATCATCGCCGGCCCCCTACAGGTCGGCAACGCCGTGTATGTAGGCACGGCCGATAATCATCTTTCGGCTCTTGATGCAGACACAGGCGACGAACAGTGGCGCTTTGTCACCGATGGCCCGGTGTGGGCCACCCCCACCTACCATGAAGGCGTCCTCTATCTCACCTCACTGGACAAACACGTCTATGCCCTCGATGCCACAACAGGTGATGAACTGTGGCAAACAGAGCTAGGGGGAGCGATTTCGGCCCAGGCCGTTGTCAATCCTGCCGAAAATCTGCTCTATGTGGGCGCTTATGATAACTCGCTCCACGCCCTTAATCTGGACACAGGTGAACCAGAATGGCAGGTGGAAACTACCAATTGGATTTGGAGCGCACCGGCTCTGGCCGATGGCAAACTCTACTTTGCCGATAGTAGCGCCCAGGTATATGCTGTGGATGCCGCCAACGGTGAAGAAATCTGGCAGGTTACTGCCAATCAGATGAACGAGTCGGGCGGCGTGGTTGACCGGATTCAGGTCGAAGGTGCAATTCAGGCCAGCCCGATAGTGGCCGACGGCGTGGTTTATATCGCGGCCGAGGGAAATGTGGATACCGAAGAAGGGCTACTTGTCGCTTTAGACGCGGAAACCGGCGCTGAAATCTGGCAACGTACAACCAGAGCGCCCCTATTTACCACGCCCGTCATTGTTGATGATATGATTGTAGTGGCCATGAACAGCGAGTTGGCAGTTTTGGCCGCTTATGACCGTGAATCTGGAAATCCAAAATGGACATACGTACCCGTTTTGGAATAACGTCAGCAGCAAATCCGGCCTGGGAATCATTGTTGGCGTAGGAATTGATCAATGTTTTCTCTGTTGTGGAACTCAGTCATCATTGACCCCATGTTGAATGCTCTGTTATGGCTGTATGGGGTTTTGGGCAACTTTGTCCTGGCAATTGCTATTTTCACCATTATTACCCGGATCATTATGCTGCCGCTCAATTTGCGCCAGCAGCGTAGTATGGCCAAAACCCAGGAAATGCAACCGCAAATTCGGGCTATTCAGCAAAAATACAAAGACAATCCGCAAAAGATGCAGGAGGAGTTTGCCAAAATCGGGTATAACCCGGCGGAGAGCTTGTCGGGCTGTCTGCCGCTTATTGCCACTATGCCCATTTTGTTTGGATTGTTCGCTGTGCTGCGGATTGTGTTGGGCACAACACCACAATCACTTTTGGAATTGACACAGCGGGCATATTCATTTATTGATCTGACGGCTTTGTTACCTATTGACAGTCAGTTCCTATGGATGAATTTAGGGCAACCCGATCCTCTTTATGTGCTGCCGGTGTTGGTGTTTGTAACTACCTTTATTCAAACAAAAGTTTCCACCCCACCCAAACCCAAAACGAATGGAGATGCGGATAAGAAGGGGAAACAACAGCAACAAGATGATCCCACTGCGGCCATGACACAATCTATGCAATATACTATGCCGCTGATGTTTGGCTTTTTTGCGCTGACATTTCAAGCCGGGTTATCTATTTACTTTATTTTGTCAAACGTGATTGGGATTGGGCAAGGGTATTACACACGCAAGGTGATGGAGCGGGAAAAAGCGGCTCGTGAAGAAACCAAAAAGGTCACCGAATTGGAAACGGGGGGGGAAAATGGATCGGGGAATGGCTCGGCCAACGGCCGTGTCATCACTGGCGACACAGCCGGGACAGAAACACCCACACAAACGGCTGCCAACAAACCGGCCGCTAAGGGTACTTCCACCGCCTCGAAACGCAAGAAGAAGAAAAACAAATAGCTGCTGTACACTATAGAGGGTAAGTTATGAGTCGTGAAATTGAAGTCCGAGGGCAAACAGTAGATGAAGCAATCGCAGCGGGATTAGCCAAATTAGGCTTGAACCGCAGTGACGTAATAGTAGATGTAGTTGATGAGGGCAGCAAGGGCATCTTGGGACTGGGAGCACGTGAAGCGGTCGTGCGTTTGCTGCCCATGACGCCGGCCGCACCAGAGAAAAAGCCAGAACCGCCGCCAGCTAAACCCATACCAACACCACCCCCAACCATTGCCTCGCCTCCACCCGCTAAAGTACCGGAACGAATGAAGACGCCCGACACGGCCGTCACCCCCACCATTACCACCGAAGAATTGGTACAGGAACGGGATACGGCCGTTGCCATCCTGCAAACTATCCTGGGGCACATGCAAATAGATGCTGACATCAGCACGGCCGTGACCGAGCCAGACGACATCACCGGCCAACCCATCAACCTCATTGAGATTTCGGGCGCCGACCTGGGAGTTCTCATAGGCCCACGCGGAGATACCCTGGCTTCCCTGCAATACATCTCCCGGCTGATTGCCAGCCACCAGCTAAAAACAAAGGCCGACTTCGTGATTGATGTTGAAGGGTACCGTGAACGGCGTAAACAGGCGTTAGCACGTCTGGCGGAACGCATGGCCAGCAAAGTGATCAAACAGGGCCGTCCAGTCAGCCTGGAACCAATGCCCGCCAATGAACGGCGCGTGATTCACATGACCCTACGCGACCATGCCGCCGTCTATACACAAAGCACCGGCGAGGGCAGCCAGCGCCGGGTACGCATCCATCCCAAACGATAAAAAAAAGCCCTGACAAATTTGTCAGGGCTTTTTTATTACAAACTGACCAACCGCACATGGGTGATAGCCGGAATCACGGCTAAGGCATCAAGCACGGCCGTTGGCGGCCGGCTATCCAGGTTAATAAACGAGAGCGCCTCTCCCCCCGGCCTGTCACGCCCCATTCGCCATTCACCGATATTCACTTCATAAGCCGCCAGAATCGTGCCTACCTGCCCAATGACCCCGGGCACATCCTTATTGCGTAGTACCAACACCTCGCCAAACGGCTTAGCCTCCAGTGTATATTCATCCACCTGCACCAGGCGCGGCTCACTACCGCCAAACAGCACTCCCGCCAGCAAACGCTCCCCGCCGTCCCATTGCACCTTGCAAGAAATCATGTTGGGATAATCAATGGGTGTAATGCCTTTGGTTTGTGACGTTGTAATGCCGTTTTCTTCGGCCAGCACGGGCGCATTGATGTAGTTCACATCCTCCGAAATAGATTTCTGCAAAATGCCTTTGAGCATCCCGGCAGCCACCGGTTTGATGAGCGTATCTACATCATCACCACGTACCTCAATTTCCACGCGGCGAATAGCGCCTTCCGCCAGATGACAGTGCAGCAATCCCAATGTTTCGGCCAGAGACATATACGGCCGTAACGCCTCAAATCCTGGCCCCGCCGGAAAGGGCATATTCACCGCATTGCGAAAATCCTTGCCTCGCAACGCATCCAAAATCTGGTCCACAATCTGCGTCGCCACATCTCGCTGCGCCTCCACCGAACTGGCGCCTAAATGGGGCGTATGCACCACATTCGGCAACCCAATCAACGGACTGCCTTCCGGTGGCTCTTTGCGGAACACATCCAGCCCGGCTGCCCGCACCTTGCCACTCTGCAACGCTTCCGCCAACGCATCTTCGTCAATCAGCTTACCCCGTGCGGCATTAACAAGGATCACCCCATCTTTCATCTGGGCAATCGTATCAGCATTGATCATACTTTCCGTCTCTGGCATTAGCGCCGTGTGCAGGCTAATGTAGTCAGCCTGCGCCAGCAGGTCATCCAGGTCAACCAGTGTCACCCCATGATCTCGTCCTACTTCTTCGGACACGTAAGGGTCATACGCCAGCACTTCCATACCAAATGCCTGGGCACGTTTGGCAACATGCCGACCGATCCGCCCAAAACCCACAATGCCCAGCGTCTTGCGGTACAACTGCACACCGGTAAATTTGGAACGATTCCATTCACCTGCCGCCAGAGATGCATGAGACTGGGCTGTATAACGGCTGGCCGCCAGCATGAGCGCCATCGCCTGCTCAGCCGTGGCAATGCTGTTAGCCTGAGGAGTGTTCATCACAATGATGCCGCGCATGGTGGCGGCCCGTACATCAATGTTGTCCACGCCCATGCCGGCCCGGCCAACCACTTTCAGGTTTGTTCCTGCTGCCAATACTTCGGCGTCGGCCTTCGTTTCGCTGCGCACAATGAGTGCGTCATAACCGGGTAGAATTGTCATCAATTCCTCTTTGCTCATACCCGTTTTCAGGTCATAGGTAGCATCTTTGGTCTGATCCAACCGCTCTAAACCAGCCGCTCCCAGTTTGTCAGAAATCAAGATTTTGAACATGCGCCTTCCTCTTGCGTAGCACAAACTCCTCGTTTGTAATACATGCAGATTAGAAAATGGCAATGGAGATCGGGATGTCCCGATGCCGGGTTTCTAACCTGTCTGAACTTTGAACAAATTTCGAGGGGATTATAATTATTGCCCTGTGCCGGTCAAATAATTTGTGCAGATTGTCACAATCAAAATTGAGGGCAGGTTAACGGGCATCAAAATAGCGGCAATTGGTGACTGACCAGCCCACAGCCGTGCCGTTCCAACGACAACAGCGTTTCCTTCCGCTCCAATCCCCCGCCATAACCAATCAAAGAACCGTTACTGCCAATGACACGGTGGCAGGGGATGATGATGGCGATGGGATTACGGCCGTTGGCCGCCCCCACCGCCCGCGCCGCTTTTTCATCTCCCAGCCGCCGCGCCAACTCGGCATACGTAATCGTCTGGCCATAGGGAATAGTTTGCAGAGTAGCCCATACCCGTCGTTGAAAGGGTGTTCCCTGCGGCGCTAAGGTCACGTCAAAATTCTTTAACTCCCCGGCAAAATAGGCTGTCAATTGGCCGGTCACGTCGGCAAATGCACCATCATCTCGCTGCCAATCGGCCAGTGGAATCTTACGAATAGGGTAAAACTCCACAAACAACAACCCCGCCTCCCGGCGGGCAATTAACAATTCCCCCAAAGGGCTGGGCATGATGGTAAACACCGTTTCCATTGCTTTCATAAGTAACAGAAAAATTGGGCAATTGATCGCCCGGCCACCCCATTACCCCACCGCGCGCCTGAGCAGGGGAATCTCCCCTTTTTGCCAGGAAACCAGCAGCGGCGCGGCAATGAAGATGGAACTGTACGTACCGCTGAGCAGCCCCACAAAGAGAACAGCGATGAACGGCTTCACCGAATCGCCGCCAAAGAGCAAAATGGCTACCATGATAAACATGGCATTTAACTGGGTAATGACCGAACGCTTAAATGTCTCGCCAATGGATTGGTTGACGATAGCTTCGAACTCCTTACCCCTGTTCTGGCGTAAACCGAGGTTTTCGCGGATTCGGTCAAAGATGACGATGGTGTCTTGTAGAGAAAAGCCAACGACGGTGAGTACGGCCGTCAGAAACAAGGCATCTATCTCCCAGCCGAACAACGCCCCGGTCAGAGCCGCAAACGTTACCACCACAAATAAGTCATGGAACATGGCCACCACCGCACACGCCCCATAACGGAACGAGTTAGGTACCTGGCGAAAGACAAACATGATGTAGCCCAAAATGATGGTCGCCGATGCTAATACCGCCACCAACGCGGCCCGCGTTACCTCTCGCCCGACCGATGGGCTGACTGTTGTCACCTGAGATGTGCCCGGAATGAGTGGCGACAACTCATTGAGCGCCTCTTCGACTGCCTGCGCTGTTTCCGCCGGTAAGAAGGCCGAACGCACCTGCCATGCATTTTGCAAACCCTGTCCGCGAATGGAAGTGACCAGCGGATTATTCTGCCCAAATTCGGCGAAGACATCCCGGATGTCATCTTCCGAAACCTGCCTGGTAAACTGCACTTCAAAACGTGTCCCCCCCAGGAAATCCACACTCAGCCGCAAAAAAGAGCCAGAAGAAACGTAGGCATAGAGCATGGCTGCTAACCCCAGGCCGATGATGATGGCCGAGAAGGCGTAAAAATAGCGCCGTTTTTGTACGAAGTTATCAAAGTTAATCATCGCTTACGCTCCCATTAACCATTTCTTGTTTTGAAAGCGGCGCGCATTCCAGCCAATAACCATGTTCACCAGAGTACGGGTGATGATCACGGCCGTGAACATGCTGATACACACCCCAATCGCCAGCGTAATTGCAAAACCCTGCACCGCGCTCGCCCCAAAACTGCGCCCGAACACCCACAAAATCAGGCAAATGACCAGCGTAGCAATGTTCGAGTCGCGGATTGAAACCCAGGCGCGGCTAAAACCGGTGTGAATGGCGTCATCCAACCGGCTACCGCCACGCAACTCTTCCTTGATGCGCTCAAAGATCAACACATTGGCGTCTACGGCCATGCCCGTGGAAAGCAAAAAGCCGGTGATGGCCGGCAACGTCAGCGTTACCGGCAGCGTCTGAAATACCAGAAAGTTCAGCAACATATAGACGATAAGGGCAATGTCTGCCAAAAAACCGGGCAACCGGTAATAAACCATCATGAAAATCAGCACCATTGCCACACCTATCAACCCGGCGCGAATACTGGCGTCAATAGATTGTTGCCCCAGAGTAGCCCCCACCTGGCGTGTGCTTTCAATGCGCAGCGGTACCGGCAGGCTACCAAAACGCAGTTGCAGCGCCAGGCGCGTCGCGTCCTCCGATGTAAATTGCCCCGTAATGGAACCCTGCCCGCCGGTTATGGCACTTTCAATTTGCGGGCTAGAGATAACCTGTTTATCCAGGACGATGGTTAAGAATTGGCCGATATGTTCGCGGGTATAGTTTGCAAACAGCTCCTCAGCCTCATTTTTCAATGTGAAGGCCACATAATACTGGTTGAATCCTCCCAGTTCAGTATGTGCTTCTTCCAGGTCAGCGCCGGTCAATATGGTCTCGAAGGTAGGGGGAGGAGTAAACGAGGCGCTATCCAGTTCACAACGCGAAGGGCCGTCGCTGAGCGATGTACGCACACACATTCCCTGGGGCAGTGATTCAAAGCCGGTGTCTACAAACTCCAGCAAGGCTGTCTCTTGTATGAGGGTAAAGGCCTCTTCCGGGTTATCTATTCCGGGCAATTCCACCAAAATCCGGCGTTCACCTTCGAGTTGCACCAACGGTTCGGCCACTCCCAACGCATTCACGCGCTGGTCAATGATTTGGCGGGCTGTGTCCATTTGTTCGGGGTCTACTTGCTGATCGGGCAATACATCTGCCTCTAACAACACTTGCAACCCACCCTGTAAATCCAATCCCTGGCGGATGGGGTAGTCTGGGTTTTGAATGACCCAAAGTGCCACGGCCGTCACCCCCACAATCACTACCAGCCATAACCAATCTTGCCATTTTTTCATATATTACCTGTCCTTCTTATCTTCACACCCGGCGATCACGACCACATATTCTCCTCTTGGCTCTTCATGAGAAAAGTGGGCAATGTGGTCAGAGAGACGACCGCGATGAATGGTTTCAAATAGTTTGGTCAAGTCGTTGCACACGGCCGTTTCCCGATCTCCATACACCGCCAGTGCATCTTGCAAAAAGGCGCGCAGCCGATGCGGGCTTTCGTAAAAGACCAGCGTGTGTGGCGAGTTAACATCTATCGCCAGGAAATTTTTGCGCTTACCGGGTTTGCGGGGTGGAAAACCACGAAACGTAAAGGAGTGCGCGGGTAGCCCAGAAAGGACGACGGCCGTGGTCACGGCCGTTGCCCCCGGAATGACCGTCACCTTTATACCAGCTTCCACCGCCCGGCGCACAATGGAAAAGCCAGGGTCAGAAATACCCGGCGTGCCTGCTTCTGAGACCACCGCCACTGACTGTCCGGCCAGTAGCAGCTCCATGATTTTGCGGCCGGCCTGTTCCTCATTGTGTTCGTGGAAGGCCAGTTGTGGTTTGCTGATGTCATAACGGTTCAGCAAAATGCTTGTCTTGCGGGTATCCTCGGCGGCAATGACATCCACCGCCCGCAGCGTCTCCAACGCCCGCAGCGTCACATCTGCCAGGTTGCCAATGGGGGTTGCTACCAGGTAAAGCATGATGATGTCTCAGTCTCCGACCTCATACAAAAGAAGCGAAGCGGCTACGATGGCGGCCGTTTCTGCCCGCAGAATCCGTTTGCCCAATGTCACCGGCTGCACATGATAGCTCTTTGCCAGTTCAATTTCTTCTGGCGCAAAACCACCTTCTGGCCCGATGAAGAGGGCTACGGAAAACGGAATTGTAACGGGAAGTATGCTTTTCAGGCGAACGGCCGTCTCCCCTTCCCACGGTATCAGCGCCATTTCTGCCCCGTGCTGCGCCAGCGCATCGGCCAGCTTCATCGGCGCAGCCAGCGCCGGGATACGGCCACGGCGACATTGTTCGGCCGCTTCGGTGAGGATTTTCTGCCACCGTTCCCGTTTGCCCGGTTTCATCTCCGTATCTTGAGCCAATGTGCGCTGCGTAATCATCGGCACAAAACGACTGACGCCAACTTCGGTGCCCTTTTGTAGCACCCACTCAAACTTTTCCCGCTTGAGCAAAGCCATGTACAGGGTGATGTGGACGGCTGGTTCGCCTACGGCCGTGCGCCTTTCCACAATCTCGCCCGTTACCTGTTGCGGGGTTACGGCCGTCAGCCGCACCTCATATTCCCAGCCTGTGTTGTCCAACACCACGACCCGCTCTCCCGGCCGCAGCCGTAACACCCGCGCCACCTGCCGCGCCTGCTCGCCGATCAGAATGGCCTGCCGGTCGGTGATATCTTGTGGGGGGATGAAGAAGTGGTGCATGTTGGTAATCGGTTATCGGTTATCAGTAATCAGTGGTGTGACCGATTACCGTTTACTGATTACCGTTTTTCTTTATAACAAAAACCAACTCCCCCGCAAACAACAACTCCGTCACCGGCCAATCGTGGCCCTGGATAAGTTGGAACATGAATTCCCGGTAGCGGTTGGTCAGGTTACGGCCACCGTGGGTGCTGATGGTGGGGTAGCTGATGACCAGATAGTTGGCGCGCAGGGATTCGAGCAACGGCCGTCCGCGCCCGCCATAATTCCGTTCAAACCGGGGCATCTCCTTCAAAAACAGGGCTACATCCGCCTCCTCTTGCGGAAATTCCATGGCCACATCTTGCACCTTTGCCAATTCCGGCAAACCCTCTAGCCGAAAATAATGATTGATAAAGGCAATCCTCGGCTCATGAATATCATACGCATAAAACCTAAAGCCTGGCACTGGCCGCTCACTGCCCACTCTCAACTGCTCACTGCTCACCGCTAACTGCTCACTGTTTACTGATCCCAAACCCATCCAGCGCAGCGCCAGCGGATTCAACCCGCAGGCGATGTCCAGGATGGATTGTGGCTGGCCGGTGATGGCAAAGATGCGTTCGTAAAATTCGGCCAGGATGGGCAGCCGTTCGCGGGTGGAGAGGTGGGCGTATAGGCAATCGTGGCAGATGGCTTCGATAACGGCCGTCTCCCCAGCGGCAAAGGCGGCATCCAGGCGGGCGGCTTCGACGGCGTAATCAGGGTCGCCCAGGTACGGGGCCATGATGCTGTGCAGCCGGGCGCGTACCGCTTTGATGGCCGGTTTGGTTTTTTTGTGTTGGCGAACGGCTTCGGCCGCCAGTTCGCGGATGGTAGCTTCGCTGGTATCGCTGTATTTGGCGGATTGTTTCACGGCCGTGACCACCACTTCCACCTCAACTTCATTACTCATACCAGGAATTGTCCTCCGTGCCGCCAAATCTGCCAATGGAGTTGGGTCACGGCCAGGGTAATTCTAAAGTCGGGTTTGGGTTACCAAAGAGGAGTTCGCACGCTTACGTGCGAACGAGCAGCACGAGGGCGTGCCGCTCTCCTCCAAAAAACAAATCGGATAACTGAAAGCTCTGGTTTGTGATTGGCTGGACATGAATGAATAACCTATACTTTGGCCCAAATACAAAACAGGAGATCAAATAATGAGCAGTGCATGGATGGAAATTAAGGCAGAGGTGATTGCACAATACCAGGAGCAGAAGCAGATGGCAGACAAAGCCTTGGGCCGCGTGGATGATGCGGCGTTTTTTGCCCACCTGAAAGAAGATGGTGACGATCATACAAACAGTATGGCTATATTGGTCAAGCACATCAGCGGCAACTTTCTCTCGCGCTGGACTGATTTTTTGACGACCGATGGTGAAAAAGCGAACCGTGAGCGGCCACGCGAGTTTGTGCATGAGGCGGACGACAATCGCCCGCAGATAATGGCACGTTGGGAGAAAAGTTGGCAACTTCTCTTTGCTACCCTCGAATCACTTACCGATGAGGACTTTGCCCAAACCGTCTATATTCGGGGCGAGGCGCACAGCGTGGTACAGGCCATGCTGCGTAACCTGCTCCATGCCACACACCATATTGGGCAGATTGATTTGTTGGCCACCGTTTTGAATGACCAGAGGTCATCACATGGTTAACGGGCTTCGATGAGTAGGATTAGCGATTTAATAACCTGGACACTTAAACCTGACAGGTCTTTGGAGACCTGTCAGGTTTGTTCAACTTATTTGATCGCCATTCCTAGTGTAGATTGACAGTTTAGATATACGCCACTTTTGTTTGCAGGAGGAATGGCATGGAACTGTACGGGATTGGTTCGGTATTAGTGCTGCTGCTTGTCTTAGCCGGTTTTTTCATATTGGTCTTTGGTGGGGTGTTGCTGGTGCTGAGACGCACCGCCCGAAAGAAGGAAGCCAGTGCGCGGGAACGTTATCCAACGGCGCAGCAGATTGACCGTGCGGCCAGCTTTTTTGGGCAGGAATCACGCGGAGCCGGTCAACTGCGCGGAAATGGCACCTTGATTCTCACCGATTCAGAGCTAATTTTCGAGATGTGGGTGCCAAACAGGGAGTTTCATATCCCGCTGCAAACGATTCAGGCGCTTGAGAATCCAGGTTCGTTTTTAGGCAAGTCGCGTTTGACGCCGCTGCTGAAGGTGGTGTACACCAACGAGCAGGGAGTGACGGACGCGATGGCCTGGCAGGTGCCTGATCTTCAAGGTTGGATGCAAGCTATCAACGAGGCG
>CAYXUZ010000001.1:0-16590 GCA_964467705.1 uncultured Ardenticatenaceae bacterium | reverse complement strand
CATCTTTGGGATTCACGGCCGTACCCTTCCCTTCCCTTATCCTCTCTCCCAAATAAGGAGTACATTTCAATGAGCAGTAACATCACGACAATTCCTGCATTACCTTGCGAATCAATGGATGACATGCTGGTTTTCTGGCAAGCGATTGGATTCCAAGTCACCTATAGACAAAAAGCACCCAATGCCTATGCCGTTGTTCGCTATGAAGATGACTACGAACTGCATTTCTTTGGTCTCAAGGGACTCAAGCCAGAAGAGAATTTTAGTACTTGTCTCATTATCATGCCTGAAGTGGAAGAGTTACATGCTTTGTTCCTGCAACGCCTGCGAAATCATTTAGGAAAAACACCTTCCAAAGGATTTCCGCGAATCTCAAGAATGAAACCGAAGCAAACTCGTTTCACACTTACCGATGTCTCTGGAAATTCCATTATTTTTATCAAGCAGGGCAAAGAGGATGAAGAAGTATCACAGGCATATAAACAAGCCGGGCAAACACCTCTTCAAAAATCATTGAACACAGCTATTAGATTACGTGATTTTCATAATGATGATGTGGCCGCGGCAAAAGTCCTGGATAGCGCGTTGGCACGTAAACAAGAGGGAACACAGATTGAGTTTGCTCGCGTTCTTGCGGCTCGAATTGAATTGGCAGTTATATCGGATGAACATGATCTTGCTCGCAGTTTATATGTTCAGTTTGAAAAATTAGAATTGTCAGAAAATGAGCGACAACTTCTAAGTGATGACATCACGATGTTGGAAAAACTTAAATCATCCTTTTAAATGACCCTCCAAACAAAATGAAATGAGAATTGGTAGAAAGTGAAGCTTCACGGCCGTACTCCCCCCTTCCCTCCCTCCTCTCATCTCATTTTGATTCACGGCCGTACCCCCACTTATCTCCCCCTACCCAACGGCAAAAGTTTTAGGATTACGCCGTTGACATCATCTTGTTCGTGAATCCCCCGGTACAATATGCCCGATAGCCTCTCGCATTTGATCTAGCAGGTTTTTTGTCTATCAATGCAGGGTAATCAGCTTGTAGCAGGTGTTTATTCTGCTAATTATTGCTGGGTAAACACCCAAAAATAAATGCTTGCACTCCTGAAATCGCTAGGTATCATTCCCCTTCAAAGAATATCCTGCAATCGGTGCAGGGTAATAAATAGTTGGACGGCTAATACGCTCGCATTTCTAACCGATCAAGCCATCAATATAGCAGACTAGGCTACAGACCACATGGATCCCACATTGACAACCATAGATATGACCATACGCGCTGAAATTATCCGCAACATTGTGGAGAAATTGCGGTCGGACTATATTTTTCCCGAGATTGCAGAGCAGATTGGCCTGCGCCTTCAGCAGGGCTTGGCCGACGGCGAATATGCCGAAACCACCGAAGCCGAAGCATTTGCCCTTGCGCTTACCCGCCAGATACAGGCGATCAGTCAAGATAAACACCTGCGGGTGCGCTGGTATCCCGAACCTCTACCGGAGCCTGATACGGAGTTGGTTGACGATGAAGACTGGTTGCTTGAGGCGCGTAAACAAGCCGAATTGGAGAATTATGGATTATCGAAAGCGGAAAGACTGCCCGGAAATGTGGGCTATCTAGATATACGGGTCTTTCACGATGTTACACGGGGTGGCCACACGGCCAGCGCAGCAATGAATTTCTTGACCAACACGCACACTTTAATTCTGGATCTGCGCAAATGTCGGGGTGGGGATGCCAACATGGTCGCTTTGATCCTGAGTTATATTTTCAGTAATCCTTATCTGCAACTCAATAACATTTACTCACGCAACCCGGAGTACACCACGCAGTTTAGGACTTTTCCTTATGTTCCTGGTGGCCGCTATGGCGATAAACCCGTCTATGTACTGACAAGCAAAGAGACATTTTCAGCCGGAGAAGCGTTCGCTTACGACCTTCAGGCCAACAAGCGTGCAACCTTGATAGGCGAAGCTACGGGTGGCGGAGCCCATCCGGGTGGGCCACATCGGCTACATCAACACCTTGACATCTTCATCCCCCACGCGCGCGCCATCAATCCTATTACGGGAACAAATTGGGAAGGGACGGGCGTAATTCCTGATATTTCAGTCCCCTCAGAGCAGGCATTTAGAGTCGCCTATCGTATGGCCTTGCAGTATGTACTTGAGCAACTCGGCGAAACAACGTCCCGATCGTATAATCTGCTCAAGGCGGAGACCCAAACAGCTCTTCAGGAGTTAGAAGCCCAATAGCATATTCTTCCGCGTTGGCGAAATGCAGCCCAACAAAGCCGCCCAACCCGCGCTTGCACCCGACTCGCTGCGCTATCGCTCCGCGTGCGGGTGAAGCGCACGTTACTCTTTTGATAATTGGTGAAATTCACGGCCGTACCCCCCCTCTCCCTCTCCTCCTCTCTCCCATCTCATCCCCATCCAGGTCACTTAAACATTCACGGCCGTATCCCCATTTATCTATTCCTACCCAACAACAAAAGTTTCAGGATAACGGCCGTTGACACAGCCCTTTTCGAAAATCTCCCAATACGATATTCTTGATGACATCCCGCATTTGATCCAGCAGGCTATTAGTCTATCCATACAGGTTAAACACCTGAAAAGAAATAATTGCCCTCCTATGATTGCCGGGTATCATTCCGAAAAAGAATTCCCTGCGATGGATGCAAGGTAATGAATAGTTGGGTGGCTTCGCCAAGTGGTTAGTTAATTTCTTGAAACCAAAAACCAAAACACAAGGATAAAACATTATGGCACTTAATAAAATTCTTGTAGGCATTATGAAGGGTTTTTCTGAAAAGAAATCCTTAATCGAAATGGAAGAAAATAAACTCTATGAATATTTAACAAATTACTTGGTAATTTCTAAATTTCACCCTGAAGCATTTTCAGACCCGCAAGATTTACCTTTAGTTGATGTAGACAACGGTTCAATGTTTGGACTTGACAGCATTGCGTTTATCATTAATGACAATTTAGTAACCAGCAAGGAAGATATTGAACAGTATGCCAAATCAAAAACACTAGATGTAAAAATAATATTCATTCAGACAAAAATTGAAGAAAGCTACGACACTGGCTCTATTCTCAAAACTTTAAAGGCGACACAAAGTTTTCTGGGGGACGGGAAATTACTTGAAGACAATGAAAATATCAAAAACGCCAAAGATATATACGAAGCAATTTTAGATTTTAAGTATTCGCGCTTCTTAAATTCAAGGTCTCCAGAAATACATATTTATTACGTTACAGCAGGTAAAGATTGTGATGTTGATATTATTTTCAATATCTGTGAAGAAGAAAAGAAACTAATAGAAAGAACCTATACAGAAATAAAGAAAGTAAACACATATGTTCTTGGAAGTAATTATATAATTGATGCATTTAATGAACTAGAAAACAGAATCGAAGTCCAGTTGAGTTTCAAAAATAATTTATCTCTTGACAGGATAAGCCAAGTTGAACAGTCATATCTTG
Organism: uncultured Ardenticatenaceae bacterium; assembly: GCA_964467705.1. GTDB lineage: Bacteria > Chloroflexota > Anaerolineae > Promineifilales > Promineifilaceae > CAADGU01. The sequence continues at coordinate 13,095 of CAYXUZ010000001.1, read as the reverse complement.
GTTATGTTTCAGGCGAAGACTTTCTTGGTATTATCACGGATAAACAAGGAAATCTTCGGAGAAAACTTTTTTACGAAAACGTGAGAGATTTTCAAGGTGAAGAAAATTCTGTTAATAAAGAAATTTCAAAAACCATAAACACCAAAGTCCTTCGAGACAAATTCGTTCTCCTAAATAACGGAATCACAATTGTTGCAAAGCATTTCAAATCATTAGGCTCAAACACTTATGAAATGAGAGATTTTCAAATTGTAAATGGCTGTCAAACGAGCAACGAAATCTTTTTAGGGAGAAAATATGTTTCGGAAATTTTAGTTCCTATAAAGATAATCCACACAACTGATCTCGATTTAATTTCCATGATTGTAAAAGCAACCAACAAGCAAACACCCGTACCCGATGAAGCGTTTATTGCGCTAGAGCATTACCATAAACTGCTACAAGAAACATTTGAAGCATATTCTAAAGAAATGCCTATTCAAATCTTTTATGAAAGACGGTCAGGCGAGTTTGATTTCCTTGAAAAATCATACTATCAATATCAAATTGTTAATTTGCACAGCCTAATAAGAGCAATAACTTGTGTTTATTTTCAAGACACATATGTTGTATACAACAACAATCCAGCCAATATATTAAGGTCAAGGCTTACTCGTTTATTTAGAGACGACCATAAGATCGAGATTTATTATATCGCTAATTACCTGCTTGCATTATTGGTTAAACTTAAACACAAGGGGATACTCAACGACGATGTTTATTCGCCAAGATTTTATTACATTATGATTGTTAAACAGTTGCTTGCAGGAAAATATAGCAAATATGACTTAACGTCGAAAGATGTCGAGAAAGAAGCAAAATCAATAATTTCAAAGCTTAAGCAAAATCAAAGAGAGGTTGAAGAATCGTTCTTTAATGCAAGGAAAATATTTCTCAAGGCGCGTAATTCTTATCAACAGAAGTTTCCCAGAACTCTTTATCGCGATATTTACCGAGACCGAGAGTTTAACGAATTGGTGTTAAATGAAGTCAAATCGTTCTTAAGTCAAAAAGCCCGATAAACCGCCACCCCAACAAAGCGTGCACCTGACGTGTGGGATTCTGCGACATTTTCGAGCATTTTTCTTGCTTCCAGTTCTTCCTGCTCCCGAGTATTTATCTACGCCCGCCCACACGCAGGTAACGCAAACCCTTAGTCTTTTAATAGTTCGTGAAGATTCACGGCCGTACCCTCCCTCCCCACACATCACGGCCGTCGGATCACCATGATCCGGGTCGCGTGAACATTCACGGCTGTCGGATCGCCATGATCCGGGTCGCGTGAACATTCACGATGGTCATCACCCGGTACAATGGCGTAGTGACCAGTGCGTTGCAAGCGTGGGGGTTTGCGGTCACGGCCGTGACGCCCCCATCTACCCCGCCCATTGTCGAAGAACCTGCCAGCCAGCCAAATGCCTGACCCCCACCACAACAGGCAATTGTGGTTGTGATCATAAATAATGAATACACCCGGCGGCCAGTATAATACACCGCTAAGCAAGTTTTCTTAATTTGAACACTTCACCTGTCATTCCGAACGAAGTCTTCGAAGTGAGGAATCCCCCTCCTGCAAAAGTAGTAGAGATTCCTCGTCGAAGACTCCTCGGAATGACACAAGAAAGTTCAGATTATTTTGTTAACGGTGTAATAATCAGCATCATGATCTGTTAGTGGATTTTGATGGAGGGATTGAAAATGATGGGCCAAAACCAACTTTCCGATACCTGGGAGCGCGGCACGCTGTATGAGCAATATATTGGCCGGTGGAGCCGCCAGATCGCGCCCCTATTTCTCTCATGGTTAAACATTCCGCCGGAGCGAAGATGGCTGGATGTGGGATGCGGCACAGGGGCGCTCTGCGCGGCGATCATAGATAGTTGTATACCCGCTTCAATTGCCGGGGTTGAGCCTTCAGAGGGATTTCTGCAAATTGCGAAGATAAATCTGGCAGATCGGGCCGAGCTTTGCCAGGGAAGTGCCACGACCATTCCGTTGGGTGATGGGTCGGTAGATGTGGTGGTCTCAGGATTGGTATTGAACTTTGTCCCGGATCAACATACGGCGCTTCTTGAAATGATGCGCGTCACGGACAGAGGCGGCACGATTGCCGCCTATGTTTGGGATTATGCCGGAAAGATGGAGCTTTTGCGTTTCTTTTGGGATGTGGCTACGGAGCTTGACCCGCAGGCGGCGAAGTTAGATGAAGGTGTCCGTTTCCCGCTGTGCCGTCCAGAGGCGCTGGAGAAGTTGTTTGCCAGCGCCAGACTTGAAAAAATCGAAGTGATCCCTTTTGATATACCAACGCGGTTCGCACATTTTGATGACTTCTGGCAGCCTTTCCTTGGCGGTCAGGGGCCGGCTCCTGCCTATGCCATGTCCCTCGATGAAACAGAAAGAATGCGTTTGCGCGACCAGATAAGAGAGCGCCTGCCCATTGCCGCCGATGGGTCAATCTCCTTGACGGCGCGGGCCTGGGCGGTTCGTGCCCACGTTCCCCTTTAGCCGATTGCCAACCATTGCCTCAATTTTGAGTCAAATGCGAATAACATCCTGATTGCCAGACGGCCGTAACCCACAGTACCGTAGAATCCTCACCCTTTATCCGCTATACTCGCCCCCATGAAAAGAATGTCGTTGTTCATCGGTGGCTTTACGGCCGTGACCTCCCTCCTCCTTCTCATCACCTTCCTTGTGCTCAGCCCAGCCTCCGCTTACTTCACCGGCAATGGTTTGTCACCCCGCGCCTATCTGCCCCTCGTCCTCAGCCCCGCCAACGTACCCATCCCCTTCGGCCCCATCCACAGCGGCGAAGGCACGTATTATGACGCCGACGGTACGGGCAATTGCGGCTTTCCCGCCTCGCCCGGCAATCTGATGGTCGCCGCCATGAACCACACCGACTACAACAATGCCGCCCTCTGTGGCGCATATGTGCAAGTCACCGGGCCGCAAGGCAGCGTCATCGTGCGCATTGTAGACCGCTGCCCGGAATGTCCGCAGGGCGACGTGGACATGAGTCCGCAAGCCTTTGCCGAAATCGCCGACCTGCCACAAGGGCGTGTGCCCATCGCCTGGCAATTGGTGAGTTATCCTGTAGACGGCCCGATTGTCTATCATTTCAAGGATGGCAGTAATCAATGGTGGACGGCCGTGCAAATTCGCAATCACCGCAATCCTATCACCCGCTTTGAGTATTGGAACGGCAGCCAATGGATCGAAGTGCAGCGTGAAGAATGGAACTACTTTGTGGAAGCGGCCGGCATGGGGCCAGGGCCATACACCTTCCGCGTTACCGACAGCTTCGGCCATACCCTCACCGACAGCGGCATCCCCCACATCGAAAACGGCGACGTGCCCGGCACATCCCAATTCCCCCCACCGCCCTGATTCATAATCGGCTCAACAAACCATTGAACGGCAAAAAGTGTGGCCCTGTCACCGCACTGCCACCCGACTGTTCTTGAATTGCAGAAAACTTTTTTTATTCTGTTGACTGATATTGTTTCTAAAACCTTATCAATCCGCCCCATCTCCCAAAGGCGGAATAGTGGACAGAATAAGCAAGGGTGTACAACAACTCAGATTTTTTCACTTCCGCAATCACTCATCAAGACGTGCCACTTTACCTGGCTTTATGCCTCTGGCTTGGTGGCGTGTGAACGCGCCCCCTATTATCTAACCGATAGTAGGGGGCGCATTTAGTTACCAAAATCCAGCAAAGAATCGGGGTGGAAGGGGATCCTTCACCGGAAGCTCAACAATTAATCAAAATAATAGCAGCCCTGAAAATAGTTGAAGGAAGAAGAGAGACCATTTTCAACAAATCAGGGATTCATCCAATAAACAATGGGTTGAAAACTCGTTGTTGATTTATGCAAGGAGAAGCTAAATGAACCGCAAATCGCACAAGTTTGTTTTGTTCCTGGTACTGCTTTTGCTCATTACCATCACCGTGCCCGTATTAGGTCAGCCCACAACCGGCACAGGCACCGTTCAAAATAATCGCCCCGTGTTGGGCAAAGATACAGTAGCCCAACCACAACCAGTTTTATATCAGGATAGCCCAACGGCCATTCCCGGCCAATACATTGTGGTTTTCAATAAGGGCACAGATAATTTAACGGAAACATCCATTGCCAGCACCGTAGAAAGCATGGGTGGCACGATCCAGTTTACGTATGATACAGCCCTGGAAGGTTTTGCAGCAACCATGCCGGAAGAAGCCCTCAAAGCCATTCAGCAAGACCCCAACATCGCCTTTATCGAAGCCGATCAGGTCGTTTCGATTGACGATACCCAAACCAATGCCACCTGGGGGCTGGATCGGATTGACCAACGCGACCTGCCCCTCAGCACTACCTATACCTACAACCAGACGGGCGCCGGAGTAACCGCCTACATCATTGACACCGGCATCCGCCAGACGCACAACCAGTTTGGCGGCCGCGCTCTGCATGGATACACCGCCATCAGCGATGGTAACGGATCAAATGACTGCAACGGTCATGGCACACATGTGGCCGGTACGGTGGGTGGATCAACCTATGGCGTAGCCAAGCAGGTGACGTTGTACGCGGTGCGCGTCCTCAATTGCAGTGGTTCTGGCTCGAACTCCGGGGTGATTGCGGGCGTGAACTGGGTCACGTCACATCATACCGGCTCCAATCCGGCCGTAGCCAATATGAGCCTGGGTGGTGGCGCATCATCGGCATTGGACACGGCCGTGAACAATTCCATCAATGATGGCGTCACCTACGCCGTCGCCGCCGGTAACAGCAACGCCAACGCCTGCAACTACTCGCCCGCCCGTGTCGCCGCCGCCATCACCGTTGGTTCCACCACTTCCAGCGATGCCCGCTCTTCATTCTCCAACTATGGCACTTGCCTGGACATCTTCGCCCCCGGTTCCAGCATCACCAGCGCCTGGCACACCAGCAACACAGCTACGAATACCATTAGCGGCACATCCATGGCTTCCCCGCACGTCGCGGGTGCAGCCGCCCTTTACCTGCAAACCAATCCCGGCGCCTCACCATCAACCGTGCGGAACAACATCGTCAACAATGCCACCAGCGGCCGTTTGTCCAGCATCGGCAGTGGTTCTCCTAATCTGCTTCTTTATACGCTCACTGGCGGCAACCCACCACCCAACCCCACACCAACCCCGCCACCAAATCCCGCGCCTTGTACCAATTGTGAACAATACAACGGCTCTTTGAGCGGCGCTGGTGACTATGACTACCATCCCAACGGCACCTATTACTATAGTGCTTCCGGCAATCATCAAGGTTGGCTGCAAGGCCCCAGTGGTACCGACTTTGATCTGTACCTGTGGCGCTGGAACGGCTCCAGTTGGGTGACGGTAGCCCAGTCCATTAGCTCCTCTTCTACCGAATACATCAGCTACAATGGCACCGCTGGCTATTATACCTGGCGTATTTACTCTTATAGTGGCTCCGGCAGCTACACCTTCTGGCTCGACCGGCCGTAAGCCGTAATCCCTGACGACCTGACAGGTTCACAAGACCTGTCAGGTCTTTGTCTGTCATGGCTGCCAGACAACCACACAATCCCGTTCGCCACGAATATCACACGTCTGTATTTCCTGTCCGTTGTACCAGACGGTAAACTCTTCCCGCCAATCATAAATCAATAGTTCACCGCTTAATTGCGAACAGGCTGTACCGTCAAAATCATCGGTGGCGTTCCTCTCCCTTCTGCTCAAATGCAAACATGCGCCCGCCGGTAACATATTCGGCGGCCAATCGCTAAATCGCTCACGGCCGTTTCGTCCCCGTCCAATCTCTAAACCCGCCAGTGAAATTGGCCCCTCGCTGCCATTCGTGGCAAACAATGTTTCCCCCTTATTTTCAAAAACCACTATATAACTCTGCACAACTGGTTCCGGGGTGACGGTGGGTATGGGCGTAACAGTGGGTACAGTCGGCGCCGGTGAAGCGGGCAATGCAGCCGCAATCATGGGCAGGTAGATTCCACTTCCCGCTGCCGGTTCAGGTGGTATGGCATATGGTGTGGCTGGCGATGGCGATGATGATGGCGATGGAACGATTGTTGCTACGGCCGTCTCACCCGGCAACGACACATCCACCACTTCAACTGTCGCGGCAGTGGGTACGCCTGTGCTGAGTGTCGTCGAAGTGGCAGCTACGGCCGTTTCACCCGCCACCACATCTCCTTCATTAGACCGGCCACGAAACAAGAATATCGCCGCCACAATCAGCAGCAAGAGTATCGCCCCACCCACCATGCGTAACGAAAATGCAGAACCAGAGGTCGGCGGCGAGGGGGTGGTTGGCGGCGAGGCGGGCATCTGCGGCGTCACGGCCGCGGGGATGGGCGGCAGTGTTTCCATGCCCAATGCCACCCGATCTACAATCGTCAGAGTAGACGCGGCCATCAGGGGCACGGCCGTTGGCTCTTTCAGCGCATTTTCTACAGCCGCAACTAACGCCTGCCCACTCTGGAAACGGGACACCGGTTCTTTGGCTAACGCTTGCAGCAGCACCGCTTCCAACACCGGGCTGATCGCCGGGCGAATGGTGCGCGGGGATGGGGGTACGGCCGTCATGTGCTGCATCAACAGTTCCAGCAAATCATCATGCACAAATGGCAATTGCCCCGTCACCATGCGATACAGGATGACGCCCAACGCATATAAATCACTCTGCGGCACCGCCCCGGCCGAGGAAACGGCCTGCTCCGGGGCAATATACAGCGGCGACCCCAAAATTTCGCCGCGTGTGCCCACATCCGCCAGCAGCGCCAGCCCAAAATCGGTGATATAGCTGCGCCCCTGCCCATCCACCATCACATTAGACGGCTTCACATCGCGGTGAATGACACCCCGACTGTGGGCATAATCCAGCGCCGACCCCATCTCGCGCAGCAGCCGTATCACTTCCGGCAAAGGCATCAACTGCCCATCCTGTTCATACCCGGTGAGAATGGTATGCAGGTCGGCCCCCTCGATGTATTTCATGGCCAGATAGAGCAGGTTTTGGGCACGGCCGTACCTGTAAACGGTCACAATATGGGGATGATCTAAAGCGGCGATGGCTCGCGCCTCGCGTTCAAAGCGGGCAATGTAGCCTTCATCTTGTTGATGGGGGGTGTCAATCACTTTGACGGCCGCATAACGGTGTAAGCCGGTATCCAATGCCCGGTAGACCCGCGCCATGCCCCCCTGCCCTAGCAGGCTTTCCAGCCGGTACTCGTCAAGCTGAAAGCCAATAAGGGGATCACTCACGGCAGATAGACCTCACATTGGCTGGCATCCGCAGAGGCGTTGGCCGGGCAGCGCCCTATTTCCTGCCCCTGCCACACCACGCGGAAAGCGGCCACACCGGGCCGTGCCACCCAAAAGACAATATCGGCGTCCTGTTCCGGGGTGACGGTGGAATTGTATTCGCGGCATTGGGACGGCCGTAGCCAGCCCGCCACTTTGGTCATTTCCAGCCGGGCGCAGCCAAATTGCTCCACCTGATTGTAAAACTGTGCCCACCGCTGCCCTTCAAACCAGTAACCGCTCAGATTACCGTTTTCATCCAGCGATTCAAAGAGAATCTGGCTGACGCGCACACCGTTGGCGTTTGGGTTGTAGAGATAGAAACTGGTGGGATCATACAACATGACCAGACGCGGCCCGGAAGGAGTGGCGGTGGGGTTTGCTGCTGGCGCGGTGGTGGGTACGGCCGTCGGCGGCTCGGTGGGAGCTTGTGTAGCAGGCACGGTGGTTGGCAGAGATGTCTCCGTTGGCTGTAAATCCGTTTCCCCTACGCCCGTAGTGGGTGATGGTTCGGCGGGCACAACGGCCGTAGGCGGCTCATCGGTAGCCAGTTCGATCACGGCCGTTTCGGTGGGCAGAACAGCGACATCAGCCAGTTCGGTGGCCGCGGGCACGGCCGTAGGTGTTGGCCTATCGCTGACGCCGAAACCACGTAATACAAATCCACGCGCCAGCAAAAGCAGCAGCATAATGGCCCCACCGATTGCCAGCCATTTAACGGGAATAGGCGACAGGCGGTCAGACTTCGGCGGCTCAATCGGCGAGGCGGGGGTGAGTGGCGGGCGGGTAGACGGCCGTGAGGGAGGCGTGCCACCTGTCCGCATGGCAGTCTGCACAGCCGGCGGGGGCGGCGGCAGGTACAGACTCACCCGCTCCGCCACCGACATCTGCGAAAGTGCTGGCCCGGCCACCGCGCCGGGTAAGATCGGCAAGATGTCTGGCTCGTTGGCTTCGGCCTGTTGCAGCGCGTTTGTCAATGCCTCCATCAGCGCCGCGCCGCTCTGGAAACGGTCGGCGGGCTGTTTTTGCAACGCTTTGAGCAGCACCGCTTCGGTGGCCGCGTTCAGGTTGGGGTTTAGCTGGCGCGGCGGTGGTGGCGGTTGGGTCAGGTGCTGCACGGCCAGGCTGGTGGGCGAGGGATCATCAAAAGGCACCGCGCCGGTGAGCATCTCGTACAAGATCACACCCAGCGCGTACAGGTCAGACTGGGGCACGGCCGTCGCCGAGTTCCGCGCCTGCTCCGGGGCGATGTAATGAGGCGTACCAAACGTGCCGCCAAACGACCCCTGCCGGGCATCGAGCGCCAGCCCAAAATCAGCCAGAGCGATACGGCCGTCTCTGGCAACCATCACATTCGACGGCTTCACATCCCGATGGATGATGCCCTGGCTGTGCGCATAATCCAGGGCGCTGGCTACGGCCCGGCCAATTTTCAGCACATCGTCGTGGGGCATGAGTTCGCCCGCGTCGGCGTATTGTTTCATCACTTTGCTCAGGTCGGGGCCATCCACATACTCCATGGCAAAGTAATACCAGTCGTCCTGCTGCCCGGCATAAAAGACCTGCAAGATGTGTTCGTGCCGCCAGGTAGCGACGGCCCGCGCCTCTTGCAAAAAGCGCTGCGCGTAAACGGGGTTGTCGCGGTAGCGGGCGTCAATCACCTTGACGGCCACCGGCCGGTGCAAACTCTCGTCCCAACCCAGATAGACGGTCGCCATGCCGCCGCGCCCCACCACCGAATCAATGCGATAATTTCCCAAATGCTGCCCAATCAAGGGATCATCCATTAGCCTGTCCTGCTCTGCTAAATATGTCACCATTATAGTAAACCAGAAATTATCGGCTAGGATTCAAGACACATGTACTAATGTTTTTTGCCCTGTTGCCCCTTGCCCCCACAGAGGGCGGCGAATTGGCGCAGACCTTCTTTGCCAGTGTGGGGCAACCAGCCACCATTGACGCCTGACAGACACGGCCGTGACGCTGTATGTAAGGCTCACGGCCGTTAATTAGACGTGTGATCGTGTCGTTTGCTAACGGCCGTTTCCTAAACATAGGCCATCTGGAAAAAAACCGATATGATTGAAGGCCATCCAATAAGGAAAGTACCCATGAATCATACTGTCCATAACAATATCGTCAGTTTTATATGGGGGATTGCCGATGATGTGCTGCGCGATGTCTATGTGCGGGGTAAATATCGTGACGTGATTTTACCCATGACAGTGATTCGGCGGCTGGATATTTTGTTGGAACCAACCAAAGATGAGGTGTTGAAAATGCACCACTTTTTGGAGGAAAACAAGATTGAGGCGGGCATAGCCCAATATCGGCCAATAACGGGCTACCCCTTCTATAACAGTTCACAATTTACATTGCAACGGCTGTACGACACGCCCAGCCACATCAAGGCTAACTTCGCGGCGTATCTAAATGGCTTTAGCGACAACGTACAGGAGATCATTCGCAAGTTTAAGTTTTTTAACCAGTTGGAAACGTTAGATGATGCCAACCGCCTCTATCCCTTGCTGGAAAAGTTCCTCTCGCCGCGTATGAATCTGGGCATACATCCCGTGAAGGACAGCCGGGGCAATGTGCTACATGAGGGGCTGTCTAATTTGGGCATGGGCTATGTGTTTGAGGAGTTGATTCGCCGCTTTAATGAGGAGAATAATGAGGAGGCAGGGGAGCATTTTACGCCGCGTGACATCATTCAGTTGATGGTGCATTTACTGTTTGAGCCCGTGGCGAAGCAAATTGAGAGCGGTACGTATCTGGTGTATGACGGGGCGTGTGGCTCGGGAGGGATGTTGACGGAGGCGGAGAAGTATTTTACGGAGTTGGCCGAGGCGCGGGGCAAGCGGGTATCGTTAGAACTGTATGGGCAGGAGGTGAACCCGGAGACGTATGCCATTTGCACGGCCGATATGCTCATCCAGGGGCGCAACCCGGAAAACATCGCCTTTGGTTCCACGCTGCGGCAGGATGCCTTTATGCGAATGCTGTATGATTTCATGCTGTCGAATCCGCCCTATGGCAAATCATGGAGCGTGGATAAGGATTTCATCTACGATGGCAAAAAGAAAGAGGTGATTGACCATCGCTTTACGGTGGGGCTGCCACGCAGCAGTGATGGACAGTTGCTCTTTCTGGTTAATATGCTCAAGAAGATGAAGGATACACCGCGTGGCAGCCGGATTGCCCATGTTCACAATGGCTCGGCTTTGTTTACGGGGGATGCCGGGCAAGGGGAGAGTGATATTCGCAAGTGGATCATCGAGAATGATTGGCTGGAGGCGATTATTGGGCTGCCGCTGAATATGTTTTATAACACGGGCATTGCCACCTATATCTGGGTGTTGAGCAATCGTAAACCGGAGCATCGTCGGGGCAAGGTGCAGTTGATTGATGCGCGGGAATTGTATACGAAGCTGCGCAAGAATCTGGGCAGCAAAAATTGTGAGTTTACGGCCGATCACATTCGCCTGATCATGGATACCTTTTTGGACTTTGCCGAAAGTGACATCAGCCAGATATTTGCGAATGAAGAGTTTGGGTATCACAAGATTACGGTGGAACGGCCGTTACGCCTGAAAACCCACGTCACGCCGGAACGGCTGGCTGCTTTCAAGGCGGAGAATCCGGGGGAGGCGGCCCTGGCCGAGGGACTGGCAGCAGTGGTGGGAAGTGAAGCCCACTTTGATTTTAATGTGGTCAAGCGGCAGTTTAACAAATGGTTGAAGGGGCAGGGGCTAAAGGTGACGGCCAGACAGTTACAGGCAATGTGGGACGTTTTTACGGAGGTGGATGAAGGGGCGGAGCCGGTAGTGCAAGGCACGCCCGGAAGGGCCTCAATCGGGCAAGGTGGTTTGGGCGTGCCTTGCACTGCTCCCGGTGAATATGAACCAGACCCCAACCTGCGTGATACGGAAAATGTACCTTTGACGGAGACGATTGCTGATTACATGGCGCGGGAAGTGCTGCCCCATGTGCCGGATGCCTGGATTGATGAGAGCAAGACGGTGCGCGGGTATGAGATTTCCTTTACCAAATATTTTTACCAGTATCAACCGTTGCGTTCGCTTGAGGAGATTGTAGCCGACATTCGGGCGTTGGAGGTGGAGACGGATGGTTTGTTGGAAAAGATCGTCAAGTAGTGCCTTGCACCCGCCATATTACCCTACAATGACCAACACCTTGCTGGCGGGTGCAAGGCACTACCGGGATAGGTGTTGGGTTGGGGTCGTGCCGCGCACCCTGGCGGGTGCAAGGCACGGCCGTCACCATGTAGTGCCAGGCACGCGCCTAACGGCCGTTCCCGACCAAAACCTTAAGCGCGTGCCTTGCACTGCCGGGGCGTAACCTATGATGAAAAAGTATCCAGCTTATAAAGATTCAGAGGCGGGTTGGGTTGGTCAAGTACCCGAACATTGGCGCGTTGAGAAATTTCGATGGGTTACAAAGGTGTCGAATCTGAAGAATGATGATGATGTTGAAAGGCCCATGCTGTCCCTCTCGGCCTACGATGGCATCAAATACAAAGAATACGAATACGAAACCCAGAAACGCACCGAAGAACAAAACCTGGTTTACATGGTTGTCAAACCAAATCAGTTGGTTGTCAATCCAATGTGGGTTATGAAGCGGAGTATTGCAGTTTCGGAGTTAAACGGAATTGTCAGCCCTGCTTATCGTGTCTATGACATTTCTGACGACTATTTGCCAAGATACTTTCATTACTTGATGCGGAGTGACATCTATGTGGATGAGTACAATCGGCATATTAGAGGCTTGACCACATATGACCGTTCGGTTCGCAAAGACGATTTTGCTGAATTACTTGTGCCAATCCCCCCATTGGAGGAGCAAGCGGCAATAGTGGCGTTTTTGGAGGAGCAAACGGCCGTCATCAACCAATTCCTCACCAACAAGCGGCGGCTGATTGAATTGTTGGAGGAGCAGAAGCAGGTGGTGATCAATACGGCCGTGACACAGGGATTGGACACGGCCGTTGCATGTAAACCCTCCGGTATCGACTGGCTCGGTGACATTCCTGCTCATTGGACGGAAATCAAACTCTCCAGAGTGTCTAAAATCTTTAACGGTACAACTCCAAGCCGTAATCGGCCTGATTATTGGGAAGGAAATATCCCCTGGATTTCCAGTGGCAAAGTAAATGACTTTGTTGTGAGAACACCATCAGAGTATGTGACCGAAAAAGCCCTTGCAGAAAGCTCTATATCTTTAGTTCCCAAAGGTGCTGTAGTTATTGGGATGATTGGACAAGGAAAAACAAGAGGGCTATCTGCATTGCTTGAAATTGAAGCTTGTATAAATCAGAATTTAGCTGCAATTGTCCCTAACCATCGGCTAGACGGGAAGTACCTTCACTACTTTCTTTTAGCATCTTACGAATTCATACGTGAGTATGGGAGAGGGGGAAATCAAGAAGCGTTAAATTGTCAGATAATCTCATCTTTTCAAGTGCCGTTACCTCCCATTTCAGAGCAGTATGAAATTGTTCGGCACATTGAACAAAAAACGGCCGAAATCAACACCGCCATCGAACGCACCCAACGCGAAATCGAGCTGATTGAAGAATACCGCACCACCCTCATCGCCCACACCGTCACCGGCAAAATAGATGTCCGTCCCGGTGCATTGCTCGCGCCAGCGAGCGTTGCACCACCCAACCCACCACCCCCATCACCAACACCTGGATCAAGCCGTGCAACGCAGCCTGCGGC